>NZ_JONN01000001.1:1922500-2144484 GCF_000711715.1 Sphingomonas astaxanthinifaciens DSM 22298
GGTTCTCCGCGAAAACTATTGAGGTAGTGCCTCGGATGTTTTCCTCAGGGGGTAGAGCACTGGATGGATGCGGGGGTCGCGAGATCTACCAACTCTAACCAAACTCCGAATACCTGAGAGTATAGTCCGGGAGACAGACGGCGGGTGCTAAGGTCCGTCGTCAAAAGGGAAACAGCCCTAACCTACAGCTAAGGTCCCCAAGTCACGTCTAAGTGGGAAAGCATGTGGGACTTCCAAAACAACCAGGAGGTTGGCTTAGAAGCAGCCATCCTTTAAAGAAAGCGTAACAGCTCACTGGTCTAAATAAGAGGTCCTGCGGCGAAGATGTAACGGGGCTCAAGACGTGCACCGAAGCTTAGGGTTCAGTCTTTGACTGAGCGGTAGCGGAGCGTTCCGTAGGCCGATGAAGCGGAAGGGTAACCGACCGTGGAGGTATCGGAAGTGCGAATGCAGACATGAGTAGCGATAAAGAGGGTGAGATGCCCTCTCGCCGAAAGCCCAAGGGTTCCTGCGCAAGGCTAATCCGCGCAGGGTGAGTCGGCCCCTAAGACGAGCCCGAAGGGGGTAGTCGATGGGAACACGGTTAATATTCCGTGACCTGGTGGTGTGTGACGGATCACGTAAGTTGTCTGGCCTTATCGGATTGGTCCAGGCTTCGAAGTGGTTCCAGGAAATAGCCCCACCGTATAGACCGTACCCGAAACCAACACAGGTGGGCAGGTAGAGTATACCAAGGCGCTTGAGAGAAGTCTCCTGAAGGAACTCGGCAAATTGCCTCCGTACCTTCGGAAGAAGGAGGCCCTCATCGCGGGCAACCGCTTTGAGGGGGCACAGGCCAGGGGGTAGCGACTGTTTAACAAAAACACAGGGCTCTGCTAAGTCGGCTTCAAGACGACGTATAGGGTCTGACGCCTGCCCGGTGCCTGAAGGTTAAGAGGAGGTGTGCAAGCACCGAATTGAAGCCCAGGTAAACGGCGGCCGTAACTATAACGGTCCTAAGGTAGCGAAATTCCTTGTCGGGTAAGTTCCGACCTGCACGAATGGCGTAACGACTTCCCCACTGTCTCCAGGAGATGCTCAGCGAAATTGAATTCTCCGTGAAGATGCGGAGTACCCGCGGTTAGACGGAAAGACCCCGTGCACCTTTACTGCAGCTTCAGAGTGGCTGTGGGAAACAATTGTGTAGAATAGGTGGGAGGCTTTGAGGCATGGGCGCCAGCTCGTGTGGAGCCACAATGTGAAATACCACCCTGTTGTTTTCTACAGTCTAACCTCGCACCGTTATCCGGTGCAGGGACCCTCTGTGGCGGGTAGTTTGACTGGGGCGGTCGCCTCCTAAAGAGTAACGGAGGCGCGCGATGGTAGGCTCAGGACGGTTGGAAACCGTCTGTTAGAGTGCAATGGCATAAGCCTGCCTGACTGCGAGACTGACAAGTCGAGCAGAGACGAAAGTCGGTCATAGTGATCCGGTGGTCCCTCGTGGAAGGGCCATCGCTCAACGGATAAAAGGTACGCCGGGGATAACAGGCTGATAACCCCCAAGAGCTCATATCGACGGGGTTGTTTGGCACCTCGATGTCGGCTCATCACATCCTGGGGCTGGAGCAGGTCCCAAGGGTTTGGCTGTTCGCCAATTAAAGTGGTACGTGAGCTGGGTTCAGAACGTCGCGAGACAGTTTGGTCCCTATCTGCCGTGGGCGTCGATACTTGAGAGGAGTTGCCCCTAGTACGAGAGGACCGGGGTGAACATGCCTCTGGTGCACCAGTCGTCGTGCCAACGGCGCAGCTGGGTAGCTATGCATGGACGGGATAACCGCTGAAAGCATCTAAGCGGGAAGCCTCCCTCAAGATAAGGTATCATCGAGCCGTGGAAGACCACCACGTTGATAGGCCGGGTGTGGAAGTGCAGTAATGCATGGAGCTAACCGGTCCTAATTGCTCTGTTCGCGCTTGAGAGTCCCACCATCATCGACAGTTCTGCTGATCGATGGGTGTGTCACTCAGCTAGATGACGCCAGAATTTGGTCCGCACCGATTTCTAGAACTCTCTCGTCCCGCCGGCTTCATAGCTTGGTGACCATAGCGTCTGTGACCCACCCGATCCCATCCCGAACTCGGCCGTGAAACCAGACAGCGCCGATGGTACTTCAGCTCAAGCTGCGGAAGAGTAGGTCGTCGCCAGGCTTTGCAGCCGGCGGGCACGAGAGAAACCCATTCACATGTCATGGATCGCCGCCACTTGCCCTCGGGCAGTGGCGGCGTTTCTGTCTTTCGGGCAAGGCCTTGAAGCGCTCGCGCTTCGCAAGGCCAAGCGGCCGCCCGGACCGCTCGCCAGAGCGGGAGGAAGCCAAGTCAGCGGATGCTGGCGCCGGCGCCTGAGGCCCAACCATAGCGTCGCGGGGTGGAGCAGCCCGGTAGCTCGTCAGGCTCATAACCTGAAGGTCGTAGGTTCAAATCCTACCCCCGCAACCAACACAAAGGCCGTCCTTCGGGGCGGCCTTTTGTCGTTTGGGAGCCTAATGCTGGTCCGCGTTGTTCAGTCCGCGTGCGGATCGCGACCTACAACGTTAACGGCGTCAACGGACGCTTGCCCGTGCTGCTCGAGTGGCTCGCCACCGCCAGGCCTGACGTGGTCTGCCTCCAGGAGCTGAAGGCGCCGGACGAGAAGTTTCCCGCCGCAGCCATCGCCGACGCCGGCTACGGCGCGATCTGGCACGGCCAGAAGAGCTGGAACGGGGTCGCCATCCTGGCGCGCGGCTCGGATCCGGTCGAGACCCGTCGGGGGCTCCCGAACGATCCGGATCCTTCCCAGAGCCGCTACCTCGAGGCGGCGGTGGGCGGCGTGCTCGTCGGCTGCCTCTATCTCCCCAACGGCAATCCGCGGCCGGGCCCCAAGTTCGACTACAAATTGCGCTGGATTGCCGCCTTCGAAGCCCTCGCGGCCGAACTTCGGCCCCTGACCGAGCCCGTGGTCATCGCCGGCGACTACAACATCATCCCGACCGAGGCCGACGTGTACAAGCCCGAGCGCTGGGTCGACGACGCGCTCTTCGCACCCGAAGTCCGCGACGCCTTTGCGCGCCTGACCGCCGCTGGCTGGACCGATGCGCTCCGTGCGCTTCATCCCGACGAGCGCATCTTCACCTTCTGGGACTATTTCCGGAATGCCTTCGCGCGCGACGCCGGGCTTCGCATCGACCATCAACTGCTCAACGCGGCCGCCGCCGCCCGGCTCGCCAGCGCGGGGGTCGACCGCTCCGTCCGGGCCCTGCCCAGGACCAGCGATCACGCGCCCATGTGGATCGAGCTCGGCTAGGCGTTGCTCGGTTTCCGGCGACTGCTGGGCAAAGTCCTTGCCACCCACCGGCAGTGGCCCCGCCAATGTTGCACAGCTTTTGTTAGCCACCCGACAATCAACCGCTTAAGAATGAAGGCTGAGGCCGTGTCGGAAGTCTCAGGGAAGATGCGCCATGCCCGAATTCGTGAGTGATTTCTTCAGCGGCAATTTCCAGCCGCATGGCTATTGCCTGTTGTGGCGACCCGAACTCGTCTGGACCCACGTCATTTCCGACGCGCTGATCGCCGGTGCCTATTTTTCGATCCCGATCGCCCTCGTCACCTTCCTGCGTCGCCGACCCGACGTCGAGTTCGGTGGCATGTTCTGGCTGTTCGCGCTCTTCATCCTGTCCTGCGGCCTCACCCACGTCATGGGCATCTGGAACCTGTGGCACGGCGATTATGCGCTCGAGGCGACGATCAAGGCGATCACCGCCGCCGCCAGTGTTCCGACCGCCATCCTGCTCTGGCCCCTCATCCCCCGGGCGCTCGCCATCCCGAGCCCGTCGATGCTCCAGCGCAAGAACGACGAGCTCGCCGCCGCCCTGGCCGAGCGCGATGCGGCGCTCGATCGGCTGCAGGCCGAAATCGCGCAGCGCGAGCGCGCCGAAGCGGCGCTGGTCCATGCCAACAAGATGGAAGCGGTCGGCCAGCTGACCGGCGGCATCGCCCATGACTTCAACAATCTCCTCCAGGCCATCTCCGGGAATCTCGAGCTCATCCAGATGGTGCCTGGCGACGAGGCCAAGGTCACCCGCTGGGCCGGCAATGCCGCGCAGGCGGCCGAGCGCGGCACCAAGCTGACGGGTCAGCTCCTGACCTTCTCGCGCCAGCAACGGCTCGAGGCGCGACCGGTGAACGTGGCGCCCCTGCTGACGGGGATGGAGGACCTGCTGCGCAATTCGGTCGGCCCGACGGTGGGGCTGAGGATCGAGGTCGACGGCGATGTCGGGGCAGTGAGCTCGGATCCGACCCAACTCGAGCTTGCGATCCTCAATTGCGCGATCAACGGCCGCGACGCCATGCCGTCGGGCGGCACGCTGATCATCCGGGCCGAGCATGAGGGCGAGCGCGTGGCCATTCGCGTCATCGACCACGGGGTCGGCATGTCCGCCGATGTTGCCCAGCGCGCGCTCGAACCCTTCTTCACGACCAAGGGGCCTGGCCAGGGAACCGGGCTTGGCCTGTCCATGGCCTATGGCGTCGCCTTGGCGGCGGGCGGCGAACTGTCGATCGACAGCCGCATCGGGGAGGGGACGGTGGTCACCTTCCTGCTCCCCAAGGTCGCCGAATCCGAGGACCGGAAGGATGAGACGTCAGGCCAATCAGGGGCGACGCAGCAGCGGACGGCGGAGATCCTGCTGGTCGACGACGACGCATCGGTTCGCTCGACCGTGGCCGACATGCTCCGGTCGCGGGGCCATTCGGTGATCGAGGTCAGCGACGGCCCGCAGGCGCTGCTCCAGCTCGAGCGGTCGGCGGTGGACGTCATGTTGCTCGACTTTGCCATGCCGGGGATGAACGGGGCGGAAGTGGCCTCGCACGCCCTCGGGCTCCGGCCCGGACTGCGCCTCCTGTTCCTCAGCGGCTTTTCCGACAGCGAAGCGATCGATCGTGCGGTGAAGGGCCGGGCGCGGGTCCTGCGCAAGCCGATCACCGCCGACGAGCTCGCCCGCGCGGTCAACGAACTGATCGACTAGCGGCGGCGCTCGACGCCAGCGATCGCCTCGGCCAGCCAGCGCCCGGCGGTCAGGGCGCTGAGGTCGGTGGGATCGAGCGGCGGATCCCATTCTGTCAGGTCGATCACTCGGACCCGGTCAAGCGCGGTAAGCCGCCGCGTCGCGGTGAAGAAGTCGTGCGCTCGGATGCCATCGGGGCGGGCCCCGGGCGCGGCCGGGAACTGGCTCCGGTCGATGACGTCGATGTCGCAGTCGACGAGGATCGCCTCCATCGCCTCGAGCCGGTCGAGGGCGCGGTCGATCGCCTCGTTCATGCCCTGCTCGCGCACCTGTCGCGCGGTGATGACCAGATGCCCGCCGGCCAGCGCGTCGTCGTGCATCGCCTTGCTGTTGGCAAAGGGAGCGAGGCCGATCTGGACGATGTTGGCGCCGGGCAGGCCGTCCGCCCGCAGTGCGCGCACCGGATTGCCGTTCGACAACCCGTCGTCCAGCCCGCGCAGGTCGAAATGCGCGTCGAGCGTGATCAGCCCGCAGCGCTCCAGCGGCAGGCCTAGTGCGTCGGCCATGCCCAGCAGTCCGGGCCGGGTAACCGCATTGTTGCCCCCGACGAGGACGGTCAGCGCATGCCGCCCGACGCTCGCCGCGACGGCCTCGCGAATGGGACCGGTCGCATTCTCGATCTCGTGATCGGCGATGTCGAGGTCGCCGATGTCGGCAATCTCCGCCGCCAGTTCGCGCCCGCTGTCGATGTCGTAGCGGCCGATCCGCCGCAGGACCGCTCGCAACGCCGCCGGCGCAAGGTCGCAGCGGCCGGGCGTGACGGAACCCTTGCCGAGCGGGGCCCCGACGAGGCCGATCGGCGCCTCGACACCGGCGGGAAGGAGGAGATCGGTGAGGTTGGGCCACGCGCTGGTCATTGCCAGTGAGCCTAGCAGCCGCTTACAGCCCTGTCCCATGTGGGATCGCCTGATCACCGACTGCCATGTGCTGACCATGGAGCCGATCGGCGACGATCCGCTCGGCCTCATCCGCAATGCCGCGATCGGCATCCACGAAGGCAGGGTCGTGCGGGTCGGTCGCCGGACCGACCTCGCCGGCACCCGCGCGGCCGAGGTCGTCCCGCTGGGCGGCGCCTTTGTCACGCCCGGCCTGGTCGACTGCCACACCCATCTCGTCTTCGGCGGCACGCGCGCGACCGAGCATGCGATGCGCCGGGCCGGAGCCAGCTACGAGGACATCGCGTCGGCCGGCGGGGGCATCGCCTCGACGGTCGCTGCCACCGCCGCGGCAAGTGTCACCGAGCTTCTCGAGCAGTCGCGCGCCCGCCTGCATGCGCTGATGCGCGGCGGCGTCACCACGGTCGAGATCAAGTCGGGCTACGGCATCGATCCCGCCTCCGAGCTTCGCCTGCTCAACGTGATCCGGACGCTCGCCCGGTCCGAGCCGGTGCGGGTCGCGCCGACCCTGCTCGCGCTCCATGCCCTGCCCAAGGGTGCCGATCGCGCGGCTTATGTCGAGCGGATGGTCGAGGACCTGCTGCCGACCGTCGCTCGGCTCGGGCTGGCGACCAGCGTCGACGCCTTCTGCGAAGGGATCGCCTTCACCCCGCAGGAGACCGAGCGACTGTTTGAAGCCGCGAGCGCGCACGGCCTGCCGGTCCGGCTGCACGCCGAGCAGCTTTCCAACAGCCACGGCGCCGCGCTCGCCGCCCGCCACCGCGCGCTCTCGGCCGATCATCTCGAGCATCTCGACGAGGCCGGGGCCGCCGCCATGGCCGCGTCAGGGACGGTCGCCGTCCTTCTCCCCGGCGCCTTCTACACGCTTGGCGAGACGAAGAGGCCGCCGGTCGATCTCCTGCGCAAGCATGGCGTCCCGATCGCCGTCGCGTCGGACTGCAATCCTGGCACCTCGCCGAGCCTCGTCCCCCAGTTGGCGATGAACATGGCCTGCAACCTGTTCGACCTGACGCCCGAGGAAGCGATTGCGGGCATGACGGTCAATGCCGCCGCCGCCCTCGGGCTCGCGCACGAGGTCGGGACCATCGCGCCCGGCAAGGCGGCCGACCTTGCTGTGTGGCGGATCGCGCAGCCTGCCGAACTCGGCTACTGGATGGGGCTCCAGCCCGAGCGCCGCATCTTTGGCGGGCAGGACAGTCCCACTCCCTGAAGCGACAAAGGCTGCCCGATGCCGACCGAATATGTGATGCTCGCCGTCCTGATCCTGCTGGCCCTGGTCAACATCCTCTGGGCGGGCGCGGCGCGGACCAGGCAATATGGGTCCGAATGGAACATGGGCGCGCGCGACGAGAAGATGCCGCCGCTCCATCCCTTTCCTGCGCGCCTGCTCCGCGCGCAGGCCAATCTGTTCGAGACGCTGCCGTTGTTCGTCGCGGCCCTGCTCGGCGCGGCCGCCGCCGGCCATTTCGGCCCGCTCACCCACTGGGGCTCGATCATCTATGTCGCCGCGCGGATCGTCTATCTGCCGCTCTATGCCGCGGGCGTGCCCAAGTTCCGCACGCTTATCTTCCTCGTGTCGCTGATCGGCCTGCTGATGGTCTGGGCGGCGTTGCTGTTCGGCTAGAAGCCGGCCGCGCGGCCCGCTAAGCCGCAGCCATGACCGACCTCAGCACCCGCCTCGACAACAGCCGCCGGATCAAGGCGCGCACCGGCTCCGAACGCGTCGCCAGAAGCTGGCAGACCGAGGCGGCGGTGCGGATGCTGATGAACAACCTCGACGACGAGGTGGCGGAAGATCCGCAGAGCCTCGTCGTCTATGGCGGGATCGGTCGCGCCGCGCGCAACTGGGAAGCGTTCGACCGCATCGTCGCGACGCTCGAGCGCCTCGAGGACGACCAGACTCTGCTCGTCCAGTCGGGCAAGCCGGTCGGTGTCTTCCGCACCCACGCCGACGCCCCGCGCGTGCTCCTCGCCAATTCGAACCTCGTCCCCAAATGGGCGACGTGGGAGCATTTCCACGCGCTCGATCGCGCCGGGCTCATGATGTACGGCCAGATGACCGCCGGCTCGTGGATCTACATCGGCACGCAGGGCATCGTTCAGGGCACCTACGAAACCTTCGCCGAAATGGGCCGCCAGCATTTCGGCGGCGACCTCAAGGGCAAGTGGATCCTGACCGCCGGTCTCGGGGGCATGGGCGGGGCGCAGCCGCTCGCCGCGGTCATGGCCGGCGCGCACTGCATCGCGATCGAATGCCAGGAGAGCCGGATCGAGAAGCGCCTCGAGACCCGCTACCTCGACCGCCGCGCATCGACCATCGACGAGGCGCTCGAGATCATCCGCGCGGCCACCGAGCCGACCTCGGTCGGCCTCCTCGGCAATGCCGCCGAGATCATCCCCGAGATGCTCGCTCGCGGCATCCGGCCCGACGCCATCACCGACCAGACCAGCGCCCACGATCCGGTCAACGGCTACCTGCCGATGGGCTGGACCGTCACCGAGTGGATCGCGCGCCGCGAGACCGACCCCGAGGGCACCGCGGCGGCGGCGCGCATCTCCATGGCCCGTCATGTCGAGGCGCTGCTGAGCTACAAGGCCCAAGGCATCCCCGTCTTCGACTACGGCAACAACATCCGCCAGGAAGCGCTCGACACCGGCGTGACGAACGCGTTCGATTTTCCCGGCTTCGTGCCCGCCTACATCCGCCCGCTCTTCTGCCGGGGTATCGGCCCGTTCCGCTGGGTCGCGCTGTCGGGCGATCCGGAGGACATCTACAAGACCGACCAGCGGGTGAAGGAACTGATCCCCGACGATCCCCATCTCCACCGCTGGCTCGACATGGCGCGCGAGCGGATCGCCTTTCAGGGCCTGCCCGCGCGCATCTGCTGGGTCGGCCTTGGCCAGCGTCACCGGCTTGGCCTCGCCTTCAACGAGATGGTCCGCAATGGCGAGGTCAGCGCGCCGATCGTGATCGGCCGCGACCATCTCGACAGCGGCAGCGTCGCCTCGCCCAATCGCGAGACCGAGGCGATGAAGGACGGCTCGGACGCGGTCAGCGACTGGCCGCTCCTCAACGCGCTCCTCAACACCGCTTCCGGCGCGACCTGGGTTTCGCTCCACCACGGCGGCGGGGTCGGCATGGGCTATTCGCAGCATGCCGGCATGGTGATCGTCGCCGACGGCACCGAGGACGCCGCCCGCCGGCTCGAGCGGGTGCTGTGGAACGACCCCGCGACCGGGGTCATGCGCCATGCCGACGCCGGCTATGACGAGGCGCTTCGCTGCGCCCGCGAGCAGGGGCTCGATCTCCCGGGCCTGTGATGGGCACCGACGGTCACACTCCTGCCACGGACCGCCGCTAGCGGGGCGCCCGAGACCGAGGGGGTCTCTGTCGAACGCCGCGTCCTTTCAACCGGGGGCGCGGGCATTTCCGGAGTAATGATGACTATCCACTATCTTCGCCGTGCGCTGCTCGGCGGTACGGCGCTGCTCGTCGCCAACAGCGGTGCCGCCTTTGCCCAGACCGCGCCCGCCCAGACCGGCGAGGCCGCGACGGCGGACGCGCCGGCCGACGACATCGTCGTCACCGCGCAGCGCCGCTCGGAGCGGCTTCAGGACGTTCCGATCTCGGTCACCGCGGTTCGCGGCGATGCGCTGCGCGACTTCCAGGTCGGCGGCGAGGACATTCTCGCGCTTTCGGGCCGCGTTCCCGGTCTCTACGCCGAGACCACCACTGGCCGCATCTTCCCGCGCTTCTACGTCCGCGGGCTCGGCAACATCGATTTCTATCTCGGTGCCTCGCAGCCCGTGTCGATCGTCCAGGACGAAGTCGTCATGGAGCATGTGGTGCTGAAGTCGAACCCCGTGTTCGACATCGGCCAGGTCGAGGTGCTGCGCGGTCCGCAGGGCTCGCTGTTCGGCCGCAACACCACCGCCGGGATCGTCAAGTTCGACACGCTGCGCCCGACCAGCAGCACCCAGGGCCGCTTCAACGCGAGCTATGGCAGCTTCAACACCGTCACCTTCGACGGCGGCCTCGGCGGCCCGATCGCCGGCGACGTGCTGACCGGCCGTGTCTCGGCTTTCTACCAGCACCGCGACGACTGGGTCTCGAATAGCTATCGCGGCCCGAGCGCCGACGGCACCGTCTCGCCCGCCAAGGACGTGATGGGCGGCTTCGACGACAAGGCCGCGCGGCTGCAGCTCCAGCTCAAGCCCGCCACCGGCCTGAGCTTCCTCCTCTCGGGCCATGTCCGCGACTACAAGGGCACGTCGACCCTGTTCCGCCGCGCCGCGCTCGTCCGCGGGTCCAACTCGGTCGAGCGGGTCGTTCGCGACGAGGTCGCCTATGACGAGGCGCGCAACAATCCGCAGGCTTATAAAATGCAGGGCGTGTCGCTGCGCTCGAGCGTCGATCTCGGCGGGATCAGCCTGACCTCGATCACCGCCTACGAGCATGCCTCGGGCAACAGCCGCGGCGACACTGACGGCGGCGCGGCGGCCGATTATCCGTTCAACGGCCTGCCCAACGGCTATGGCCAGAGCGAGGGCCGGCTGCGCGATCTCGACCAGCTGTCTCAGGAAGTTCGGCTGGCCGACGACAGCGGTCCGTTCAAGTGGCAGGTCGGCGGCATCTATTTCGATTCGCGCGACACGACCGAATTCTACCAGCGCGCCTTCTTCACCGGCACCAACCCCAACAACTGGGTGCGGCTGCGCAACGTCAACACCTCGTGGGGCGTGTTCGGCCAGCTGAGCTACGACCTCACCGACGCGCTCAGCCTCACCGTCGGCGCGCGCCAGAGCACCGACCGCAAGCACACCCGCCTGCTCAAGGCTTCGCTCAACGCCGCCGGGGTCGACACCTACACCGGCCGCCGCGACGTTCGCCTCAAGGACAATGAGCCGAGCTGGGACGTCAGTGCGCTCTACAAGGTCAATCCCGACTTCAGCCTCTACGCGCGGGTCGCCCGGGGCTTCCGCGGGCCGACCATCCAGGGCCGTTCGGCGGTGTTCAACGCCGACTTCACCACCGCCAATTCCGAGACCAACCTGTCGGGCGAGGGCGGCTTCAAGTCCAACCTGTTCGGGCGCACGCTGACCCTCAACGGCTCGCTGTTCGCCTATCGGGTGCGCGACATCCAGCTCAACGGCAATGACAGCAACGGCAACGGCGTGCTGTTCAACGCCGACAAGGCGACCGGCTATGGCGCCGAGCTCGAGGCCGACTGGCGCGCGACCCCGACCTTCCGCATCGGCGCGGGTCTCTCGCTGCTGCGGACCAAGATCCGGGACAAGCGCGTCTTCGCGCAGACCTGCAGCCTCAACGGCGTGCAGACCTGCACCGTGCTCGATCCCTTCTTCATCCGCGGGACGGGCACGGGGCGGACCTATTTCGCGTCGATCGACGGCAATCCGCTGCCGCAGGCGCCGAAGTACAACCTCGACTTCAACGCGCGCTACGACGTGCCGATGGAGGGCGGGCGGGCCTATGTCTCGACCGACTGGAACCTCCAGGGCAAGACCAGCTTCGTCCTTTACCGGACGGTCGAGTTCACGGTCAGCGACAATCTCGAGGGCGGGCTCAAGCTCGGTTACGAGAGCGACCGCGGCTATGACGTGGCGCTGTTCGCGCGCAACATCACCAACGAGAAGAACCTCAAGGGCGTGATCGAGAATTACAATGCGGCCGTGCTCAACGAGCCGCGGGTGATCGGCATCAGCCTCGGCGCGCGCTTCCGCTAGGAGCCGCCACGAGCAGGTCGGGAAGGGCGGGGGCGCAAGGCGTCTCCGCCCTTTCTTTTTGCGCTCGCGACCGCTGTCACCATGTGGTCACCGATCCTTCACGGCCGCGTCCATTTCGCGCAACGAAGCTGTCGCCTGCCCTCCCTAGAGCCTCGCGCCAGAAGCCGGCTCCAAACCAGGCCGGGGGGACAAGGAAAATCCATATGACCATCGTCGTTCGCGGCGGCCTCAGGGCCCTGACTGCCATCCTGCTCAGCACCGGCGCGGCCGTCCCGGCCTTCGCCCAGGCGGGCGCGACCGCCCCGGCTCCGGCCCAGGCGACCGACGCCCCGCGGGCCGATTCGGCGCTCGCCGACCAGACCCCGCGTGACGAGAGCCAGGCGGTCGCCGCCGACAACGGCAGCCAGGTCGCCGACATCGTCGTCACCGCGACCAAGCGCGAGACCAACCTCCAGAAGACCCCGATCTCGATCTCGGTCGTGGGCGCCGACACCATCCGCGAGCGCCGCGTCCAGAGCCTGCTCGACCTTGCCGACGGCGGCGTTCCCTCGCTCCGCATCGCGACCTTCGAGGCGCGCCAGTCGGCGCTGACCATCGGTATCCGCGGCATCGTTCCCCTCGACGCCAACCAGCCCGCGCGCGAGCAGGGCGTCGGCGTCTATGTCGACGGCGTCTATCTCGGTCGCCAGCACGGCCTCAACGCGGCGCTGTTCGACGTCGAGCGGATCGAAGTGCTCAAGGGCCCGCAGGGAACCCTGTTCGGCCGCAACACCGAAGGCGGCGCACTCTCGATCGTGACCAAGGCCCCGACCGGTCGGCTCGAAGGCAATGTCACGGCCGGGATCGGCAACCTCGGCGCCTACAACACCTACGCCCACCTCAACCTGCCCGAGTTCGCCGGCTTTAGCGTCAAGCTCGACGGCATCCTCCAGCACCAGGACGCGATCACCAAGAACCCGCTCCCGGGCCAGGCCGGCTGGGGTTATTTCGATCGCCAGGGTCTTCGCGCCACGGTCCGCTGGAAGCCGGTCGCCGGCCTCACCAACGATTTCTCCTATGACTATGGCATCGACAAGAACACGCCGTTCTACAGCCAGCTGCTGAACTACAATCCGAACGGCTGCCTGAGCGGCGGTTCGAACCTCTCGCCGCTGCCGCTTCCGGCGGGCAGCACCTGCGTCACCCCCGGCACCGCCTTCACCGGTACGCAGGGCACCGTCCGTCCGCTGCTTCCCGGCGTGGTCGTCAACGGCGACAGCCTGATGCGCACCGCCGACATCGGCGTCCCGCAGAAGAAGAGCCGCGACAAGACCTTCGGCTACACCAACACTTTGCGCTGGTCGGTCATGCCCGAGCTCGAGATCCGCTCGATCACCGCGTGGCGCGGGGTCGACGTCGAGCAGTGGGACAATAGCGGCGGCGCGCACCGCGTGCCGGTCGTCAACCTCACCGCCTCGTGCACCGCGGCCGCGCCCTGCGCGTTCAGCCGCTACAGCCTCGCCGACCTGACCCAGCGCCAGTTCAGCCAGGAGCTGCAGGCGGTCGGTACCGTCGGTTCGATCGACTATGTCGCCGGCCTCTTCTACTTCAACGAGCGCGTCAGCGACGACGCCGCGACCCCGAACTCGATGGGCGCGGTGGCCGTGCTCAACAGCTCGAATCAGGTGGTCGGCGCCAATTACGTGCAGATCCCCTTCTGCACCGCCAGCACCCCGCTGTTCCTCGGCAAGGCGGTCAACGGCTGCTCGATCGACCGCGCCTCGCGGGTCCGCTCGCGCAGCTATGCCGCCTACGGGCAGGTCACCTGGAATGCGACCGACGCGCTGCACCTGACGGTCGGCGGCCGCTACACCAAGGACAAGAAGGAAGGCGAGCTCCTCTTCTCGCGCAACATCAACTATCGCGCCGACCCGGTCCGCGCCGCGGCCAACGGCTACAAGCCGCTTGACGAGAGCTGGAGCCGCTTCAACCCGCTCGCGGTGGTCGCCTACGACTTCACCCCGCGCATCCACGGCTATCTGAAATATGCGACCGGCTACCGCGCCGGCGGCGCCAGCAGCCGCACCTCCGACTATCGCGCCTTCGATCCGGAGGACGTGAAGAGCTACGAGGCGGGCCTCAAGACCGAGCTGTTCGATCGCCGCGTGCGCTTCAACATCGCCGGCTATTTGATGGACCGCAAGGGCAGCCAGGTCGACCTCAGCACCATCCAGCCGACTGCGACCGGCAACTTCAACAACCTCGTCACCTTCAATGCCCCCGGCACGACCAAGATCCGCGGCATCGAGGCCGACATCACGGTCAATCCGATGGAAGGCCTGCAGCTCGGTGCGAGCTACGCCTACACCTACACCAAGATCCCGAAGGTGCCGGTGACCTACTCGGCCTTCTGCACCGGCGTCGGCACGCCCTCGACCGCCTGCACCGCGGCCGGCCAGGCGATCAACACCACCACCGTCCCGCAGCAGTTCTTCATCGTGTTCACGCCGCGCAACGCGGCCAGCGGGTCGATCGACTACAAGCTGCCGGTCGGCTTCCGTGACGCGTCGCTCAAGTTCCACTTCGACGCCAACTATGCGCAGGCCACTCAGGCCTTCGACCAGTTCGCGACCAAGGCGGACAGCTCGTTCATCGTCAACGGCCGGATCAGCCTCGCCGACATCGCGATCGCGCCGGGCAGCGACTTCACCCTCAGCGTCTGGGGCCGTAACCTGTTCAACGAACAATATGTCTATCGCCGCGACCCGTCGAACAGCATTCCGGCGGTTCAGACCACGCCCGTCACCGGCGTCCCGAACATCCTGCTGATCGGCAACAACGGCGGCATTCTCGGCGACTACGGCAACTTCAACACGCCGCGCACCTTCGGCCTTGAAGGCACGGTGAAGTTTTGAGCGCTCGGGCCGTGGTCGAGGAGGGGGGGCACCCGTTCGTTGACTGCGGCCCCCTCCGCCTCGATCTCCTCGCCTACCGCCTCCGTCGGGAATCCAGTTCGCAGGAGCTGACCCTGACGGAGGCACGCCTCCTCGAAACCCTGATGGGGCAGCCCGGGCGTGTCTTCACCCGCGCCGAGCTCGAGTCGTTGCTGCCCTGCGGCGGCACCGGCGAGCGCGCGCTGACCGCCGCCATCTCGCGGCTCCGCCGTCCGCTCCTCGCGCTTGGCTGCGAGGGCTGCCTCCAGGCCGTGCGGGGCCAGGGCTATACGTTCGTCTGCCCGACCGAAGACGATCCGGCGGACGACTGACGCGCAGGCTCCCGCTTTTGCGATTGTCGGGCTAGAGGGCGGGCTTATGCTCCTCCTCGACCCCACCTCGATCGATCTCGCCACTCTCCGCCAGCTGTGGACCGGAGCGCGAGCGCGCCTGTCCGACGCCGCGCTGGCCAGCGTCGCCACTGCGGCCGAGGCGGTGGCCCGGATCGTCGCCGGCGGCGAGACCGTCTACGGGATCAACACCGGCTTCGGGCTCCTCGCGCAGGAGCGCATTCCGCCCGAGCGCCTCGCCGAGCTGCAGCGCAACCTCATCCTGTCGCATAGCTGCGGCATCGGCGAGCCCGCCCCGCGCGAGGTCGTCCGGCTGATGATCCAGCTGAAGCTCCTCGGCCTCGGCCGCGGCCATTCGGGGGTCCGCCTGATCGTGATCGACGCCCTTCAGGCGCTGCTCGACCATGACGCCTTGCCGGTGATCCCGAGCCAGGGCAGCGTCGGCGCCTCGGGCGACCTCGCCCCGCTTGCCCACATGACCGCCGCGCTGATGGGCCACGGCCGGATCGACTATGGCGGCGAAGTCCTTCCCGCGTCCGAGGTGCTCGACCGCCTCAAGCTCGCCCCGCTCGAACTCGGTCCCAAGGAAGGCCTCGCGCTCATCAACGGGACGCAATATTCGACCGCCGCGACGCTCCATGCCCTGTTCCTCGCCGAGCGGATTTTCGGCGCCGCGCTCCGGGCCGGGGCGCTTGCGGTCGATGCCCTGAAGGGCAGCGCCAAGCCCTTCGATCCGCGCATCTCCGACCTGCGCGGCCAGCCCGGCCAGATCCGCGTCGCCAAGGTCCTGCGCGAGCTGCTCGCGGGCAGCGCGATCGTCGCCTCGCACCACCGCTGCGGCCGGGTCCAGGATCCCTACAGCTTCCGCTGCATGCCGCAGGTGCTCGGCGCCAGCCTCGACCTGCTCGAGACTGCCGCGCGCACCCTCGTCATCGAGGCCGGCGCCGTCACCGACAATCCCATCCTCTTCTTCGATACCGACGAGGCGATCTCGGGCGGCAATTTCCACGCCCAGCCGGTCGCCTTCGCCGCCGACCTCGTCACCATGGCGCTGTGCGAGGTGGGCTCGCTTGCCGAGCGTCGGATTTCGGTCCTCGTCGATCCCAAGATGAGCGGGCTACCCGCCTTCCTGATCGACGACGGCGGGGTCAATTCGGGGCTGATGATCCCGCAGGTCACCGCGGCCGCGCTGGTCGCCGAAAACCGGGCCCATGCCTTCCCCGCCTCGGTCGATTCGATCCCCACCTCGGCCGGGCAGGAGGATCATGTCTCCATGGCCCCGATCGCCGCGCACAAGGCGATCAGGGTGGCGCGCAATACCGCCGGGATTCTCGCGATCGAGCTGATCGCCGGGGCGCAGGGCATCGACTATCACGCCCCGCTCGCCACCTCCGAGGCGCTCGGCGAGGTCCATGCCGCCGTCCGTGAGATGAGCCCACACCTCGGCGCCGACCGGATGCTCGCCGACGAGATAGCCGCGCTCCAGTCGGCGGTGCTCGGCGGCAACTTCGCCGGCGACTTCCTTCTTCACTCCTGACCCCCTAGAGGCGGCCCCATGACCATCACCGTTCACAGCGCCTTCGATTCCGGCAACATCCGCCTCGTGAAGGCCGACGGCGCTACCCTCGACCTCGAGATCGTCGACGACGCCGGGGGCGAATTTCGCCAGTGGTTCCACTTCCGCCTCGCCGGGGTGCGCGGGCAGGAGCTGACCCTCCGCATCACCAATTGCGGCGACAGCGCCTATCCGATGGGCTGGCCGGGCTACCAGGCCCGCGTCTCGACCGACCGCGAGAATTGGCTGCTGGCCGACACCTCTTACGAGAACGGCGTCCTCACCATTCGCCATTCGGCCGACACCGACCTCCTGTGGGTCGCCTATTTCGCGCCTTATTCGATGGAGCGGCACCATGATCTGGTGGCTAGCCTCGCCGAGCTCGACGAGATCACCTACCGCAATCTCGGCGACAGCCTCGACGGCCAGCCGATCGACTGCCTGACCATCGGCGAGGGGCCGCTTACCGTCTGGCTCTACGCCCGCCAGCATCCCGGCGAGAGCATGGCCGAATGGTGGATGGAAGGCGCGCTCGAGAAGCTGGTCGACTATGACGATCCGGTCGCCCGCGCGCTCCGTAAGCGCTGCACCTTCCACGTCGTCCCCAACATGAACCCCGACGGCAGCCGCCGTGGCCACCTGCGCACCAACGCCGCCGGCGTGAACCTCAACCGCGAGTGGCACGCGCCCAGCGCGACCCGCAGCCCCGAGGTGCTCTGCGTCCGCAACGCGATGGACGAGGACAAGCCCGTCTTCGCGATGGACATCCACGGCGACGAGGCGATCGCCGCCAATTTCCTCGCCGGCTTCGAGGGCATCCCCAGCCTCAAGCCGCGGCAGGAGGAACTCTACCATCTGTTCGCCGCGACGCTCGAGCAGATCTGCCCCGACTTCCAGACCGAGCAGGGCTATGAACTGTCGCGCCCGGGCGAGGCCAATCTCTCGATGAGCACGACCCAGCTCGCCGAGCGCTACGGCTGCGTCTCGATGACGCTCGAAATGCCGTTCAAGGACCACGCCCCCATGGCCGACCCGGTCTACGGCTGGAGCCCCGAGCGATCGAAGGCGCTGGCCCGCTCGTGCCTCGACGCGCTCCACCAGATCCTGCCCGAACTCGAGAAGCGCTGACGAACGTGCCGACCCTCGTCCTCCTCCGCCACGGCCAGAGCCAGTGGAACCTCGAGAACCGCTTTACCGGCTGGTGGGACGTCGACCTGACCGCCCAGGGCGAGGCCGAGGCCAGTGCCGCCGGCCAGCTCCTCAAGGACAAGGGCCTCGACCTCGACCGGGTCTTCACCTCGGTCCAGAAGCGCGCGATCCGCACCGCCAACCTCGCGCTGGACGCGCTCGACCGCAGCTGGCTGCCCGTCACCAAGGACTGGCGGCTCAACGAGCGCCACTATGGCGGCCTCACCGGCCTCAACAAGGCCGAGACGGTGGCGAAGGTCGGCGAGGAGCAGGTCCGCATCTGGCGCCGCAGCTTCGACGTCCCCCCGCCGCCGCTCGACGCGTCCAGCCAGTATGCGAGCCTCCAGCAGGACCGCCGCTACGCCGGCATCCCCGTGCCCGCGACCGAGAGCCTCAAGGACACGATTGCCCGCGTCCTCCCCTATTTCGAGGCCGAGATCGCCCCCGCCCTGAAGCGCGGCGAACGCATCCTCGTCGCCGCCCACGGCAACAGCCTCCGCGCGCTCGAGAAGCACCTCAGCGGCATCTCCGACGCCGACATCATCGGCCTCGAGATCCCGACCGGCCAGCCGATCGTCTACGAACTCGACGACCAGCTCCGCAAGGTCGACCGCTACTACCTCGCAGAGCGCCAAGCCTGAGGCGAGCGAGCGAAGCGTAGCCGAATTGGGCGAGAGACGCGGCGCCGGTCGGCCAGCCTGCGCGAAGCGACAACTCTGACGTCACGGGATTCATTCGCGTGACGGCCGGTGCGAAAATCCGCTGTCCTACAGCTAACCAATAAGGTTAGCCTGAGGCCATGCAGAACCGCACGCCCGGCCGCCCCAACGGCGGCGAACCGCTCCCCGACTTCCAGCCGGTCGCCCGCCGCTTCCGCCACGACGGCTGGACCCCCGAGCGCCAGCGCGCCTTCATCGCCGCGCTCGCCGACACCGGCTCGGTCTCCCGCGCCGCGGCGCTGGTCAACATGAGTCCCGAGGGCGCCTATTATCTCCGCCGCCAGGCCGGCGCCGAAAGCTTCCGCCGCGCCTGGGAAGCCGCGCTCGACTTCGGCGTCCAGCGCCTCCGCGACATCGCGATGGAGCGCGCGCTCACCGGCGAGCTCGTCCCCGTCATGAGCTTCGGCAAGCTCGTCGGCTACCGCCGCAAGACCAACGACCGCCTCCTCATGTTCATCCTCCGCATGAACAGCGGCACGCTCCACCGCCCCGCCACCCCGCGCCCGCTTGGCCGAGAGGGAGGGAGCCGCCAGCGGCGACGGAAGGGTGAGGGCCTGTCGAAGCTCTCCCAGCCACTTCTCCCCACCCGGCTTGTCTCGGTTGGTTTGGATGGACAAGCCACCCAAACGGCGGCCGAGCGTCAGGACGACCAGGCCGCCCTCATCCGCCACTTCGACCCCGTCGATCTCAGCCTCGAGCAGATCGAGGCCCTCCAGCAGCTCCTGAGCGACGCCGCGGCCGAGCACCGCCACCGCGCCGCTCATCCCGAGACCGACCCCGCCATCCACTATCTCCCTGCCGACGACGTCACCCACGCCCTCGAAAGCGGCTTCACCGACGACGAGACCGGCGCCTACACGGCCGGCGGCGAGGCCGAGATCGACTGGCGCCGCCTCGACGAGGCCGGCCTCCACGACCAGGCCGCGATCGACGAGGCCGTCGCCCGCGCCGCTTGCCCCACCTTGGCTGAGCAGGCCGAGATCGACGCCCACCGCGCCGACTTCCTCGCCGACCTCCGCCGCACCGGCCAGCACGCCAACGCCGACCAGATGGAGCAGCGCTGGGCCCAGGAACGCGCCCGCCGAGAAGGGAAGGACGACCGATGAAGCAGCCGAGCGATTACGAAGAGAGCGGCCTGGGAATGCAGACGTTTTCGCTGAACAGCGACTACTGCCACTGGCTGACGCTCGCGGACCCGGAGCCCAGCATGCTGCCGCGGGTGGGGCGGATGGATAGCCTCAACGGGCGAATGTGGCGGCTGCCGCCGGGGTTGGAGGGAGAGGAAGGTTCAGAGTTGGGGCTTGGCGCTCCACGCAGGCCCCGCCGCAAACGCTGACCTCTTCGTCACCCCGGACTTGATCCGGGGTCCGCATTTCATCGGTCGCTTCTATAGCGAGGGTGAGGCCCTGCCAGGGAAGGCGGCGCTGCAGCGAAGCCTTATATTATTTCGGCGGCTTAAACTTTCGTAAGGTGGCCTCAGCCTCATCACTCCCTAGGCCATAAGTTGCATGCGCTAGGGCGCGGGCAGCTTCGCGCCGCTCGTTGGCCTCTTGGAAAAGGCGGTTCGCTTCTTCCAACTCGTGCGTGACTGCTTGGGCGATGTCCTCGCCAGGCACTGGAACAACGACATCTGCAATCGTCTCCCAATCAACGCGAGTCCGACCTACTCCACTAGCTCGCATAAGAAATTCAGCTCGAATTTCGGGCGAACGCAATATCGTCCAGAGAACCCAAGGGTCTACCCCATCAAGCGTGCGAAAGACCGAGTATTCCGAGGTGACAACGCAGCCATCAAGCTCAGGTGGTACAACGCAAGTTGAACCGTTAACCGCGTTGATATTGCTCATCGCGATGTCGCTTGCATGCACTCTACGTAACGTTCCACTGGTCATGATGTCACTTGTATTCACCGTGGCCCCGACCTTAGCAAACCCGTCGTAACCGACTACAAGGTAAGTCACCTCTTGTGCGACACCATCTAATTCTACGATGTCATCCTCGGCCGGGGCTACAGGCGCAATTAAGGCGCTAAGCACGTCTGTCCGCACGTTCTGACTTTGCCAAGTGGGCAGGAGTCGGTCGCGCACTCCGGTGCACGATTTAACATCGAGGCGATCTGTTATTTGGTCTGGTCTGACCAAGAACCCCTCTGGGATGGCTTGGCCAGCGGAGTACCTGCTATACAAGCCTACAACCTCATCTATCTCGGCGGTCGCACGTTCGCGATTGATCCGATCGATGGGAAGAGTGCGCTGTCGCGCCGGATCATCTATCCCAACATACTGGCAGGCGAACATGAAAACCGGACCTTGCGCGTCCGGGACGTTCTCCCTTTGTGTCCTCTTTTCCAGCACTATTAGGGATGTTTTCACTCGGGCCTGCGAACGCTGGAAAGCGTCGCCGGGCAACGAGATGATCGCTTTAATCAAAAAGTGCGAACGGAGGTAATCTCTAAAACCGCGATACTTGGAGCCTCCAAGCAAGCCGTCGTCAATCACCGAAACGAGGCGCCCGCCTGGCTTAAGCACATCGAAATAACGTTCGAAAAAAAGAAGGTTTGACTTAACCGCCTGTCGACCTCTTGAGAGTTCGTAATCGCTTAGTGTTCGACCTTGCGCGGGATTTGTGCGCTTATACTCTTTCGCGAAAGGGGGATTTGTAAGTACGACATCAAAAATACCGTTTTCGTCAGAAGCCAACATAGTACGGAACTGCTCCGCTTGGCGTCGGATTTCAGCACTGTCGGCCGGATTCGTTCGAACACGCTTGTCTAGAAAGTCAGCCTCGTAAATCGATGTGCCACCATCTCCGTGGAGGTACATGTTCATTCGAGCCAAACGAGCCTGATTAGGGTCTTTGCCAACGTCGACGCCGACTAGAGCATTGTTAGCTACGCTGTGGCGGAGCTGCCTTTTTTCTTGATCTGACAAGGTGGGATTATCGGCAATCGACTGCCACATGTACGCAAGCGCATCGATGAGGAAGCCGCCGGTACCGCAGCAACCATCAAGAACTTTCTCGACTCTATGAAGATCGACAGTGGGAGCTGCAATCCTCGTTCCCAGCTTAACAACGCTCCTCGGAGTAAAGAACTGCCCCAAATCTTTACCGCGCATGGTAGCGGATAGAAATGTCTCGAAAAGCCTTCCATTGAGATCAACATCAATGCCAAATAAGAAGGTACTCTCGAGACGGCGGACAACAGCTAAAATCGTCTCAGGAGTTAGCCGAATCTGTGAAGCGGGTTCAAAAATCCGCTTTCTAGTTCCGGCAGAAATCTGTTCTTCTAGCTGCTCTACGAGCTGCCTAAACTGCAAAGCATCGATAGGATTAGGCGCGTCCTCTTCACGAGCCTGTATCCACTGAGTCGAGAAGCGAACATCTTGAGCCGGAACATCAAAATGTTCCTGCCATATCAAATCGCCAAACTGATCTCGTATGTTTCGATCAGATATAAGTTTAAGAAATACAAGCTTTACAAATTCAGTAAAGCCTGCAGCCTGACTAATATTATCGGTTTTATATATGTGCTGATGGCACCAAGAGAAAACGGCATTCACCTCTGGGATGGAGCGTCTGTAGAATCGGTGCTGCTGAACTTGCTGGTCGGCCGCCTCCGCTGTCGCCGAAGGCCGAAGGAGCTCCTTGAGCCTGATGTACTTGGGGTGATCATCTCGCACCTCATCGAAGGACAGGTCCAGCAACGGCCTACCTTCATCCCACTCATAAAGAAGGGTGCGAATGCCGTTAGATAGAAGGAAGTATCTCGCCGGATTCTCGTTGCGGAACTGCCGGTTCAAGGTGATGCAATAAGAAGTTGCCTGGCCTACCCACTCAATAAGGTCTTCGTGAGCGGCCTTTGCGTCAACAACGACACGTGGTTTTGCGTCGTAGTTGAGAATGTAATCTGGACGATAGGGAGTGAGGCGTCGGCCGAGCGCTATCTCCACCCGCTCAATGGCATCTTTGAATCTAATCTGGTGGTCTGCATATCCTAGGTCTCGGATAAGCGGAGTCACAAACAAGTTTTCTACGGCGGCTTCATTCGTGAGGTTTGTACGATTGCAAAACTTAGTCACTCACATGCTCCCCGTGACCCGCGAACTTCGAGACTTCGTAGAGTTGGGAAAGAAAGCCGTCACGGAGTATTTCCGTGACGTCGGTCGTGTCGGGCAGCGCCGCTTCGGCCGCTCGCCCGCACACCGGCCGGGCCTCGCGCTCTCTTCGCCTAAGCTGCCGTCCGCCGCGCGGCGTGCTCACTTAGGCTCAGGCGCCTACCCCTCATCCCCCATCCGCAGCGCCGCAATGAACGCCTCCTGCGGGATGCTGACATTGCCATATTCCCGCATCCGCGCCTTGCCCTTCTTCTGCTTCTCCAAGAGCTTGCGCTTGCGCGTCGCGTCGCCGCCATAGCACTTGGCGGTCACGTCCTTGCGCAGTGCGCTGATCGTCTCGCGGGCGATGACCTTGCCGCCGATCGCGGCCTGGATCGGGATCTTGAACATGTGCCTCGGGATCAACTCCTTGAGGCGCTCGACCATCCCGCGGCCGCGCTGCTCGGCGGTGCCGCGGTGGACGATCATGCTCAGCGCATCGACCGGCTCCTCGTTGACGAGGATGCTCATCTTGACGAGGTCGCCCTCACGCGTCCCGATCTGGTGATAGTCGAAGCTCGCATAGCCCTTCGACATGCTCTTCAGGCGATCGTAGAAATCGAACACCACTTCGTTGAGCGGCAGCTCGTAGGTGAGCTGGGCGCGGCCGCCGACGTAGGTCAGGTTCTTCTGGATCCCCCTGCGGTCCTGGCAGAGCTTGAGGATCGGCCCCAGATATTCGTCGGGGACGTAGATGGTCGCCTCGATCCACGGCTCCTCGATGCTCTCGATCCGGTTGGGATCGGGCATGTCGGCCGGGTTGTGGAGATAGATGGTCTTGGCGTCCTCGTTCTTCGAATGCGTCAGGTGCATCGTGTAGACGACGCTCGGCGCGGTGGTGATGAGGTCGAGGTCATATTCCCGGCTCAGCCGCTCCTGGATGATCTCGAGGTGGAGGAGCCCGAGGAAGCCGCAGCGGAAGCCGAAGCCCAAAGCCGCGCTGCTCTCGGTCTCGAAGCTGAAGCTGGCGTCGTTGAGGCGGAGCTTGCTGATGCTTTCGCGCAGCTTCTCGAAGTCGGCGGCATCGACCGGGAAGAGGCCGCAGAAGACCACCGGCTGGACTTCCTTGAAGCCGGGGAGGGGGGCGTCGGCGCGGCGCTTGGCGTCGGTGATGGTGTCGCCGACGCGGGTCTGGGCGACTTCCTTGATCTGCGCGGTGATGATCCCGATTTCGCCCGGCCCCAGTTCGGGGAGCATCTCGAGCTTGGGACGCATGCAGCCGACGCGGTCGACGAGGTGGCGGGTGCCGGCCGCCATGAAGACGATTTCCTGCCCCTTGCGGATCGCGCCGTCGATCACGCGGATGAGGATGACGACGCCGAGATAGGGGTCGTACCAGCTGTCGACGAGCATCGCCTTGAGCGGCGCGTCACGGTCGCCCTTGGGCGGGGGGATGCGGGTGACGATGGCCTCGAGGACCTCGTCGATGCCGATCCCGCTCTTGGCGCTGGTGAGCACCGCGTCCGAGGCGTCGAGCCCGATCACTTCCTCGATCTCGGCCTTGACCTTGTCGGGCTCGGCGGCGGGGAGGTCGATCTTGTTGATGACCGGGACGATCTCGTGGTCGTGCTCGATCGACTGGTAGACGTTGGCCAGCGTCTGGGCCTCGACCCCCTGTGCGGCGTCGACCACGAGCAGCGCGCCCTCGCAGGCGGCGAGGCTGCGGCTGACCTCGTAGGCGAAGTCGACGTGGCCGGGCGTGTCCATCAGGTTGAGCGTGTAGCTCTCGCCGTCCTTGGCCTTGTATTCGAGGCGGACGGTCTGGGCCTTGATGGTGATCCCGCGCTCCTGCTCGATCTCCATGTTGTCGAGGACCTGGCCGTGGGTCATCTCGCGCTCGGTCAGGCCGCCCGTCTTGAGGATCAGCCGATCCGCCAGCGTCGACTTGCCATGGTCGATATGCGCGATGATGGAGAAATTGCGGATGTGGCTGAGGTCGGTCATGTCGCGCGCCCGCTAGCAGGCCGCGCGGCTGCTGTCAGCCGTCCCGAGGGTCCAGCCCTGCGCGAACGTCGGCCGGGCGACCTTCGCCAAGCGTTCCCGTCTTTCGTCGAAGCCGGGCCGCCGTTCGTCGACGCACCGCCGCAGGCGCGCGGGAAAGCCTTCAGGTCACCTCGCCATCCGTTTTTCCTTGGAGCTTCAGACTCATGCGCCATCCCGTCCGTCTGTCCCTGCTGCTCGGGAGCGCTTCGCTCGCCGCGCTCGCGCTTCCCTCGCTTGCCGCCGCGCAGTCGACCACGGCGCCGCTGCCCGCGCTGGTCAGCGAGGTCCGCATCCCGAACCAGATGTTCAAGCTCCAGAACGGCCTCACCGTCGTCGTCCACGAAGACCGCAAGGCGCCGGTCGTCGCTGTCAGCGTCTGGTACAATGTCGGCTCGAAGGACGAACCGCAGGGCAAGACCGGCTTCGCCCACCTGTTCGAGCATCTGATGTTCAACGGGTCGGAAAACCTTCCGGACGACTATTTCAAATACACCACCGAGATCGGCGCGACCGACCTCAACGGCACCACCAGCTTCGACCGCACCAACTATTTCCAGACGGTGCCCAAGGCGGCGCTCGAGCGGGCGCTGTTCATGGAATCGGACCGCATGGGATATCTGCTCGGCGCGGTCACCCAGCAGAAGCTCGATAACCAGCGCGGCGTCGTCCAGAACGAGAAGCGGCAGGGCGACAACCGTCCGGGCGGCCTGATCCAGTACGAGATCTTCGGCAACCTGTTCCCGGCCGGCCACCCCTATCACCACACCCCGATCGGCTCGATGGCCGACCTCGACGCCGCCAGCCTTGCCGACGTCCAGGCCTGGTTCCGCGACAATTACGGCCCGAACAATGCGGTGCTGGTGCTCGCCGGCGACATCAACGCCGCCGAGGCCCGCCCGCTGGTCCAGAAGTATTTCGGCGCGATCAAGCGTGGTCCGGTCAACGTCCCCGCGATGGCGGCGGTCCCGCCCGCGAACGGCAAGACCATCGTCATGAAGGACCGCGTGCCGGCAACCACGCTGACGCGCACCTGGGCGATCCCGGGCATGCTCGACAAGCAGACCCCGGCGCTCGAACTCGGCGGTTCGGTCCTTGGCGGCCTCGCCAGCTCGCGGCTCGACAATGCGCTGGTGCGCAACGAGAAGCTGGCGGTGTCGGTTTCGGCGAGCGCCTCGCCGCAGCACCGCGTCGGCCTCTTCTCGGTCCAGGCGACGGTCAAGCCCGGCGTCGATCCGGCGCAGGTCGAGAAGCGGCTCGACGAGCTGATGGCCGACTTCATCGCCAAGGGGCCGACCCGCGAGGAACTGAAGCGCGCCGCGACCCAGGAAGTCGCCGGCACGATCAAGGGTCTCGAGCAGGTCGGCGGCTTCGGCGGCAAGGCCGTGGCGCTGGCGCAGGGCCAGCTCTACGCGGGCGATTCCAACTGGTACAAGAAGCAGCTCGAGGAATATGCCCGGGTCACCCCGGCGCAGGTCCAGGCGGCGTTCCGCCAGTACCTCACCCGTCCGCCGCTCAAGATCCGGCTCGAGCCGGGTGAGCGACCGGCCTATCAGGAAGCCAAGGGCGGCACCGCGCCCAAGAATGTCGGCACCGTGCCGACCCCGACCAAGCGGGCGATCCCGCCGGTCGGCGAATTTGCGGCGCTCGACTTCCCGACGATCGAGCGGGCGACCCTCTCGAACGGCATCAAGGTGACCTACGCGCAGCGCAAGGCGGTGCCGGTGACCACGATGGCGCTGGCCTTCGACGCCGGCCAGGCAGCCGATGCGCCGAACCAGCGCGGCCTCCAGGGCATGACCCTCGGCCTGCTCGAAGAAGGTGCCGGCAACCTCACCAGCCAGCAGATCGCCGAGCGGCAGGAAGAGCTTGGGGCCGAGATCGGCACGGGCTCGAGCCTCGACCGCAGCACGGTCACCCTGTCGGCGCTGTCAGCCAACCTCGCCCCCAGCCTCGACCTCCTCGAGACGGTGGTCGAGCAGCCGGCCTTCGCCCCGGCCGAACTCGAGCGGGTGCGGACCCAGGCCCTGACCGGGATCGCCCAGCAGCAGCGCGACCCCAACGGCATCGTCACCCGCGTGGTCCCGTCGCTGATCTGGGGTGCCAACCACCCCTATGCGGTGGTCGGCTCGGGCGACGCCGCGGCGGTCAAGGGCTTCACCCGCGCCGACGTCGTCGGATTCCAGCAGAAGTGGCTGCGCCCCGACAACATGGAGATCTTCGTGGTCTCCAACCTGCCGCTGTCGCAGCTCACGCAGCAGCTCGAGCAGCGCTTCGGCAACTGGGCGGCGCCGGCCGGCATCGCCAAGGGCGTCAAGAACTTCACCGCCCCGCCGCCGCGTCCGGCCAGCCCGACGGTCTACCTCGTCAACGTTCCCAATGCCCCGCAGTCGGTGGTGGTGGCCGCGCAGGTGACCCCGCTCGATCCGCGTGGTGACGTGATCGCCACCCAGGCCGGTTCGGAAGTTCTCGGCGGCAACTTCCTGTCGCGCATCAACATGGACCTGCGCGAGGCCAAGGGCTGGTCGTACGGGGTTAACGGCAATTTCTCGCTCAACCGCAATGGCGTGCCCTACACCATCGCGGCCCCCGTCCAGGCCGATCGCACCGGCGATTCGCTGGTCGCGCTCAACGCCCAGGTCAGCGACATGCTGTCGGCCAAGGGCGTCACCGACGAGGAGCTGGCGCGGGTCATCAGCAACAACGTCAACACGCTGCCGGGTCGCTTCGAGACCTCGACCGCGGTGCTGAACGCGATGCTGTCGAACAGCCTGCTCGGCCGTCCCGACGATTACCAGAAGCAGCTTGCGGTCCGCTATCGCGCGCTGTCGAAGGCCGGCATCGACGGCTCGCTGCGCCAGGCGATCGATCCCAAGGGCTTCACCTGGGTGGTCGTCGGCGATGCGGCCAAGGTGAAGCCGCAGCTCGACAAGATCGGCTATCCGGTCCAGGTGATCGAGCCGAAGTAAGCTTTCTACCGACGCCAGAGGAAGGGCCCGGGGCAGCGATGCCTCGGGCCTTTTCGTGTCAGTCGCCGGCGAGCGTAAGAAGCTTGGGCGCGGTGTCGCTGGTGCGGAACAGCCCCGCGAAACTGGTGGCGCCGACGCGCGCGGTGCAGTCGAGCCGGCTGCGATCGACTGCGAACGGGGTGAGCAGGCACGAGCCCCTGGCCGGGCGGGTGTCGAACGTGCCGCCGCCGCGGGTGACGAGCGTGACCTGATCGACCTTGAGCCGGGTCTGGTCGCCGACCTGTTTGTCGACCCGGCCGCGGAAGCTGAGCAGGCGGCCGTCCCTGGTGGTGAAGACGAAGGAAACCG
Organism: Sphingomonas astaxanthinifaciens DSM 22298; assembly: GCF_000711715.1. Taxonomy (NCBI): domain Bacteria; kingdom Pseudomonadati; phylum Pseudomonadota; class Alphaproteobacteria; order Sphingomonadales; family Sphingomonadaceae; genus Sphingomonas; species Sphingomonas astaxanthinifaciens. Next base: position 1,950,392 of record NZ_JONN01000001.1, read on the forward strand.
CGCCCGAGGCATAGACGAGATTGACGAGCTGCGGGCGGCACCCGCCCCTGCGCGCGCCGGGCATGGCGAGCCGGTCGCAGTCGCCTTTCATGAAGCGGAGCATGGCGCCGGGCGGGGGCGCGATCGGTGCCGCCGCGCCGGAAGCGGCGGACAGCGCCACGAGCGCGAACGGAAAGAGGCGGCGCACGAACGAAAGGCTCCTTGAGGCGGCGGCGATTGGCCGCTCGGCCAACGAGCGACGGGCGTTTGGTTTCCCGGCGGCTCAGGCGAGCCGGGTGACGTGACCCATCTTGCGGCCAGGACGGGGCGCCCCCTTGCCGTAGAGGTGGAGGTGGGCGGCCGGGTCGGCGACGAGTGCGGGCCAGCGCGCGACATCGTCGCCGATGAGATTGTCCATCGTGATCCGTGTCGCGCGGCGCTCGGGGTTGCCGAGGGGAAGGCCGCACACCGCGCGGACGTGCTGGGCGAATTGCGAGGTGACCGCGCCCTCGATCGTCCAGTGCCCGCTGTTGTGGACCCGCGGAGCGATCTCGTTGACCAGGGGGCCATCGGCGCAGGCGAAATATTCCACCGTCAGCACGCCGACATGGCCCAGCCGCTCGGCGATGGCGGCGGCCTGGGCGCGGGCGGCCGGGACCTGGCGCTCGATCAGGTCGCCGGCGGGAAGGACCGACTGGCGGAGGATCCCGTCGGCGTGGATGTTGCGGGTCGAATCGAAGAAGGCGACGGCGCCATCCAGGCCCCTTGCGAGCACGACCGAGAATTCGGCTTCGAACGAGATCGCCTGCTCGGCGACCAGCGGCTTGTGGCCGAGCGACGCGAGGACGTCGGCGGCATCGGCGGCGTCGCGGAGCCAGGCTTGCCCCTTGCCGTCATAGCCGTCGCGGCGGGTCTTGAGGACGAGCGGAAGGCCGAGCGCTTCGACCGCGGCGTCGAGGTCGGCGAGGCTGTCGACCGTGCGCCACGCCGCGGGCCGGCCGCCGGCGGCTTCGACGAAGGCCTTTTCGGCGGCGCGGTCCTGCGCGATCCGGAGGCTCTCGGTCCCGGGGCGGAGCTTGTGCGCGATGGTCGCGAGCGGGCCGACGGGGAGATTCTCGAACTCGTAGGTGACGATGTCGCAGGCGGCCGCGAAGGTTTCGAGCGCGGCGACGTCATCGAAGGAGGCACGAGTGAAGGCGGCGGCGACGTCGGCGGCGCAGGGGGCCTCGTGCGGGTCGAAGACGTGGCAGCGGATCCCGAGCGGCGCCGCGGCGAGGGCCACCATGCGGCCGAGCTGGCCGCCCCCGATGATCCCGATGGTTCCGCCCGGACCGATCACTCGGGGCTTTCGGCAACGTTGTCGGTCTGCGCCGCGCGCCACGCCTCCAGCCGGCCGGCGAGGGCGGGATCGCCGAGCGCGAGGATCGAGGCGGCGAGCAGGCCGGCATTGATCGCCCCGGCCTTGCCGATGGCGAGGGTGGCGACGGGCACGCCGCCCGGCATCTGGACGATGCTGAGCAGGCTATCGAGGCCCGACAGCGCCTTGCTTTCGACCGGCACGCCGAGGACGGGCAGGCTGGTCATCGAGGCGGCCATGCCGGGAAGATGCGCGGCGCCACCCGCGCCGGCGATGATCACCTTCAACCCGCGCTCCTTCGCGCCTGTCGCATAATCGTACAGTCGCTTCGGAGTGCGGTGCGCCGAGACGACCTTTGTTTCATGAGCGATGCCGAGTTCCGCGAGGATGAGCGAGGCATGCCGCATCGTCTCCCAGTCGGATTGGCTACCCATGATGATTCCGACGTCCATATGCACTCGTCGCCCCGCTGGAGAGGCCCTGCTGTCTAAAGGCAGCAGCAAGCGCTGTCACCCGCTCCCCAACGCTTCCATATTGGGTTATGAGGCGTCGCCCCGGCGGGAGTGGGGCGAGGCATGAACAGCGAGCGCGACATGGTGGACGACGATCCGCTTGTCCTTCGGGCCGAGATCGCCCGGCTGCGCGCCAAGGTCGCGAAGCTCGAAAGTCAGGTCGGCGAGCTCGACCGTCTGGCGCATCATGATGCGCTGGTGCCGCTGCCCAATCGGCGGGGCTTCGAGCGAAACCTCGCCGGGCTGATCGACCGCTGCGAGCGCTATGGCGATTCGGGTGCCTTGCTGTTCGTCGACGTCGACGGGCTGAAGATGGTCAACGACAGCTTCGGCCACGACGCGGGTGATGCCGCCCTCATCCATGTCGCCGAGCTGCTGACCGGCGGGGTCCGGCAGAGCGATTGCGTCGCGCGCTTCGGCGGCGACGAATTCGCGGTGCTGCTGGAACGCGTCGACCTTGCCCAGGCGATGGAGACGGCGGCGCGGTTGACCGACCGGATCGCGGACGCCGCCTTCACCTTTGCGGGCAAGGCCATCCCCCTGTCGGCGGCGATCGGGATCGCCGAGATCAAGCCCGGCGACCGGCCGAAGGACGTCCTCGCCCGGGCCGACGAGGCGATGTACGAGGTCAAGGCCGCGGCCTGATCAGGCCTTGGCGAGCGTCCGCTTGAACCAGCCCTTGCGGCCGGCCTTGCCGCTCAGCACCGACCGCCGGAACCAGGCCGCCGCGAGCTTGAGGATCAGCGCGACCCACAGCATCTGCCAGGCGAGCGCGGCGAGGTGGGGGAGGATCGCCGGGTCCATCGCCGCCCGCGCCATCATCGCGAAGGGCGAGGACAGGGGGAAAGCGGCGGCGGCGATTCCCGCCGGCCCGTGCGGCTCGCTGATCGCGAAATTGGCGAGTGCGAAAAGGGCGACCTGCGACATGGTGACCGGCATCGACAGCGTCTGCACTTCGCGGGCGCTATTGGCCTGCGCGCCGATGCCGAGGAAGGCAGCGCCGATCAGCAAATAGCTCATCGCGAAATAGGCGCAGCCGAGGAAGGCGTAAAAGCCCCATCCGACCGCGGGCGCGGGCAAGCTGGCGAGCTTGTCCGCCGGAACCTTTAGTAGGACGATCGACAGGCCCGTGGTGGTCCAGACGAGGATCCCGGTCAGGCTCACGGTGAGCATCGCGAAGAGCTTGCCGATGAAGACCGTCTCGACCGGGACGGCGGCGGCGAGCACCTCGATCACCTTGTTCGACTTCTCCTCGATGAACTGGCTGAGCAGCATGCCCGAGAGAAGCAGGGTGAGGAAGAAGAGCAGGGCCTGGCCGGCGCGGGCAGTGGTGGTTCGGGCGGATTCGACCGAGCCGCTGGTCGCGGCCACCCGGTCGACGCTGACGGCGGGCAAGGGCTGGCCGGTGCCGGAGGCGCGGGAGAGGAGCAGCTGGACCTGTCCGGTGAGGCCGTCCCGCTCGCCCACCGCGCCGGTCAGGCGGGGAGTCGTGAAAGGATCGGACAGGACGGCGACGACCGGGGCGTCCTTTCCGGCGAGGAGCGCGCGCGGATCGGCGCCGGGCGCGACTTCCACCAGGCGCGGGAAGTTGGCGATGCCCGGCAGGTTGTCGAGCTCGTCGCGGACCCGGCTCAGCCGGGCATAGTCGGCGGGCGAGGCGACCACCGCCAGCCGCGGCTGCTCGCGCTCGGAGACGTGCGCGCCGATCCCGGCGAACAGCCCGCCGATCAGCAGCGGGAAGAGGGGGCCGAGCAGGAAGAAGAGGAAGGTCCGGCTCAGCACGGTCGCGGTATAGTCGCGGCGGGCGATCACCAGCGCGGCCTGGAGCTTGTTCATGCGGCGGGTCATGCGGGTACTCCCTGGCCCATGGCCTCGGCGGCGGCGGCCCCGGCGATGGCGACGAAGGCATCGTGGAGTCCGGGCCGCTCGATCGACAAGGTCTCGATCCCCGCATCATGTTCGAGGAGCGCGCGCAGGAGGGGCTCGGGGCCTTCTGGCGGCAGTTCGAAGCGCCATTCGCGGCCGGTCCAGCGCGCTTCATGGGGAAGTGCCGAGCGCCACGGGCCTTCCTCGGCGCGGGTCTGGAGTCGGACGATCGGACGCAGCCGGTCGCGCGCGGCATCGACCGCGCCGGCGAAGGCGACCTTGCCCGCGGCGACGATCGCGATCCGCTCGCACAATCGCTCGGCGTGGGCGATGACGTGGGTCGAGAAGATGACGGTCGCGCCCGCCGCGGCTTCGGCGCGGATCAGCGCTTCGAGCTTTTCCTGATTGATCGCGTCGAGGCCCGAGAAGGGTTCGTCGAGCACGATCAGCCGGGGATGGTGGATGAGCGTTCCGAGCAATTGCACCGTCTGGGCCATGCCCTTGGACAGGGTGCGGATCGGCTTGTTCTCCCACTCCGACAGCCCGCGTTCGGCGAGCATCGCGACCGCGCGGCGGCGGCCCTCGCGGATGGGCAGTCCGCGCAGCGCGCCCATGAAGGCGATCGCCTCGCGCGCGACCATCGCGGGATAGAGGCCGCGCTCCTCGGGGAGGTAGCCGACCTCGCTTGCCGCATCGAGCGGATTGGTCCGTCCGAGCAGGCTGCGGGTCCCGCTGTCGGGGTCGATGATCCCGAGCAGCATGCGGAGCGTGGTGGTCTTGCCCGCGCCATTGGGGCCGAGCAGGCCGAAAATGCTTCCGGTCGGGACCGCCAGGCTGACCCCGTCGACGGCCAGCTTGTCGCCGAAGGTCTTGACGAGATCGCGGGCTTCGACCGCCGCGCCCTCCCCCGACACTTGCTGCAGCACTCGTCTGGCCTCCCCTGTCGCCGCTCTGTAGTGAGACCAAGTGCCTGAACCCGCAAGCCTTAAGGAAAGGATACGAGCCGAGGCCGAGCGCCTGGGATTCGTCGCCTGCGGCTTCGCCCGCGCCGACGCGGTGCCCGAGGCGGGCGAGCGCCTGCGCGCGTGGCTGGCCGAAGGGCGCCACGGAACCATGGGCTGGATGGAAGAACGCGCCGGACAGCGGGCGCATCCCCAGGCTTTGTGGCCCGAGGCGAAGAGCGTCATCGCGCTGGCGATGAGCTATGCCCCGGCGGGCGACCCGAGGGCGCTCGAAGCCGAGGCCGAACGGGGGCGGATCAGCGTCTATGCGCAGGGCGCCGACTATCACAAGACGGTCAAGAAGGCGCTGAAGGCGCTGGCCCGCTTCATCGTCGATGCCGTTCCATCCGAGCTCAAGGTCTTCGTCGACACCGCGCCAGTGATGGAGAAACCGCTCTCGGCCGCGGCGGGGATCGGCTGGCAGGGGAAGCACACCAATCTCCTCTCGCGGAGCCACGGCAACTGGCTGTTCCTGGGCGTCATCTTCACCGAGCTGGAATTGGAGCCCGACCCCCCGGGAAGTCAGCATTGCGGGAGCTGCACCGCCTGCATCGGGGCGTGTCCGACGGGAGCCATCGACGCGCCGGGCAAGCTCGATGCGCGGCGGTGCATCTCCTACCTGACGATCGAGCATGCCGGGCCGATCCCGCTCGAATTTCGCGAGGCGATGGGCAATCGCATCTACGGCTGCGACGACTGCCTCGCGGCCTGTCCGTGGAACCGGTTCGCCGCGCAGGCGCAGGCCAATCGCGCCTTCCTGCCGCGCGCCGAACTGGTCGCGCCGCGTCTCGCCGACCTGCTCGCCCTCGACGATGGCAGCTTCCGCGAGCTGTTCGCGGGGAGCCCGATCAAGCGGATCGGGGTCAAGCGCTTCCTCCGCAACTGCCTGGTCGCCGCGGGCAATAGCGGCGACGGCGCGCTCCTGCCGCGGGTCGAGGCACTAGCTGGTGATTCTGATCCCGTGGTGGCCGAAGCCGCCGACTGGGCGGCCGAGCGGCTCAGAGTCGCGGCGGCGCCAGGCTCGTGATGCAGCCCTCGACCGGCAGCGGGTCGCCCGAGCCGGGCCGGCGGGCATCGGCGTGGAGGACGGTCGCGACCCCGGATCCGCTCGTCGGCGGGTAGAGATAGGCGTCGAGCACGCAGGTCGCATTCTGCCACTGCAGCTTGAGGCCCGGCCCCTCGCGGACCTGGAAGGCCGGCACGCCGAAGCGCTGGACAAGCTCGGGCTGCGACAGGCCGCTGATTCCGCTCCGGACTTCGACGGGCTTTGGCGTGGGCTTGGGCGTCGGCGTGGGCGGCGGGGTCGAGGCGCAGGCCGCGAGCAGCAGCGCGGAAACGGGCAGGAGGCGACGCATCCGGGCCTGATGGCGGGGCGGGCTCCCGGTGGCAAGGTGCTGGACGCCCCGGCCCCGCACCGCTACCCGCCCCGGCCATTCTCCCAACCGACCCAGGACCGCAAATGACCCAGCCCCGCTACGACGTGCTCGCCATCGGCAATGCCATCGTCGACGTGATCGCCGATGCCGACGACGCCTTCCTCGCTGCCGAGGGGCTGGTGAAGGGCTCGATGCGGCTGGTCGACGAAGCGGAATCGGCCGGGCTCTACAGCCGGATGCGCCCGGGCCGCGAGATCAGCGGCGGTTCGGCGGGCAACACCGCGGCGGGGCTGGCGGCGCTCGGTTGCAAGGTCGCCTATGCCGGCCAGGTCGCGGACGACCAGCTTGGTGCCATCTACGCCCATGACATAAGCGCGCAGGGCATCGACTTCATCGTCGCGCCGCGCGGCGGGATCGGCGCGACCGCGACCAGCCTGATCCTCGTCACGCCCGACGCGCAGCGGACCATGAATACCTTCCTCGGCGCATGCCAGCGGCTCGAGCTCGGCCACTTCGAGCCGGAAATCGCCGCCGAGGCGGGCATCGTCTACCTCGAGGGCTATCTGTGGAGCGCCGACGCGCCCCGGGCGGCGATGCTGGAGGCGATCGCGATTGCGAAGGAGGCGGGCCGACGCGTCGCGCTGACCCTGTCGGACAGTTTCGTCGTCGATGCGCACCGGGCGGAGTTCCTGCAGCTGATCGAGGACGGCAAGCTCGACATCCTGTTCGGCAATGCCGCGGAGCTTGCGGCGATGGCCGGCGAGGAGGATTTCGATTCCGCCGTGGCCGCGCTGGCAGAACGCGTGCCGCTGCTCGTCGCCACGCATGGCGAGCATGGCGCGGTGGCGGTGCGCGGGGACGAGCGGGCGCGGGTCGCCGCCGAACCCATCAGCCAGCTGGTCGACACGACCGGGGCGGGCGACCTCTTCGCGGCGGGCTTTCTCGCCGGCGAAGTCCGCGGCCTGCCGCTCGAGCAGTCGCTTCGGCTGGGCGCGATCGCCGCGGCGGAGGTCATCCAGCATTATGGCGCGCGGCCCGAGGCCGACCTCAAGGTACTGGCCGGCGACCTCCTCGCCTGAGCGTTTCCACGGCACCAAAAAAAAGGGCCGGAGCATCGCTGCTCCGGCCCTTTCTGTTTGCGTGGTCGACGATCAGTCGCGGTGAACCGTGCCGCCGCCGGGATTGTCCTCGCGGTAGACGGGCATTTCGTCGTCGGCGAGAACGGTATGCCCCTTCGCCAGCTCCGAATTGCGCATCCCGTAGAGGAAGTAGAGCACGATCGCGCCGAGCATGAACCAGCCGAAGAAGATCAGCACCCGGGTCTCGACGGTGAAGATCAGCGCGAAGCAGCTGAGGATGCCCAGCGCCGGCAGCACCGGATAGAGCGGGACCTTGTAGCCGCGCGGCAGTTCCGGGTGGGTGGTGCGCAGCCAGATCACGGTCAGGCAGACGATCCCGAAGGCCGCCAGCGTTCCGACCGAGGTCATGTCGCCGAGCGTGTTGATGTCGAAGAAACCCGCCGCGCAGGCGACGATCACGCCGACCAGCAGCGTGTTGACCCACGGGGTCTGGTACTTCGGGTGCACCTTCGCGAAGACGCGCGGCAGCAGGCCGTCACGCGCCATGGTGTAGAAGATGCGGGTCTGGCCATACATCAGCACGAGGATGACGCTGGTCAGGCCGATGATCGCGCCGACCTTGATGGTCGAGGCGAGCCAGGCCCATTGCGGGCCGAAGGCATCGACCGCGACCGCGACCGGATCGGGCACGTTGAGCTGGTTGTAGGGCACGATCAGGGTCAGCACGATCGACACCAGGATGTAGATGACCGTGCAGGCGATGAGGCTGCCGATGATCCCGATCGGCATGTCCTTGGCCGGATCCTTGGCTTCCTGGCCGGCGGTCGAGACCGCTTCGAAGCCGATGTAGGCGAAGAAGACGATCGAGGCGGCGCGCAGGATGCCGTCCCAGCCGAACTTGCCGTCACCCTCGTTGGGCGGAATGAACGGGTGCCAGTTGGGGGTGAACTTGTCGAGGTTCGACAGGAGGATGAAGCCGCCAACGATGATGAAGGCGGCGAGCACCGTCACCTTGATCGCGACGATGATGTTGTTGACCTTGGCGCTCTCGCTGACGCCGAGCACGAGCAGCAGCGACAGGGTTATGCAGACGAGGAACGCCGGCAGGTTGAACAGGTAGTTGCCGCCGGTGGCGACCCCCGCTTCCATGATCGCATGCCCGGTCGGGCCGGTCAGCTCGCGCGGGATGACGAGGCCGATGTCGCCGAGCAGGCTGACGATATAGCCCGACCAGCCGACCGCAACGACCGAGGCGGCGAGGCCATATTCCAGCAGCAGCAGCGAGCCCATGATCCACGCCGCGAACTCGCCGAGCGTGGTGTAGCTGTAGGTATAGGCCGAGCCCGACACCGGCAGCGTCGAGGACAATTCGGCATAGCAAAGGCCGGCGAAGGCGCAGACGATGCCGGCGATGACGAAGCTGATCAGGACGGCGGGGCCGGCATGAAGCGCGGCGGCGTTGCCGGTCCGGACGAAGATGCCGGCGCCGATGATGCAGCCGATACCGAGAAGGACGAGGTTCCAGGCACCGAGCGAGCGCTTGAGCTCGCTGGTCTGGGTCTCGCGCTGAACCTGGGCGACGCTCTTGCGCATGGTCATGCGCCCGAGGAGGCCCGGCCGAGGAGCTGTGGAGGCCATGTTGATCTTGTTCCCCTTGTGGGTGTGCTTATCGCGGGCGGAGCCTAGCGGGTGATTCCCCTCGTGCAATCCTATTGTCACACGTGTCTTCGGGGTGTTGCGGCGCGGTCGCAGCGGGGCCCTCAGCGCGCGAGCATGCCCCCCAGTGGCTGGCCGCCGAAGATGTGGACGTGGAGATGCGCGACTTCCTGCCCGGCGCGCTTGCCGGTGTTGGCGAGGAGGCGATAGCCCTGCGGCTCGGCACCGACGATCCTTGCGGTCTCGCCTACCGCGCGGACAAAGTCGGCGATCTCGGCGTCGGAGGCATTGGCCGAGAAATCCTCCCAGCTGACGTAAGGGCCCTTGGGGATCACCAGCACGTGGATCGCCGCCAGCGGATTGATGTCGTGGAAGGCAAGGCTGTGCTCGGTCTCGAGCACCTTCTTGGAGGGGATTTCGCCCCGGACGATCCGCGCGAAGATGTTGTTCCCGTCGTACGTCTGCTTGTGATCAATTGGCATGGAGGCGTTTCCCGGTTGACGCTTATCGCCGCCTCGCTACCAGTTCGGCGCATGGCCGACGAGAGCGCAGAAAGCCTGATTCCCTACGACGAGATCGTGCAGGAGGCGCTGCGCGACGTGGTCGGGCGTGTGCTCACCACGGTCGAGAAGGGCGGCGGGCTCCCCGGCGGGCATCATTTCTACATCACTTTCCGCACCCGCATGGCGGGGGTCGAGATCCCCAAGCATCTCGCCCAGCGCTTCCCGGACGAGATGACGATCGTCATCCAGCACCGCTTCTGGGACCTCCATGTCGCGCCCGATTTCTTCACCGTGGGGCTGAGCTTCGGCGGGGTGCCCGCGACGCTCCGAGTGCCGTTCGCGGCAGTGACCGACTTCGTCGATCCGGCGGTCGACTTCAGCCTCAAGTTCCAGGCCAACGGTGCCGAGAATGACGGGCATGAAGATCATGACACGCCGGAGAACGACGCCCCCGCGGTCGTCCCGGTCGAGGACGGCTCGAACGTCGTCTCGGTCGATTTCACCCGCAAGAAATGACGCGAACGTCACCCCGGGCTTGACCCGGGGTCTGCCTTCCTTTTGACGCGCCTTGAAGAACAAGGCGGATCCCGGCTCGAGGCCGGGATGACGAAAAGGAAGACCATGAGCGAGACTACCCGCACCGAGACCGACAGCTTCGGGCCGATCGAGGTCCCGGCCGACAGCTACTGGGGCGCGCAGACCCAGCGCAGCCTCGGCAACTTCCCCTTCGGCGAGCGCGAGCGGATGCCGATCCGGCTGGTCCACGCCCAGGCGATCGTCAAGCAGGCGGCGGCGCGGGTCAATCGCAAGCACGGGCTCGGCGCCGAGCTCGCCGACGCGATGGAAAGCGCCGCCTCGGCGATCATCCGCGGCGATTTCGACGACCAGTTCCCGCTCACCATCTGGCAGACCGGCAGCGGCACCCAGACCAACATGAACGTCAACGAGGTGATCGCGGGCATCGCCAACGAGGCGCTGGCCGGCACCCGCGGCGGCAAGAGCCCGGTGCATCCCAACGATCACGTCAACAAGAGCCAGAGCTCGAACGACAGCTTCCCGACGGCGCTGCATGTCGCCGCGGTGCTGGCAGCGGAGCAGCAGCTCTACCCCGCGCTCGACCGGCTGACCCAGGCGCTCGAGGCCAAGGCCAGGGCGTGGGATCATATCGTCAAGATCGGCCGTACCCATACGCAGGACGCGACCCCGCTGACGCTGGGCCAGGAATTCAGCGGCTATGCGGCGCAGCTGGTCAGCTGCCGCAAGCGGATCGAGGGCGCGCTCGAGGGCAATCTCCGCAAGCTCGCGATCGGCGGGACCGCGGTCGGGACCGGGCTCAATGCGCCCGAGGGCTGGGCCGAGGACATGTGTGCGGCGATCAGCGACATTGCCGGCAGCCGGTTCGAGCCGGCGCCGAACAAGTTCGCCGAAATGGCGGCGCGCGACGGCCTCGTCTTCTTCCACGGCGCGCTGGCGACGCTGGCGGTGGCGCTCAACAAGATCGCCAACGACATCCGCTTCCTCGGAAGCGGGCCGCGCTCGGGGCTCGGCGAACTCAGCCTCCCCGAGAACGAGCCGGGCAGCTCGATCATGCCGGGCAAGGTCAATCCGACCCAGTGCGAGAGCCTGACGATGGTCTGCGCGCAGGTCATCGGCAACGGCCAGGCGCTGACTATCGGCGGGATGCAGGGCCATTTCGAGCTCAATGTCTTCATGCCGCTGATCGGATCGAACGTGCTGCGCTCGGTCGAACTGCTGTCGATCGGGATGGTCAGCTTCGCCGAGCGTTGCGTCGAGGGGATCGTCGCCAACGAGGATCATATCCGCGACCTCGTCGCGCGCAGCCTGATGCTGGTGACCGCGCTGGCGCCGGAGATCGGCTATGACAATGCCGCGGCGATCGCCAAGCATGCCCACAAGAAGGGGCAGAGCCTCAAGGAAGCCGGGCTCGAACTGGGCCTGGTCGATGCCGAGACCTTCGACCGGGTGGTCCGGCCCGAGGCGATGATCGGGCGGTGAGGTCCGCGCGCCTCCTCGCCCTCGTCGGCCTGGCCCTGCTCGCCGGCTGCGCGACCCGGCCTTCGGGTCCGGCGCCGGCGGAGCGGCCGGCCGGGGCGGGGACGGCGCTCCCCGCGCCCGAGGCAAGGGTGCCCGATGCGGCCACTTACGTCGCCCGGGCGGCTTCCTATGACCAGCTCGTGATCCGCGCGGGCGCGGTGGCCCTGACGGATGGCGATGCCGCGACCGAGGGCCTGCGCCGGACCCTGGCGGAAGAGCATCGCGGGCTTGCGGCGCAACTGTCATTCGCGGGGCGGCGGCTGAACCTGCTACCCTCGCCGGTGCTGCTGGCCAACCACCAGGCGTGGCTCGACGAATTCGCCGCGGCGCCCACGCGGGCGGCCTACCTCCGGCTGATGCGGCGGGTGCACCAGAACAGCTATTCGATGCACGCCGGCTTCGCCGACCGCGGTGCGAGCCCGACCCTGCGCCCGGTTGCGCGCAACGCCGCCGATACCGAACGCCGTCATTTCGCCGCGCTTCGCTAGGGGCTGAGTCGCCCGATTGACTCCGTTCGCGGACTCGCGCGAATAAGAACAAAAGCAGAACAAGAACGTTGCGAGTCGTGTGGATCGAGGTTTTCGCCTGGTCGCCGGCGGCGGGAGCCGTGCGGCTTCTTCAACCGCCCTGTCGCAAAGCGATCGGGAGGCGGACCGCTCGGCGCAGCCGGGTGGTGGAGGGGCCCTTGCGCCATCGGCCACTCCGTCCCCATTCCGCGTTGCGGAACAGGGAGGAAGCATCCTCTCCGAACTGTTCGCTTCCTCGCCGCGCGATGCCGGCTGGACGGGCTTCGTGCTCGGCCAGCTCGACCCCGTGCGGCCCTTGCTCTGGGTGCAGGAACGGATGGCGATCCGCGAGGGCGGGCGGGTCCATGCGGCCGGGCTCGGAGCGTTCGGCCATGGGCTCATCCATGTCGAGGCAAGGGATTCCAGGGCGGCGCTGTGGGCGATGGAGGAGGGCCTCCGATGTCCGGCTTTAGGCGGGGTGATCGGCGAATTGTGGGGCGATTCCCCCGCGCTCGACTTCACCGCGACGCGGCGGCTGGCGGTGGCGGCGGAGCGCCACGGGGTCGCCTGCTGGCTGGTCCGGTTGCAGGGGAACGCCAATCTGTCGGGCGCGCGCGAACGCTGGCGGCTGGGCAGCGCGCCGAGCCAAGCCCATCCGTTCGATCCGAAAGCGCCCGGAGCCGCGCGCTGGCAGGCCGAGCTGTTCCGCTCGCGCCGGCGGTTGCCGGGCACGTGGGTGGTCGGCGATGACGCGCCGGATCTGCTCGCTGTGGCTGCCGAACTTGGCGATCGAGCGCTGGGCCAATCTCACCGGCGCGCCTGACGAGGCGCTCGCCCGTCCGCTCGTCCTGACGATCGAGGGGCGGCACGGCCAGCTCATCCATGCGGCGACCCCGGCCGCGGCGGCGCGCGGCGCGCGGCCGGGCGGGCGGCTGGCCGATGCGCGCGCGCTCGATCCCGCGCTCGAGGCCGAGCCGGCGGATGTCGGCGGCGAAGCGGCTTGGCTGACGACCGCGGCGCGCTGGGCCCAACGCTGGTCGCCTTTGGTCGAGATCGACGGCGCGCATGGGCTTCGCCTCGACGTCGGCGGGGTCGCGCATCTGTTCGGCGGCGAGGAAGCCCTGCTCCGCGACATGGAGACGCGCTTCGCGGCGATGGGGATCGGCGCGCGGGCCGCGATCGCCCCGACGGCGGGCGCGTCCTGGGCACTGGCCCGCTACGGGCGGGACCGGCGGCTGGCGGCGGAGGCCGAGCTGGCGCGGGTGCTCGCGCCCTTGCCGGTCACGGCGCTGCGCCTGTCGCCGATTGCCAACCACATGCTGGTCCGCCTCGGCCTCAAGGAGATCGGCGACCTTGCCGGGGTCCCGCGCAAGGCGCTCGCGCGGCGTTTCGCCAAAGACGAGCATCCGCTCGACGCGCTCGACCGCGCGCTTGGCCGAAAACCCGAACCGCTTACCCCCTTGCCCGAGGATCCGCCGCCGCGCGCCTTGCTCCCGCTGAAGGAGCCGGTGGTCCATCCCGAGGCCGCGGCGCAGGCGCTCGGCCGGCTGGTCCCGCCGCTGGCGAAGGAGCTCGGGCGGCGCAAGCTTGGTGCCCGCCACCTCGTGCTCACCGCCTACCGGGTCGACGGCAGCCTCGGCGAAGTCCAGGTCGCGACCTCCATCCCCTCGCGCGATCCGGACCACCTCCACCGCCTGCTGTCGGGAATCCTCGAGCGGCAGGGGATCGACCCCGGCTTCGGGATCGACGCCTTCGCGCTCGAGGTGCGCTGGTGGGAGCGGCTCGACGCGGCGCAGGAGGCGCTGCTCGGCGAGCCCCCGGCGGAGCTGGCGGTGGCCGCGCTGATCGACCGGCTGAGCGTCCGGCTGGGACCCGCCAGGGTCCGCCGCCCGGTCGCGGTCGACAGCCACCTCCCCGAGCGGGCGGCGGGCTGGGTCGAGGGAGTGGACACCGCCGCGCACTCCCCGCTTTCGCTGTCGCGAGCGGAGGCGCTTCCCACCCGCCTCCTCGATACGCCCGAGGAAGTCGCGGTCATCTATGCCACGCCCGAAGGGCTGCCGCGCCGGTTCGTGTGGCGACGCAAGGTCCATGACATCGCCCGCGCGCAGGGGCCGCAGCGGATCTCGCCCGAATGGTGGCGCTCGCGTTCCACCGCCCGGCTGCGCGACTATTACAAGGTCGAGGATACGGCGGGGGTGCGCTTCTGGATCTTCCGAGAGGGCGTGGTCGGCGACGGCCGCGGCGGTCCGCCCCCGTGGTTCGTCCACGGGCTGTTCTCGTGAGTCGGGTGCATGCCTGAACAGGAAGGCCATGCCCGCAAGCGGCTCGAGCCCAGGGGTCCGCTCGCGCCCATTCCCCGTGCGCCGTTCGTCGAGCTCGGCATATCGACTCCCTTCTCGTTCCTGCGCGGGGTGTCCGACGCGCTGGAGCTGATCCCGGTCGCCCGCGAGCTCGGCATGGACGCAATCGGAGTCGCCGACCGCAACACGCTGGCCGGCGTGGTGCGGATCCATACCAACGCCAAGACGGCCGGGGTGAAGCCGCTGATCGGCTGCCGGCTGGTGGTGCGATGCACCCCCTCCCGCTTGCGAGAGGGGGCAGGGGGTGGGGACTCGCCACCCACGCTCAGGCTGGTGGAGACAAGCCCACCCCCGGCCCCTCCCGCGAGCGGGAGGGGAGAAGAGCAGGTCGAACTCCTCGCCTACCCCGTCGACCGCGAGGGCTATGCCCGCTTGTCCCGCCTGCTCAGCCTCGGCCAGGGACGCGCGATCAAGGGGGAGTGCGAGCTCAGCCTCGCCGATGTCGCCGACCATGCCGAGGGAATCGCCTTCATCGCCTGGCCGGGCGAGGACCTCGATTCGTTCGAGGCGCGGCTGCCGCACATTCTGGAGGCTTTGCCCGGTCTTCGCCACATCGCCGCCACCCATTGCTATCGCGGCGACGACCTCGCCCGGATCGAGCGGCTCGACCGGCTGGCCAAAAGCATCGGCGGCACCATCCTCGCCTCGAACGATGTCCATTATCACGCCCCCGAGAAGCGCCCGCTGCAGGACGTGGTGACCTGCATTCGCGAGAAGGTGACGCTGGCCGAGGCGGGCACTCGGCTCCACGCCAATGCCGAGCGGCATCTCAAGGGCCCCGAGGAGATGGCGCGGCTGTTTGCCCGCTGGCCCCATGCGATTTCCGCCACCCGCGAGTTCGCCGACGCGCTCGACTTCAGCCTCGACGAACTGCGCTACGAATATCCGCGCGAGAGCGTGCCCGCGGGGCGGACCCCGCAGGAGCAACTGATCCACCTGACGTGGGAGGGGGCGGCGTTCCGCTATCCGGACGGCGTGCCCGACAAGGTGGTCAAGCAGCTCAACCATGAGCTCGCCCTGATCGAGAAACTCGACTTCGCGCGCTACTTCCTGACGGTCCACTCGATCGTCGAATTCGCCCGCACCTGCGAACCCCCGATCCTTTGCCAGGGGCGCGGGTCGGCGGCCAACAGCGCGGTCTGCTACTGCCTCCAGGTCACCGCGGTCGACCCGGCCGACACCGACCTCCTGTTCGAGCGCTTCATCTCCGAGGAGCGCAAGGAGCCGCCCGACATCGACGTCGATTTCGAGCATGAGCGGCGCGAGGAGGTGATCCAGCACATCTACCAGAAGTATGGCCGCGACCGCGCCGGGCTGTGCGCCACCGTCATCCACTACCGCCCGCGCTCGGCGATCCGCGAGGTCGGCAAGGTGATGGGTCTCTCCGAGGACATTTGCGCCGCCATCGCCGGCAGCATCTGGGGCTGGGGCGAGGACGTGACCGAGACGCACGTCCAGGAAGCCGGGCTCGACCTTTCCGATCCCCACCTCGCGCGGACGATCAAGCTTGCCGAGCAGCTGATCGGCATGCCGCGCCACCTGTCGCAGCACGTCGGCGGCTTCATCCTCACCGAGCGGCCGCTGATCGAGACCGTCCCCGTCGGCAACGGTGCCATGCCCGACCGCACCTTCATTGAATGGGACAAGGACGACATCGAGGAATTGGGGATTCTCAAGATCGACGTGCTTGCGCTCGGCATGCTGACCTGCATCCGCAAATGCTTCGACCTCATCGCCGAGGTGCATGGGCAGCGCTTCGATCTCGCCACCGTCCCGCGCGAGGAGCCCCGCGTCTACGACATGCTGTGCAAGGGCGATTCGCTGGGCGTGTTCCAGATCGAAAGCCGGGCGCAGATGAACATGCTGCCGCGCCTGAAACCGCGCTGCTTCTACGACCTGGTGATCGAGGTCGCGATCGTCCGCCCGGGACCGATCCAGGGCGACATGGTCCATCCCTATCTCAAGCGCCGGCAGGGCAAGGAGCCGGTGATCTATCCGCGTCCGTCGATCGAACATGGCCCGCCCGACGAGCTGGAGCGGATCCTGAAGCGGACCCTGGGCGTGCCGGTGTTTCAGGAGCAGGCGATGAAGATCGCGCTCGATGCCGCCAGGTTCAGCTCGGCCGAAGCCAACCAGCTTCGAAAGGCGATGGCGACCTTCCGCAGCCGGGGCACGATCGACCTCCTCCAGGACAAGATGGTCGAGCGGATGGTGACCCGCGGCTACGAGCGCGAATTCGCCGAGCGCTGCTTCCACCAGATCCGCGGGTTCGGCGAATATGGCTTTCCCGAAAGCCACGCGGCGAGCTTCGCGCACCTCGTCTATGTCTCGAGCTGGCTCAGGTGGCGCTATCCCGCGGCCTTCGCGGCGGCGCTGCTCAATTCGCAGCCGATGGGCTTCTACGCACCCGCGCAGATCGTGAAGGACGCGCAGGCGCACGGGGTGACGGTGCTGCCGGTCGACGTCAACGAAAGCGGGTGGGACTGCAGTCTCGAGCAGCAGCGCCCTTCGACTGCGCTTCGCTCCGCTCAGGACCAACGAGGTTCGGAAAACAAGCCCGTTCGTCCTGAGCGAAGTCGAAGGACGTTGGACCAGCCTTCGCCGGTCGCCCTGCGGCTCGGCCTCCGCCAGGTCGAGGGGTTGCGGGCGATGGATGCGGCGAAGCTGGTGGCGTCCGTCCCCTATCGCACGGTCGAAGAGCTTCACCGCCGCGGCGGGGTGCCGCCGCATGCGATCGTCCGACTCGCCGAGGCCGACTGCTTCCGCTCGATCGGGCTCGACCGGCGCCAGGCCTTGTGGGACGCCCGCGCGCTCCGGCCGGTGCCCGAGCTTCCCCTGTTCGCCGCCGCCCGGGCGCGGGAGGAGGGCGAGGAGCGCGAGAAGGCGGTGCTGCCGCCCATGCCGCTGCCCGAGCATGTGGTGAGCGACTACCAGACCACCAGGCTCAGCCTGAAGGCGCATCCGATGCAGTTCCTGCGCGATCATTATGCAGGCCAGGGCTTCGTCCGTGCCGTCGACCTGCGCGACATCCGCTACGGCAAGCGCGTCAGCCTCGCGGGGCTGGTGCTGATCCGCCAGCGGCCGGGGAGCGCCAAGGGGGTCTGCTTCATCACGCTCGAGGACGAGACCGGCACCGCCAACCTCGTCGTCTGGCCCGATGCCTTCGCCGCCCAGCGCCGGGTGGTGATGGGCGCGCGGCTGATGGTGGTGCACGGGATCGTCCAGCATGACGAGGCGGTCTGCCACCTCATCGCCAGCCGGCTGGAGGATGAAAGCTGGCGGCTGCGCGGCCTCAGCGACAGCCAGTCCTTCGATCCGCAGGTCGGGCGCGGCGATGGTGCGGGCCCAAGCCGCCCGCCCATGGCGCGCCACCCGCGCGCGGTCGAGGTGATTCCCAAGGCGCGGGTCATCAACTGCCCAACACATTGAGGCCATGCCACAATCCTGCCACTCTTGAGCAAGCTTGGTGAAAGCCTGGCATGCTATGAGGACGCCATGAAAAGCCGAGCCTTCCTTGCCGTCCTGACCGCGCTCTTCGCCGCGACCCCGGCGCTGGCGCAGAGCCCGATCGAGGGTCTGTGGACCAATCCCAAGCGCTCGGTCGTGGTCCGAATCGCCCCCTGCGGCCCGGCCTGGTGCGGCCGCGTGGTCAAGGCCAGCGCGCACGAGGAGGAGAAGGCCGCCCGCCACGGGGTCGAGAATCTCGAGGGCGAGCAGATGCTGACCGGGCTCCGTCCCGCGGGGGCGGGCAAGTGGAAGGGGCAGGTCTATGTGCCCAAGATCCGCAGCAAGGTCGGCAGCACCGTCACCATGAAGTCGCCGGGCCGGATGAGTGTTTCGGGCTGCTTCGCCG
The DNA here is from genome assembly GCF_000711715.1 of Sphingomonas astaxanthinifaciens DSM 22298. Taxonomy (NCBI): domain Bacteria; kingdom Pseudomonadati; phylum Pseudomonadota; class Alphaproteobacteria; order Sphingomonadales; family Sphingomonadaceae; genus Sphingomonas; species Sphingomonas astaxanthinifaciens. The sequence continues at coordinate 1,968,495 of NZ_JONN01000001.1, forward strand.
GAATCATCTGCAAGACGCAGGTCTGGACCAAGGTCGGCTGACCCTTTCCTTCGCACCGGCGCATCGCTAGCGCCGGGGCATGAGCAAGCCTCCTGTCCTCGTCACCGGCGGCGCCGGCTATATCGGCAGCCACGCCGTCCTTGCCCTCCACGACGCGGGCTGGCCGGTGGTGGTGGTCGACAACCTTTCCAACGGAACCCGCGAGGCGGTCCCCGACGCGGTGCCGCTGATCGAGGCCGACATCGGCGATGCGGCGGCAATGGAGACGATCCTCCAGGAGCAGGGGGTCGCCGCGATCATGCATTTCGCGGGCTCGATCGTGGTCCCCGAAAGCGTCACCGACCCACATTTCTACTATCGCAACAACACGGTCGCGACCCATGCGCTGGTCGGCGCCGCCTTGAAGCAGGGGGTCAGGCACCTCCTCTTCTCCTCGACCGCCGCCACTTATGGCGCGCCCGAGACCGTGCCGATCGACGAGGACACGCCGACCCGGCCGATCAATCCCTACGGCTGGTCGAAGCTGATGAGCGAGCAGATGCTGCGCGACTGCGCGGCGGCCTATGACGTCAATTTCGGTGCGCTGCGCTATTTCAACGTCGCGGGCGCCGATCCCAAGGGCCGGTCGGGCCAGGTCGGCAAGGGCGCGACCCACTTGCTCAAGGTCGCCTGCGAGGCGGCGGTCGGCAAGCGCACCCATGTCGACGTCTTCGGGACCGACTATCCGACCCCCGACGGGACCTGCATCCGCGACTACATCCACGTCGCCGATCTGGCGAATGCCCACGTCCTCGCGCTCGAGGCGCTGATCGCCGAGCCGAAGGACAGCTTCACCCTCAATTGCGGCTACGGCCGCGGGACTTCGGTGCTCGAGATGCTCGATGCGCTCGACCGGGTGAACGGGACCCCGGTCAAGCGGGTGATGGGCCCGCGCCGCGCCGGCGATCCCCCGCAGTTGGTCGCCGCCAACCGACGCTTGGTCGAACGGCTGGGTTGGCAGCCGCGCTTCGCCGATACCGACGTGATCATCGAAAGCGCGCTCAGCTGGGAGCGCCGCCTTTATCAGAAAGAAGCCGCCACTTGCGCCTGACTCCGTTCGGTATCGCTCCGCTCGCCGCTGTCCTCATCGCCGCCGCGCCGGCCAAATCTCCCCCGCTCGCCCCGCTCTACCGCGCTCCGCAGGCGCAGGCCGACCGGGTCCATGCGACGGTGCAGTTCCTCGCCGACGACCTCCTCGAGGGCCGCGGCACCGGCAAGCGTGGCCATGAGGTCGCCGCCGCCTATGTCGCCAGCCGCTTCCGCGCCTTGGGTCTCCAGCCCGCGGGCGAGAATGGCAGCTGGTACCAGCGCGTGCCGTTCCGCCGCGCGACGATCGACGGCACCCCGAGTTTCACGCTGACCCTGAACGGCAAGAGCGAGGCGCTCACCGACAAGGAGATGGCGGTCCGCCCGAGCGTGACCGAGCAGGTCCGCAATCTCAGCGCGCCGCTGGTCTATGTCGGCTTCGGCCTGCGCGATCCCAAGCTCAAGCTCGACGATTATGCCGGGCTCGACGTTCGTGGGAAAATCGTGATCACGCTCGGCGGGACCCCGCCGGGGCTGCCGAGCGACATCGCCGCCCACCTCTCCTCGCGCAAGGCCGAGATGGCCGCCGCGGCCGGTGCGATCGGGATCCTCGACATCACCAACGGCAATGCCGGCACCCGGCCGGTGACCGACTGGATCGACAAGGAAGGCCGCGCCGGCTCGACCCCGCAGGGCCTGCGCGTCCGAGGGATCATCGCCCGTTCGCTCGCCGAGCGGCTGTTCGCCGCTTCGCCCCAGCCCCTTGCCGCCGTGATGGCGGCGCGCGCGGCGGGCAAGCCCTTGCCGGGCTTCGCGCTCGGCTCGTCGGTGGCGATGCAGGTCAAGTCGGCGTGGAGCGATTTCACCAGCCCCGAGGTCGTCGGCAAGATGGAAGGCAGCGACCCGCGCCTCAAGGCCGAGCATGTCGTCCTGATGGGCCATCTCGACCATCTCGGGATCAAGGAAGACGCCAAGCCCGGCGAGGACAATATCTACAACGGCGCGCTCGACAATGCGGCGGGCGTCGCGACCATGCTCGAGGCTGCCGAGCGGTTCGTCGCCTCGGGGCAGAAGCCCAAGCGCTCGCTCCTGTTCATCGCCAATACGGGCGAGGAACTGGGCCTGCTCGGCGCCTCCTACTGGGCGGCGCATCCGACCGTGCCCGTCGAGAGCGTCACCGCGGGCATCGATCTCGACATGCCGCTGCCGCTCTATGACTTCACCGACGTGACCGCCTTCGGCGCCGAGCACAGCACGATTGCCGACGCGGTCGCCAAGGCCGGCCGGACCATGGGCGTTTCGGTCGGGCCCGATCCCATGCCCGAGCAGGGCATCTTCGTCCGTTCCGACCATTATCCGCTGGTGCTGCGCGGGATCCCGGCGATCCTGATGTTCACCGGCCACGCCAATGGCGGCAAGCCCAAGTGGGACGCCTTCTTCGCGGGCGCCTATCACCGGCTCAACGACGACCTGAACCAGGACATCAACTGGGGGGCGCTCGCCCGCTATGGCGAGCTCAACTATCGGATCGCCCGCGAACTGGCCGATTCGCCCCAGCGGGCGACGTGGAAGAAGGGCGACTATTTCGCCAGGCCTTGAGCCACGACCGGTTGCGACCGTCGGGTCCGTTTCGGACCAACGGGTAAGGCGCCGGGCAGGCTCGCACCTTAGGGTCCGGCGGGCATGTCCCGTCAGGATCAACCGCGATCGATCGCACGGTCACGGCGTCGGCCGGCGCTCGGCGGCACGGTCACGCCCGGAAGGGGCGGCTTCGGCAGAGCGGGCGGCGGCGGGCGGCGAATGGGCGAGCGCCGGCCCGCGCCGCTCACCGTCGCGCTGTCGACGCTCAGCCGCAATCTCGTCGGCACCCTGCTCGACATTTCGCGCATGGGCGCCCGGGTGCGGCTCGCCGCGCCGCCGGCCGTCGGGCAGGAGGTTTACCTGACCCTGGGCGCGTTGCGGCTGTTTGGGAGCGTGTGCTGGGCGAGCGCGGATCAGTGCGGACTGGTCTTCGACGAGGCGATCAACGCGAACGAGCTTTCGCGGGTCATGATCGACGCGCTTCGGTCGCGCGACACCACCCCCGAAATCCTTGCCGCGCGCGAGGACTGGGAGCAGCGCCGCCTCTGACCTGCCCTGAGGGAAATGCGCTGCCGAAACTTGACTCGGGCGTCCGCCTCCCATAGTGGCACCGGCCGAAGCCCTCCGGGCGTCTACCGACAACCAGATACAAAAGAGACGGGCGTCCCGCCATGAAGATTCGCAATTCGCTGAAGAGCCTCAAGGACCGTCACCGGGACTGCCGCGTCATTCGCCGGCGTGGCCGCACTTACGTCATCAACAAGACGAACCGCCGGTTCAAGGCGCGCCAGGGCTAAACTGGCTGAACCGGCCCCGAACGGGCCGGCTCAATTCATCGCTGAAGCAGAGCGGCCTGCCGTCATCGACGGTTAAGGTCGCTTCGGCTATTTCAGGCTTCCATAAGGAGCCGATTCGATGAGCATGTTCGTCCGTACCACCATTGCCGCCGCCTTCGTTGCGGTCGGGCTTGGGTTTGCGGCCGTGCCGGATTCGGCTTCGGCTCAGGCCAATAGTCAGGGCTGCGTCTCGCCGCCGGGCCTCAACTACATGATCTGCAACGGCCAGCGCGTGCCGAAGCCGACCAACCGGATCACCAATCCGGACGGCAGCTGGCGCGAGGAAAGCAAGCAGGGCAATTGCATCGTCGTGCGCGAGAAGAGCGCTACCGGCGAATTCAAGGAAAGCCGTCGCTGCGACTGAGCGGGTCGGCCCGGTTGGTCCCGGGCCGGTTCGTCAGCTTTGCTTGGCGATTCCGCGCGCCGTCCGCCCGCTGGGATCGGCCGCGATCTTGCATTCGGGAAGCTTGAAGCGCGCCATGTCGGTGCACGGCCGGACCTGCGCGCTGCCGTCGCCGCCGACGAAGATCCCCCAGCTGCGCTTGTCGTCGCAGTCGGCCGCCCACATCGACAGGTTGTTATACTCGGCGACATAGCCCGAGCGCACCACCCGCTTGCAGCGCAATCCGCTGGCGAGAATCGCGCGTTTGAGGGCGATGTCGCGGTTCATGTCGCTCAGCTGATGGAGCGCGTCCTGTTCGGCGCTGCGGACCGCGATCGGCGCGTCCTTGGTCTTGGCGGCCTGGTCGCCGCCCGAACCGCAGGCGCTGATCGTGAGGGCGAGGGCGGGGAGCAGCAACAGACGCATCGTCATTCCTCTTCGTACTCGATGGCCACCGCGGCGGCGACCGCCTTGGCGAGATCGACCGCCTGGCCCATGCTGGCGGCGCGGGCGAGAGCGACCCCCATGCGGCGACCGGGCAGGGTCTCCGGCTTTCCAAACAGCCGAAGGTCGACCGGGGTTGCGGGCGATCCCTTCGCAAGCGCCTCGGCCACCCCGCGGAAGGCGAAGGCGCGGCTCGGCCGGTCGGCGAGGACGACCGCCGAGGCGCTGGGGCCGCGCTGGACGATCGGCGCGACCGGCAGGCCGAGGATCGCCCGCAGGTGGAGCTCGAACTCGTTGGGCTCCTGACTGACGAGCGTGACCATGCCCGTGTCATGCGGGCGCGGGCTCAGTTCGGAGAAGATCGCCCGATCGCCCGCAATGAAGAATTCGACCCCAAACAGCCCGCGACCCCCCAGTGCCGAGACGATGGTCGCGGCCTGCCGCTGTGCGCTCTCCAGCACAGGCGGGGCGAGGGCGGCGGGCTGCCAGCTCTCGCGATAGTCGCCCGCTTCCTGGCGGTGGCCGATGGGCGCGCAGAAATGCACACCGTCGGCCGCGGCGACCGTCAGCAGCGTGATCTCGCTGTCGAAGCGGATGAATTCCTCGACGATCACCCGCGGCCGGTCGCCACGCATCTTCTCGATCGCGTAGCGAAAGGCCGAGCGGACCTCGTCGGGAGTCGAGGCGGTACTCTGCCCCTTGCCCGAGGAGGACATGACCGGCTTGATGACGCAGGGCAGGCCGACATGCTCGGCGGCGGCGAGCGCTTCCTCCTCGCTTTCGGCGAAGCGATAGCGGCTGGTGGTGAGCCCAAGTTCCTCGGCAGCGAAACGGCGAATGCCGTCGCGGTTCATCGTCAGCTGCGCGGCTTTGGCCGAGGGGACGACATGCCATCCCTCGCTCTCGAGCGCGGCGAGGGTCGCGGTGTCAATCGCCTCGATCTCGGGCACGATGAAATCGGGGCGGTGCTTCTCGACCGCGGCCCGGAGCGATTCCCCGTCGAGCATCGAGAAGACTTCGGCCGCGTCGGCCACCTGCATTGCGGGGGCTCCCGCATAGCGGTCGCAGGCGACCACCGCGCAGCCGAGCCGCTTGGCGGCGATGGCAAATTCCCGTCCGAGCTCACCGGACCCGAGCAGCATCAGCTTCGCGAGGAACATGGGTGGGGTGCCTACCGCAACCGCGCGGGCCGCGATAGGGTGCGGTCATGATCCTGCTCCTCACCCTCGCCGCCGTTGCCGCTCCCGCGCCGGCCAAGCCTGTCACCCCCTCCGAGATCGTCGCCAAGGCGCCCGCCGCCGAGTGGGAGACGGTCAGGCCCGAGGACTTGCTGGTGATCGATTATGACGGCGGCGGGCGAACGATCATCGAGCTCGCCCCCGCCTTCGCGCCGGTCCATGTCGCCAACATCCGCGCGCTGGCGAACGGTGGCTATTGGACCGGCTCGAGCGTCTACCGGGTGCAGGACAATTATGTCGCGCAATGGGGGGTGAACGAGGGCGGCCCGGCGGTCCCCGCTTCGGTGGTGAAGCGGCCGCCCGCCGAATACAGCCGATCGGTGAAGGGGCTGGCGATCCGCCCGCTCGGCTTTTCCGATCCCTATGCGGCGCGCGTCGGCCATGCGCTCGGCTGGCCGGTCGCCTGGAACCCGAAGACGGGGCAGGCCAATCTCACGCATTGCTACGGCATGGTCGGGGTCGGCCGCGACATGGCGCCTGACACCGGGATGGGCGGCGAGCTCTATGCGGTGATCGGCCATGCGCCGCGCCACCTTGACCGCAACATCGCGCTGGTCGGCCGGGTGGTCGAGGGGATCGAAAATCTCTCGGCGCTGCCACGCGGCACCGAAGCCCTCGGCTTCTACAAGACGGGAACGGTCGCGCGGCTGATCCGGACGGTCCGCCTCGCCTCGGCGATGCCGGCGACCGAGCGGCCGAGCTTCCAGGTGATGAAGACGGGGAGCGCCAGTTTCGGTGCCTATGTCCGCGCGCGCGCCAACCGGCAGGACCAGTTCTTCAACGTGCCCGCGGGCGGGGTCGACCTATGCAATGCGCCGGTGCCCGTCAGACGGACACCGGCGCCATCGTCCTCGCGTTAGTCGTCCCCGTCCGACAGGCGAGCGATTACAACCGCTGCCCTTCCCTGACGCCGTGGGGACGTCTCGTTACGCCGCCCAGGCGTGTCCTTGATTCCGGTTTCGATGCTGGATGACCGCGGGCCCGTGATGATGCCGGGTGCTGGCCTCGGCCAACGGCAGGGCCGTGGCGCAGAAGGCGCATTCGGCGGACATCCGGCCGATCAGCCAATGCGTGCGGCCGCAGCCCGGGCAATGGTTGACCTCATGCTCGCGATACACTGCATGATAGCCGCGGCCCATGGGATCGTGCTTGAGGCCGAGTTCGCCGAGGGTCCGGAAATTCGTCATGACAGCGTTCATCCTTTCAGCCCCGCATAACGGCGTGGGCCGGATGAAGGTTCCGTGAAAGGCCAACGGCTTGGCGCATCGCCCTGGCCGCTCAGAGCGACCGGAATGCGGTCGCCGGGCGGGCACTGAGGGCGGGCCAGGCCGCGGCGAGGGCGGTGGCGACGGCGATCAGGACGCCCGCCGCGGGAAGCGCAAGCAGGCTCGGCCAGTCGGGGCGGAAGGGCAGTTCGAACAGGCGCGTCACGACCGCCCAGGCGGCGCTGGTCCCCGCCGCGAAGGCGAGCAGGACGATGCCCCCGCTCATGACCGAAAACTCGATCGCCTGCGCGCCCAGCACCTGTGCCCGGGTCGCGCCGACCAGCTTGAGGAGGACGCTTTCGCGCAGCCGCGTGCGGCGGGTGGCGGTGACCGACCCGGCCAGCACGGTGACCCCGATCAGGATCGCGATCGAGGTGGCGATCCGGATCGCGGCATCGAGCCCCTCGAGGATGGTGGTGACCCGCGCGACGACGTCGCTGACCCGGATCGTGCTGACCATCGGCAGTTCCCGGGCCAGCGCGCGCTCGAAGGCAATCGTCGAGCTTCCGGGGGTCGGGGCGGCGGTCGCCATCAACGTGTAGGGGGCCTGCTCGAGCGCGCCCGGCGCGAAGATGATCGCGAAGTTGAAGCCGAAGCTGCGCCAGTCGATCGTTCGGAAGCTGGCGATCCGCGCCTCGATCGGCACGCCGAGGACCGCGACGGTGATGGTGTCGCCGATCTTGAGGCCGAGCGCCTTTCCCGCCTCGACGTCGAGGCTGACCAGAGGCGGTCCCCGATAATTGGCGGGCCACCAGCGCCCGGCGACCACCTGGTTGCCCTCGGGGAGGTTCGCGGCGAAGGTCAGGCCGCGGTCGCCGCGCAGGATCCAGGCGCCTTCGGGGATCGCCGACATCGCGGACACCGGCCGGCCGTTGAGCGCCGTTACCGGTCCGCGCAGCGACGGCACGAGGCGGAGGTCGGCGTCCTTGAGTTCGCTCGCGGCGAGAGCACGGAAACGGGCTTCCTCGTTTGCCGGGATGTCGAGCATGAACAGGGCCGGAGCCTTGGCCGGGATCGACTGGCCGAGCTCGGCGCGGATGCTGCCGCCGATCCCCGCCAGCGCGACCAGCAGCGAGAGGCCGAGGCCAAGCGCGACGCTCAGCCGCACCGTCGCCGCGCCGGGCCGGTGGAGCGCGGCGAGTCCGAGCCGGGTCAGCGGACCGCCCCGGCCGCCGAGCGCGCGGGCGAGCCGGGCAAGGGCCCACCCGGCGGCGGCGAACAGCAGCGCAAGCACGAGACCACCCCCGATCGCCGAGGCGGTGACGACCGGCGCTGACGAAGTGGCGAGCGCCAGCGCGATCGCCGCCGCGGCCATGAGGAGGACGACGACGAGGTCGCGCGGCGCGCTCCTCTGTTCGCCGACATCGCCGCGAAGGACGGTTGCGGGCCGGGCCCGGGCGGCGCGCGCCAGCGGCGGCCAGGCGGCGGCGATCGTCACGAGCAGGCCGAACAGCGCCGACAGGCCGAGCGCTGCCCATTGCGGGGCGGGATCGGGCGCGACCGGCAGCAGGTCGCGAGCCGCCCAGCCCACCACCGCCGGCGTGAAGGCGCCCACCGCCAAGCCGAGAAGGATGGCGATGCCGGCGAGCATGGCAACGCTGGTTCCGAGCATGACGAGGAGGTCGCGCCCGCGCGCTCCGTGCACCTTGAGGATGGCGATGGTCGCGCGGCGCGAGGCGGCGAAGGCATTGGCGGCCGAGGCGATTCCGATGCTGCCGATGCCGAGCGCGCCGAGCGCGATCAGGAGGAGCATCTGGCCGGTACGCTCGGTAAAGCGGCGGGTCCCACCGGCCGCCTCGTTGCGGTCGGTCGCGCGCCAGCCGCCATCGGGGAAACGCTGCTGGAAGGCCTTGCCGACCGCGGCTTCCTCACTGCCCGAGGGAAGCGCGATCCGGTAGCTGCTGGTATAAAGGCTGCCGGGCTGGACCAGGCGGGTCGCCGCGAGGCCCGCGGGATCGACCAGTACCGGCGGCGACAAGGCGAAGCCCGAGGGGGAGGGCAGATCGGCGACGATCCCGCTGACGGTGAAATCGCCATAGCCGATCCGCAGTCGGCCGCCGACCGGAAGGTCGAACCGCTCGGCGAGCTCGCGCCCTACCGCCGCCTCGCCCGCGCCCGCCGGCATTCGACCCGACGCAAGGGTGACCTTGCCCGCCGCCGGCCAGCCGGGCTCGATCCCCGACAGGTCGACGAGGGCGGTCTGCGATCCGATCTGCGCGGTGCTTCGAAGGGTGGTACTGGCGCGCACGGTGCCGAGCTTCGCCAGCGCGGCCTGCTCGGCCGGGGTCGCGGCGCGCTGGGCGACGCTGAGGACCAGGTCGCCGCCGAGAAGCTCGCGGCTCTGCCCGTCGATCGCCGACTGGATCGCGCTCGACAGGCTGCTGACCCCGGCCAGGCCCGCGACGGCGATGGTCAGGCAGGCCAGCAGCAGCCACAGCCCGCCGATCCCCTGCTGGAGGTCGCGGCGGCCGAGCCGCAGCCCCGCGCTCATCCGGCGAGGCGCCCGTCGGCGATTCGGATCACCCGGCCCGCCCGCTCGGCGACCGCGGCATCGTGGGTGATGACGACGAGCCCCGCGCCCGCCGCCTCGACGCGGTCGAACAGGAGGTCGATGATCTTCGCGCCGGTCGCGGTGTCGAGATTGCCGGTCGGCTCGTCGGCGAGAAGCAGACGCGGCGCGGGCGCGGTCGCGCGGGCGATCGCCACCCGCTGCTGCTCGCCCCCCGACAGCTGCGCGGGATAATGGTCGGCGCGTTCGGCAAGCCCGACCGCGGCGAGCTCGGCCCGGGCCCGGGTCTCGGGATCGGCCGCGCCCGACAGCTCCATCGGAACCATGACGTTCTGGAGCGCGGTCATCGTCGGCAACAGGTGGAAGGCCTGGAGCACGACCCCGATGCTCTGCCCGCGCAATCGTGCCAGCGCGTCCTCGCCGAGCGCGCCCATGTCCTGTCCGAGCACTCGGGCGGTCCCCGAGGTCGCCTTCTCAAGCCCGGCGATGATCGCCATCAGCGAGCTTTTTCCCGAGCCCGAGGCGCCGAGCACCGCGACCGTCTCGCCCTCGCCCACCACCAGATCGATCCCGCGCAGGATCTCGGTCCGCGCGGCGCCGTCGCCGAGCGTCAGGCGGACATCGGCGAGCTGGATGAGGGGCGTGGTCATGACGGGGGGAGCTAGGAAGCTTGAAGGGTAACAGCAATGGCCTACATGGCCAGCTGTGCTCCGCTGGTTCCTGTTCCCCGCCCTCCTCGCCGCCACCCCCGTCGCCGCGCAGGCCCCGGCGCCCGCGGCCAAGGCCGACGGTCCGCTGATCCTCGCGTTCGGGGACAGCCTGACCGCGGGCTATGGGCTCGGAAGGGGACTTGGCTTCGCGCCGCAGCTCCAGGACACGCTTCGTCGCCACGGAGTGAAGGCGAGGGTTCATGATGCGGGGGTTTCGGGCGACACCACCGCGGGCGGGCGGGCGCGAATCGGCTGGACGCTCCAGCGCCTCGGCGAGAAGCCGACGCTCGCGATCGTCGAACTCGGCGCCAACGACATGCTGCGCGGGGTCGATCCGGCGGTGACCGAGGCCAATCTCGATGCGATTCTCGCCGAACTGAAGAAGCAGGGCATTCCGGTGCTGGTCGCGGGCATGCTCGCCGCGCCCAACCTCGGGCCCGACTATCGCCGCCGTTACGAGGCGATCTTCCCGTCGCTCGCGCGGAAATATGGCGCCGACCTCTACCCCTTCATGCTGCAGGGGGTGGTCGGCAATCGCGCGCTGCTCCTGAGCGATGGGGTGCACCCCAATTTCGAGGGGGTGAAGCGAATCGTGACAGGCATGCTGCCGACGGTGCAGCGCGCCCTCGCAAAAACCCGCGCCTAGCCCTCGATCTGGGCGAGCGCCTCGTTGCTGAGTGGCTCGGCGAATTGCGCGCCGAGTTTGCCGGCAGCGGTCCAGCGCACCACGGCGCTCGCCCGCTCACGGCCGGGGAGGATCAGCCAGATCCGCGCGCCGACCTCGTAATCGACATTGGTCTCGGCCATGAAACCGTCGGCCGAGATGTTGAGCACCCGCGCCTCGGTTCCGGTGGTGCCCATCTCGCGGACATGCGCCTCGAGGTCGACGGGCGCACGCGGCTGAAGACGGCGCTCACCGCTGGACGGGTCCTGGGCGATACGGGCGTCGATGACCAAGGCGAACGGACTCCTGCGAACTGCTGGGAACGCGCGGCCGTCTCGGACCTGCGCGAAGCGGCTGCCTATGGCGCAATCGGACAACAAAGGCCAGTGCAGGCTAAGCCGTGGTCCGCAAAGGCTTAAATCGCTTCCAACGCGGTAATGTGGCCTCGCGGACACTGGAGCGCGGCGTTCATCTCGGGTAACAATGATGGAAGGCAAGACGCTCGGACTGACTGGTTTGCGGGGAACGAAACATGCGTGGGTTGGCGGCAGGTGTTGTGGTTTTGGCGCTGGGCGCCGGGTCGGCGATGGCCCAGGTGAATGCGGCGAAGCCGGCGGCAACGCCCGTCCAGGCCGATCCGCTCGCGCCCAAGCCCGCGTCCCCGACCGAATCCGCGACCACCGCGGCCCCGGTGGCGCCGCCGGTCGTCCAGCTTCCGCCGCCGGTGTGGCAGCCCGCACAGGTGACCGAGCTGCTGACCTACATTCGCGGCGTCGGCAAGGACGGGCTCGATCCACGCGACTATGACCCCACGGTGCTCGAGGCGGGGCTGAGGGCCGGCGATCCGGTTGCCTTGTCGGCTGCGGCGACCGCGACCTTCGACAAGCTCGCGCGCGATCTCGCGCTCGGCCACGTCCGTGGCGCGGCGCGGGTCCAGTGGTTCGTGAAGGATCCGGACATGCCCGAGGGCCGGAGCCGCCAGCTGCTCGACCAGGCGCTGGCCGGGGCCGGCTTCGCAAGCGTGCTCGACGGGCTGCTTCCGACCCACCCGCAATATGGATCGCTCAAGGCGGCGCTGGTCAAGGCGTCGCCCAGCGACAGTGCGACGGTCGGCAAGATCCGCCTCAACATGGACCGCTGGCGCTGGCTGCCGCGCGACCTCGGCAACCGCTACATCATCGTCAACGTGCCCGGCGAGCATGCGACCCTGGTCGAGAATGGTGCGACCCGCTGGAAGAACAAGGCGATCGCCGGCGCGACCAAGACCCCGACCCCGCAGCTTGCGGTGCAGGCGACGGGCGTGATCCTCAATCCCTGGTGGGAAGTGCCGCCGAGCCTGTCGAGCGATGTCGCCGGCAAGAAGGGCTATGTCGCGGTCAAGGGCAAGGACGGCAAGGTCCAGCGCTGGCGCCAGCCGCCGGGTCCGGGCAACGCCTTGGGCAAGATGAAGTTCGTGATGTACAATCCGCAGAACATCTATCTGCACGACACGAACAATCGCGGGCTGTTCGACAGCCAGGCGCGCTTCTTCAGCCACGGCTGCATCCGCACCAAGGACATTCTCGACCTCGCCAGCCAGCTACTGGCCGACGATGGGGGCGAGTGGACGCCCGAGCGGGTCCAGTCGACGCTCGCGGCGAACAAGACCGTGCAGGCCAATTTCGTGAAGCCGGTGCCGGTCTACATCGTCTATTTCTCGATTGCGGCACTGACCGACGGCAGCATCGTCAAATATACCGACCTCTACAAGCGCGACGCCCCGGTGATGGCGGCGCTGATGGATCGCGACGGCGGGGCCAAGCCCGCGGTCAAGGCCGCCGCCAAATAAGGAAAGGGCCCCGGCGACAGCGCCGGGGCCCTTTTTCTTGACGGCTTCGCCTGCCTCGGTTCAGGCGATCTTGTCGGCGTAGATCAGGCGGCCGTCCGCCAGCTCGCGCATCACGTCGAAGTGGCTCCGCTGGCCGAAGGCGAAACAGCCTTCCGACCGGCCGAGCTTCCCGTGCAGCGGGATCATGTCGGCCTCGGCATACCAGGCCGAGTGGACCACGATCGCGCGGGCGAGCGCGTTGTTGTTGCTCCAGTCGAGGCCGTTGACCTTCATCGAGAGCCCGTACTTGCCCTGGTAAAAGTCCGCGGTCGAATAGGCACCGTTCGACGTCGCATTGCTGCCGAAGGCGTTGGAGAATTGCTCGAGGAACCCGGTGTGCCCGACGTCCGAGCCGCGGCCGTGCGCGACGAGGTGGCTGGTGACCTGGCCGCTGGCAAGGTCGACCACGTGGAAGCGCGGATCGTGACTGGCCTTGGAAAAGTCGACGATGCCGATCTTGTCGGTGTTGCGCAGCGACGCGCGATGCCGCTCGAGCGCCTGCTTGGCGCGAGCAAAGAGCGCGGGATCGACTCCAAGCGGCGCGGCCGGCACGACGGCCGGAGCTGCGGCGACGGGGGCCACCGGGCCAACCGGCACCAGGGGTTCGCCGGCGAATGGCTTGGGCACGCCGATCAGGCCGGGGAGGTCCGCCGCGAGCGCCGCGCCCGAGATGAGGGCAGCCGCGCCGCCAAGACCCACCTGACGAAGCATGTCACGACGATTGATGCTCACCCCCACTTGCCTCCCGAATCTGTTCGAATTGAGGAAACTCTATAGCTGGCAAAGAGTTAACCCTCGATAACCATGGTTGCGATTGCGGGTCCACCTGCCGCTCGGGCCGGTCGCTTCATCGCGTTAGAAGGGCGTGGGTTGTCGAATCGGGGCATCGCTGTTAGGGGCTGCCCCTTCCGGCGAGCGACACGCGCCCGCACGGACCGCTTTGGTCGCCCGTATCCCGGCTCCTGTCGAGGTCGGTGCGATGCCTAGCCATCCCCGTGGGGAAGGCGTGGGCGCAACCTTTAAGACATGGAGTGACGGACCTTTTATGCAAATCATCGTTCGCGACAATAATGTCGACCAGGCGCTGCGCGCGCTCAAGAAGAAGCTGCAGCGCGAGGGCGTCTACCGCGAGATGAAGCTGCGCCGTCACTACGAGAAGCCGTCGGAGAAGCGGGCGCGCGAGCGTGCCGCGGCGATCCGCCGGGCCCGCAAGCTCGAGCGCAAGCGCGCCGAGCGCGAGGGTGCGCGCTGAGGCGCCCGAGCGACTATCGCTTGACCCAGTGCAAGGCCGCCCCTTACCGGGCGGCCTTTCCTTTATAAGCTCTCCACGAGGAAGACCGTCCGATGAGCGTCACCCAGGTCCCCATCCAACCCGTGGCCCGCGCCACCAAGTTGCGGCTCGCCTTCGGGCTGGTGCTGCTGGTCCTCGCCGGGGCCGCGCTGGCCTGGGCCGGGGCCGGCCAGATGCGCGCGGTGGTCAAGCCGAGCGGCCTCGAGATCCGCACCATCAAGAAGGGCGAAGGGCCCGTGATCGGCGCGATGGACGGGGTGATCATCGACTATGTCGGAACGCTGCCCGACGGGACCAAGTTCGACGAGGCGCAGGACGCGCCGCTGCTGGTCGGGCAGGTCGTCCCGGGCTTCGCCGAGGCGCTCCAGAACATGCAGCCCAAGGGCCGCTACAAGGTCCGCATTCCGGGCGCGCTGGCCTATGGTGCCAATCCGCCCCCGGGCTCGCCGATCCCGCCGAACAGCCCGCTCGACTTCGACATCACGGTGAAGCGGGTGGTCCAGAATGCGGCGGCGCAGATGGGACCGCAGGGCGCCCAGGCGCTTCCCCCGGGCGCGGAACCGCAGGCGCTTCCGCCGGGTCAGTAAGCCCGGGTGACCGCTCCCTCGCCAGCTTCTCGAGCGTGACCTTGAGGGTCGCCATGATGGGGTCGGCGAGGAGCAGTCCGAGGAATCCGAACAGGGCGCCGAAGACGAGCTGCGCGGCGAGCACCATCGCCGGTGGCAGGTCGACCGTCTTGCGCGCGATGTAGGGCAGGATGAGATAGCCGTCGATGTTCTGGACGGCGAAGTAGGTGACGATCGCCCACACCCCCTCGTTGGTGCCGGCCGAGAAGCCGACCGCCACCATCAGCAGCCCCGAGACGATCGCGCCGATGTTGGGGATGAAGGCGAACAGGCCCGTCAGCAAGCCGAGCAGCGCCGCCATCGGCACCGGCTGGATCTCGGTCCCGATCATCCAGCCGACGAGCGGGCCGCCGAACGCCAGCATGAGGTAGGTGAAGAAGCCTTCGACGACCATTCCGACCAGCCGCCCGAAGAGCAGGCGGCGGAGCGTGAATCCGACGGCGGCGGCGGTATCGTAGTAACTGGCCCGGTGGCGGACCGGGAGCAGCCAGGCGACGCCGCGATCATAGACCTTGGGCTCGGTCGCGAAGAAGATGCCGATGATCAGGATCAGGAAGGCGCTGGTGAGCGCGCCGAAGATCCCGCCGATCGCGCTGGTGACCCGGCCGAAGCCGCTGGTTCCGGCCGAGACCGCGCCGTCGCCGAGCCCGCTCGCGAGGACCTTGAGGAGATCGGAAAGGTGCTCGACCCGGGCGGTCGGGAACAGGCCCATGCCCATGCCCCAGGCATAGAAGCGGATGAGCTGCGCCTCGACCGCGACCTGGAGCGCGGCGAACTGGGCCGCGAAGGTCGCGCCGGCAGTGTAGAAGACCCAGCCGATGAAGCCGAAGCCGGCGAGGGTGACGATGGCCAGCCGCCAGCCGCGCCCGATCGGGAGCCAGCGTCCGAGCAGCCGTGCGCCGCCGTCGAGAAGCACCGCGAAGACCAGCCCGCCGACGATCAGCAGCAGCGGCTGGGCGAGGAAGATGACGGCCGCGACCGCGAGGATCGAGCCGATCCAGACCCAGGCGCGCTTGAACTCCTGGCGCACGACCGGGTCCTGGAATTCGGCTGGCCCCGGCCGCTCCATGTGGTCGTGATTGCCCCCCGCGACCACGGCCTAGACCCCGGTTCGAAGACTGCTGCCGGCGCGTCCGCCGCGCAGGCTCTGGAACCAGCTGACGGGATTCCACCAGCTGGCCGAGCCGTCGAGGCTGAACGTAATGAATTCGGCGCGGCCGCCGATATTTTCCCACGGCACGGGGCCGCCGAGGCCGTTCTCGCCCGGCCCGAGGCCGAAGCGGCTGTCGGCGCTGCGGTCGCGATTGTCACCCATCAGGAAGACATGCTTGTCGGGAACGGTGACCGGACCGTAGTCGTCGCCGACCGACTGGCCGAGGTCGACCGTGTCGTAGGTTGCGCCATTGGGTAGGGTCTCGCGGACGATGGGCAGCGAGCAGGCGAAGCTGCCGTCCTTCTGCTGGACGAGGCGGCCGGCGAACTGCTCGACCCCGCAAGGGGCGTTGGCGTCGACCGGGACCATGCGCGGGGGAAGGATCTGGCGCTTCACCTCGACCCCGTTGAGGATGAGCCGACCGCCGCGAACCTCGACGGTATCGCCGGGCAGGCCGATGACGCGCTTGATATAGTCCTCGCGAAGATGCGGCGGGGTGACGATCACGATGTCGCCGCGCTCGGGCATCCGGCCGAACAGGCGGCCCTTCTGCTCGGGCCAGAGGTGGAAGCTCGGGGACACCCACGACCAGCCATAGGGATATTTGCTGACCACCAGCCGATCGCCCTTGAGCAGGGCGGGCATCATCGATTCGGACGGGATGTAGAAGGGCTTGGCGACGAGGCTGTGGAACACCAGCACCGCGACCAGGACCCAGAACAGGCCCTTGATCTCACGCCAGAGGGCCGATTCCTTCGGCTTGGTCTCGGTGGCGGCAGCCGGGGCCGGCGGCGGCGCCGCGGGCTCGACCTGGTTGACGAGGGTATCGCTCACTCAAGACTCCGGCAGGGGTACGGCTTCGAGGATGACGAAGGCCTGCGCCCACGGATGGTCGTCGGTCATCGTCAGATGCACACGCATGGCGTGGCCCGCAGGGGTGAGCGCGTCAAGCCGCTCGGCCGCCCCGCCGGTCAGTTGCAGAGTGGGCGCGCCACTTGGCAGATTGGCGACCCCGATGTCCTTCATGAAGACGCCGCGCTTGAAGCCGGTCCCGACCGCCTTGGAGAAGGCCTCCTTGGCGGCGAAGCGCTTGGCCAAGGTGCCGGCGGCGGTGAACGGGCGGCGGGCGGCCTTGGCGCGCTCGCGCTCGGTGAAGACGCGATGGAGGAAGCGGTCGCCGAAGCGGTCGAGCGACGCCTGGATCCGCTCGATGTTGCAGAGGTCGGAGCCGAGCCCGACGATCACCGCGCGCTGTCCATGAGGTCGCGCATCCGGCGGATGCTGGCTTCGAGGCCGACGAAGATCGCCTCGCCGATCAGGAAATGGCCGATGTTGAGCTCGGCGACCTGCGGGATGGCGGCGATCGGCACGACATTGGCGAAGGTCAGGCCGTGGCCGGCGTGGGGCTCGATCCCGTTCTTGGCGGCCAGCGCGGCGGCATCGGCAAGCCGCTTCAGCTCGGCTTCGCGGCCGCCCTCGGCGAGATGGGCGTAGCGGCCGGTGTGAAGCTCGACGACGGGCGCGCGCAGGGCGACCGCAGCCTCGATCTGCGCGGGCTCGGGCTCGATGAAGAGCGAGACGCGGATGCCCGCCGCGCCGAGCTCGTCGCAGAAGCGGGCGAGATGCTCGCGCTTGGCCGCCGCGTCGAGCCCGCCCTCGGTGGTCCGCTCCTCGCGCTTCTCGGGAACGATGCAGGCGGCGTGGGGCCGGGTCGCGAGCGCGATCCGCAGCATCTCGTCGGTCGCCGCCATCTCGAGGTTGAGGGGAAGCGCAATCTCGTTCTTGAGGCGGACGAGGTCGTCGTCGCGGATATGGCGACGATCTTCGCGAAGGTGCGCGGTGATCCCCTGCGCGCCCGCCGCCTCGGCCGCATGGGCGGCGCGGACAGGGTCAGGAAAGTCGCCCCCGCGCGCATTCCGGATGGTCGCGACATGGTCGATGTTGACGCCAAGGCGGAGCGGTGCGGCGGTGGCCATGAGCGGGGAGATGGCAGCGGGGAGCGGGTTGTTCAATCAGGCCGCGGCGCGGCTGCCGGGCTTGATCGCGGGAATCGCGGCAAGCTCGGGCGGAAGCGCGTCGGCGGCGTAGGTGGGTACGTCGAGACGGATCAGGGGCGTGAAGGGGACGCCGAGGTCGGCGGTGCCGTTCGAGCGGTCGACCAAAGCGGCGGCCGCGATCACCTCGCCGCCGGCCTCGGTGATGGCCCGGATCGCCTCGCGGCTGGAGAGGCCGGTGGTGACGACGTCCTCGACGAGCAGGACCTGCGTGCCGGGGTCGAGGCGGAAGCCGCGGCGAAGCTCGAAGGTGCCGGTCGGGCGCTCGACGAACATCGCGGGGAGGCCGAGGGCGCGGCCCATTTCATGGCCGATGATGACCCCGCCCATCGCTGGCGACACGACCGCCTGCAACCGCGCGCGGAGCGCGGGATCGATCTTGTCGGCCAGCGCACTGGCCAGCCGTCCGGCCCGGCGCGGGTCCATCAGCACCCTCGCACATTGGAGGTATCGCGGCGAGCGAAGCCCCGAGGAGAGGATGAAATGGCCTTCGAGAAGCGCTTCCGCGGCGCGAAACTCGTCGAGAATATCCTGTTCGGTCATTGCCTTGGCCCTCGCGCCCCACTATCCCGACGGGGCTTTTCTGAGGGCGCGTCTTACGCCGCGCCGACGGGCACAGACAAGCGCTTGAGACTGCGGGAACCCCTGCCTATAAGGCCGCCGATTTCAGGCGGCCCGGGAGGGGTCGTCCGATGGCTTGAACCTGTGACCGGGGTCGTGATGAACGTGAGAAATTGGCTGATCGCGCTTGCTGCAGCTGGCATGGTGCCGGCGGCGGCCCAAGGACAACAAGCGCCGACGGCCGCCCCGCAACAGGCGGCGGCGACGCCGGCCGGTCCGAACGCGGCGGCCGCCAACCCGTCGGCGACCCCGGCGGCGACCGATCCGACCCCGGGTGCCAGCGCGGTCGCGCCGGCCACGGGCGCCGCGCCGGCCTTCGATTATGCCAAGCCCACCCCCGGCATTGGCCAGCCCGACGGCCGCGCGGGTCTGCAGGACCAGTTCACCCCGGTCGGTCGCGAAGCCTCGGCCTTCCACAACAACTGGCTGCTGGTGCTGTGCGCCGCGATCAGCCTGCTCGTCCTCGCGCTCCTGGTGTGGACCATCCTGCGCTATCGCCGCGGGGCCAATCCGACCCCGAGCCGGACCAGCCACAACACTGCGGTCGAGGTCGCCTGGACCCTGCTTCCGGTGCTCGTCCTGGTCGCGATCGCGGTTCCCTCGATCCGCCTCATCCGCCACCAGTACAGCCCGCCGCCGGCGGACCTCACCATCAAGGTGGTCGGCAACCAGTGGTACTGGACCTACCAGTATCCGGACAATGGCGGCTTCGAGATCGTCTCGAACATGCTCAAGGAAAAGGGCGAGGCCGCGGCCGGCACCCGCTTCCGCACCGACGACGACGGCCCGCGCCTGCTCGCGGTCGACGAGCGGATGGTGATCCCGGCCGGCAAGGTCGTGAAGTTCATCGTCACCTCGAACGACGTCATCCACAGCTTCGCCATGCCCGCCTTCTGGACCAAGACCGACGCCAATCCGGGAATCCTCAACGAGACCTGGGTCAAGGTCGACCGTCCGGGCGTCTATTTCGGCCAGTGCAGCGAGCTGTGCGGCGCGCGCCACGGCTTCATGCCGATCGCGATCGAGGTGGTGTCGCCTGAGCGCTTCGCCCAGTGGGTCGCGCTGAAGGGTGGGACGATGCCGGGCGCTACCCCGGCCGCCGCTCCGGACAGCACCGCGGCGACCACCGTCAGCCCGGCCGCCGCGCCGACCGCCGCCGCCCCCGCCAATTCCTCGGCCCCCGCGGCCGGCGCTGCCAATTAAGACGAGAAGCGGAACATCATGGCCACCACCGCCGACACGCTGAAGCTGACCCCCACCGAGGGCGCCCACGCGCACGACCATGCCCATGACGCGGACCACAAGCCGGCGTTCTTCGCCCGCTGGTTCATGTCGACCAACCACAAGGACATCGGCACGCTCTACCTGATCTTCGCGATCATCGCGGGGATCGTCGGCGGCGCGCTGTCGGGCATCATGCGGGCCGAGCTCGCCGAGCCGGGCATCCAGATCCTGACCAAGGCCTGGCCGCTCGGTGCGGGCAGCGCCAATATCGACGAGGCCTATCACCACTGGAACGTGCTGATCACCGGCCACGGCCTGATCATGGTCTTCTTCATGGTCATGCCGGCGCTGATCGGCGGCTTCGCCAACTGGTTCGTGCCGATCATGATCGGTGCGCCCGACATGGCCTTCCCGCGGATGAACAACATCAGCTTCTGGCTGACCGTGGCGGGCTTCTGCAGCCTCATCCTCTCGACCTTCACCAGCGGCGGTACCGGCATCGGCGCGGGCACCGGCTGGACCGTCTACGCCCCGCTGTCGACCAGCGGCTCGGCCGGGCCGGCGGTCGACTTCGCCATCTTCGCGCTCCACCTCGCCGGTGCGGGCTCGATCCTCGGCGCGATCAACTTCATCACCACCATCTTCAACATGCGCGCGCCGGGCATGACCCTGCACAAGATGCCGCTGTTCGTGTGGTCGATCCTGGTCACCGCCTTCCTGCTGCTGCTGGCGCTGCCGGTGCTGGCGGGTGCGATCACCATGCTGCTGACCGACCGCAACTTCGGCACGGCCTTCTTCGACGCGTCGGGCGGCGGTGACCCGCTGCTCTACCAGCACCTGTTCTGGTTCTTCGGCCACCCCGAAGTCTACATCATGATCCTGCCGGCCTTCGGCATCGTCAGCCAGATCGTCGCGACCTTCAGCCGCAAGCCCGTCTTCGGCTATCTCGGCATGGCCTATGCCATGGTCGCGATCGGCGTGGTCGGGTTCGTCGTCTGGGCGCACCACATGTTCACCGTCGGCCTCGACGTGAACGTGAAGATGTACTTCACCGCCGCGACCATGATCATCGCGGTCCCGACCGGCGTGAAGATCTTCAGCTGGATCGCGACCATGTGGGGCGGGTCGATCACCTTCCCGACCCCGATGCTGTTCGCGATCGGCTTCATCTTCCTGTTCACCGTCGGCGGCGTAACCGGCGTCGTGCTCGCCAACGGCGGCGTCGACACCTACATGCACGACACCTATTACGTGGTGGCCCACTTCCACTACGTGCTGAGCCTCGGTGCCGTGTTCGGGATCTTCGCCGGCTTCTACTACTGGTTCCCGAAGATGAGCGGGAAGATGTACAACGAGCTGCTCGGCAAGGTGCACTTCTTCGTGATGTTCGCGGGCGTGAACCTGATCTTCTTCCCGCAGCACTTCCTCGGCCTCGACGGCATGCCGCGGCGCATTCCCGACTACACCGACCAGTTCGCTTACTGGAACTACGTCTCGACCGTCGGTTACATGGTGACCGTCGCGGCGATGGGCGTGTTCTTCGTGAACATCATCTGGTCGCTGATGGGCGGCAAGAAGGCGCCGGACAATCCGTGGGGCGAGGGCGCGACGACGCTCGAGTGGACCCTGCCGAGCCCGCCGCCCTTCCACCAGTTCGAGACCCTGCCCAAGATCGACTGATCCGCGGCAGCCTCTGACGAGACCAAGGCCCGTCCTGCAAAGCGCAGGGCGGGCCTTTCTCTTTTGAACCACGCGCAATCAGCGGGTTGCGCGCGCCGCTGCACCCGTCATCCTCGCGCGATGCGTAACCTCCTCCTCCCGCTCGCCGCCGTCGCCCTCGTCGCCGCCGGTCCGATCGACCCGGCGCGGATCAAGGCCGATGTGAAGATGCTCTCGTCCGATGCCTTCGACGGGCGCGGGCCGGGCGAAAAAGGTGAGGCGGCGACGATCGCCTATCTCGCCCGGCAGATGGCCGGGGCCGGGCTCGCGCCGGCGGGAGAGGACGGAGGCTGGTTTCAGAAGGTGCCGCTGGTGCGCCTCGACACACTCCCGGGCGGCACCGCGACAATTCGGTTGCGGGGCCAAGCCGCGGTGCTCCGCGACGGGCCCGACCTCGACATCAACCCGACCAACGCCGGCGTGACCGACGTGCGCGATGCGCCGCTGGTGTTCGCGGGCTGGGGGGCGCCGGATCCCAAGCGCGGGTGGGATGCCTTCGAGGGCGTCGATGTTCGCGGCAAGGTCGTGGTCATGCTGGCCGGCGACCCCGACCTCGAGGGCGGCAAGGATCTCGGCTTCGGGGGACGCGCGCTGGCCTTCGCCGGGCGGGGCGGGGTCAAGACCGCGGCGGCGCTCAAGGCCGGCGCGCTCGGCGTGCTCTTCATCCACGAGGAAGCGGCCTATTCTTGGCCCTATGCGCAGGTCGGGGGAAGCATCCGCGTGCCGTCGCTCACTTATGCGCCGCTCAAGCCCAATCCGCTGCAGTTCAGCGCGATCGTGCGGGGCGGGGCGGTCGTGCCGCTGCTGGCGCGGATGGGCTATGGCCTGCCGCGGCTGAAGACGCTGGCGCGGACCCCGGCCTTCCGCGCGTTCAAATTGCCCGGGTCGATCAGCGTTCGCGCGACCAACAGGGCCACGCCCGTCGTCAGCCACAATGTCGTCGGCATGCTCAAAGGCGCCGAACGGCCGAACGAATATGTGCTGTACGGCGCGCACTGGGATGCCAACGGCCACAACGGTCCCGACGCGCGCGGGGACAGCATCCGCAACGGCGCGGTCGACAATGCGACCGGCACGGCAGAGCTGCTCGAGGTGGCGCGCGCCTTCGCGGCAGGCAAGCGACCGGCCCGCTCGATCGTGTTCGCCGCCTGGACGAGCGAGGAAAAGGGCCTGCTCGGCGCCGAATGGTTCGCGCAGCATCCGCTGATTCCGCTCGCCCGGACCGCAGCGGTGATCAACCTCGATCCGCACGTGGTGCTGCCCGCCGCGCGCAACCTCGAGCTGATCGGTCCGGGCCAGTCGGGCCTTGAGGCGCTGCTCGGCCAGGCGGCGGCGGAGCAGGGACTTCGGGTCGATCCCGAGCCGAACCCCGAAGCAGGCTGGTACTTCCGCTCGGACCATTTGCCTTTCGCCCAGCGCGGGGTGCCGGCGCTGGCCTTTCGTGCGGGCCGCGACCTCAAGGTCGGAGGCCTCGCGGCGGGACAGCGGGTCGTCGGTGCGTATAACGCCCGCTGCTACCACCAGCCGTGCGACCAGTTCGATCCGCGCTGGACCTTCGCCGGCACCGCGCAGGAAGCGCTGGCCGCCTGGCGGGTTGGGCAGATGGTCGCCGACAGCCGGCAATGGCCGGGCTGGCTTCCGGGCGCACCCTGGGCGGCGGCGCAGGAGGCAAGCGCGGCCGAGCGCCGCTAGGCCAGGCTCGCCTTGAGGATCGCGAGGCAGTCGGGGTCGATCGCGGTGCCCGACGCCACCTCCATGGTCCGCAGCGCTTCCTCGACGGGCAGCGCGGGGCGGTAGGGCCGGTCGGACACCAGGGCGTCGTAGATGTCGCAGGTCGTGATGATACGCGTCTCGCGACCGATCGCGGCGGCGGGCAAGGCGAGCGGATAGCCGGTCCCGTCAAGGCGTTCGTGGTGTGCGGCGGCGACGTCGGCGAGGTCGGCCAGCGCGCCGATCCTGCCGAGAATGGCGCGGGTATGAGTGGTGTGGGTGCGCATCTCGGCCCATTCGCGCTCGTCGAGCTCGCCCGGCTTCTCGAGGATGGCGCTGGAAACGCCAAGCTTGCCGACGTCGTGAAGCACGGCCGCTCGCCGGAGCCAGCGGGCGCGTCCGGGCGACAGGCCGAGGCCCTGCGCCATGCGCGCGCTGAGGTCGCCGACGCGCCGTGAGTGGCCGGCGGTGAAGGGGCTCTTGGCGTCGATCACCTGCCCGAAGGCGTTGGCAATGGCGTCGAGATAGTCGTCGTCGAGCCGGTCGCCGTCCTCGGCGGGAGCCAGGCGGACGACGCGCGTCTCGATGGTGGGCGAGGCGAGCGCGGTCCAGAAACTGTGGTGGCGCGCTGCGCTCTCGAGCGCCCGGACGAGTTCGGGATCGAACCAGATGCCGCTCCGCCGCTGCGCTTCCTCGAGCGCCGCCGAGGCACCGGCGTGGCCGTGGAAGACGTCGACGACCTGGGCGAGGAGGGCGATGCGCGAGAAGAGCGGGATGGCGCCGGCCTCGAGGCGGCCCGGGCGGCCCGACCCGTTCCAGTGCTCGTCGAGATGGTAGATGCCGTCGCAGACCGCGTTCGAGAATCGCAGGGTGCGGGCGATGTCGGCGCCGCGGGTGCAGCGCGAGACGATCATTTCCTGTGCGATCGCGTCGCCGTTCCTGAGGATGTTTCCGATCGCCGAAACGCGGCGACCGAGCGGACGACCCCGCGCGGTCTTGCTGAAGACGAAGTGAAGCGTCGCGGCGAGGCTGGTGCCGACCGTCTTGTAGCCCTGCTTGAAGGCACGATCGTCGGCTTCGTAGAGTTCGCAGATCCGGGCCGCGTTGCTGCTGCAGCCGAGGTCCTTGAGGAGGAGGGTATAATAAAGGTCGCCGAGCTCGGCCGGGGACAGGCCGAGCTCGCGGCCCACCTGCATTCCGATCCAGCAGGCGCGGATGCAGTGGCCGGCGGGTTGTCCCTCGGTCAGGTCGAGCGCGTAGCTGAAGGCGGCGATCACGTCCGCGCGGGTGGCGGTGGGGATCGCGATATTCTGGTGCAGCATTGCCGCAGGTTAGTTTCCGCCGGTTAAGCGAAAGCTATGCGGACGTGGTTAAGGTCCTCAGGGCCCGACCCGGCGGACGGTGCGAATCGCCACCGGCGTGGCGAACATCTGGCCCTTCATCGCCCCCGCACCCTTGTTGGGATCGGTCGGCTCGGCGAAGATCGCCTTCACCACGTCCATGCCCTCGACGACATGGCCGAAGGGGGCAAAGTCGTCGCCGAAGGGGATCGGGCCAAGCGTGATGAAGAAGTCGGCGCGGGCGGTGCCGGGGCCGGCATTGGCCATGAGAATGGTGCCCGCTTCATGCGCG
This sequence comes from Sphingomonas astaxanthinifaciens DSM 22298, assembly GCF_000711715.1. Classification (NCBI taxonomy): domain Bacteria; kingdom Pseudomonadati; phylum Pseudomonadota; class Alphaproteobacteria; order Sphingomonadales; family Sphingomonadaceae; genus Sphingomonas; species Sphingomonas astaxanthinifaciens. The sequence goes on from NZ_JONN01000001.1 coordinate 1,993,086, forward strand.
ATTCCCGTTTTGCTCGACGGTTCGTGCGCGATCGGCGGGAAGAGCAGCTTCACGTCCTTGGTGATGCCGCCCTGGATGAGGCCGTTGTCGTCGCCATAGGGCATGGCCCGGTAGAAGCTGATCCCGTCGAAGCGCTTGGCGTCGATGTAGCGCAGGAAATTCCTGGTCGTCACCGGGGCCCGGCCGGCGTCGAGCGCGACCACGATCCGGCCCTTGGCGGTGTCGAGGACGACATTCACCTGGCCCTGGTGGACAACCATGTCGGCAACGGGTTTCTCGCCCGGCTTGGGCGGAACGGGCATCGCCGAGGCGGGCGCGGCGGCGAGGAACAAGCTGCTGATTGCAAGCGCGAATCGGATCGACATGGGGCTTTCTAACCGGTCCTTGGTGACCCGGATATGAAGACCCAAGACTCGGCTTTCGTTCCCGCGACTTAGCCCCTATATGCGCCCCATCCATGAGCACCGCTGTCCAGACCCACGAGCTTCCGGCCGACTGGCGCGACCTGTTCGCGCTGACCAAGCCGCGCGTGATGACGCTCGTCGTCTTCACCGGCCTGGCGGGTCTGCTCGCCGCGCCGACGACCATGCACCCGGTGCTGGCCTTCACTGCCGTCCTCTGCATCGCGCTCGGCGCGGGCGGGGCGGGGGCACTCAACATGTGGTACGAGGCCGACCTCGACGCCAAGATGAAGCGGACCGCCAAGCGCCCGCTTCCCGGTGGGCGGCTCGATCCGCAGACCGCCTTCCAGTTCGCGGTCGGCCTCTCGGCGGGCAGCGTGGTGCTGATGGACCTCGCGGCCAATCACCTCGCGGCGCTGATCCTCGCCTTCTCGATCTTCTTCTACGTCGGCATCTACACCGTCTGGCTGAAGCGCCGCACCCCGCAGAACATCGTCATCGGCGGGGCCGCCGGGGCCTTCCCGCCGCTGATCGGCTGGGTCGCGGCGACCGGCAAGGTCGAACTTCTGCCGGTGCTCCTGTTCCTCAACATCTTTCTGTGGACGCCGCCGCATTTCTGGGCGCTGTCGCTGTTCGTGAAGACCGATTACGCCAATGCCGGCGTGCCGATGCTGCCGGTGGTGGCGGGCTTCGAGAGCACCCGGCGGCAGATCGCGCTCTATAGCCTGCCGATGGCGGCGGTGGCGATCGCCCCCTGGCCGCTTGGCCTGACTGGGCCGATCTACGGCGTGGTGGCAAGCCTGCTCAGCGCCTATTTCGTCTTCCTCAGCCTGCGCGTCCTCGCCAACAAAGCGACCGAGCCGGCCGGCATGGGCCCCGAGAAGGCGCTGTTCAAATTCTCGATCCTCTACCAGTTCGCCATTTTCGGCGTGCTCGTCGTGGACCGCTTCCTGTGAGCCGGCCCGAGGACGAAGTGGTGCGCGCCCGGCAGCGCAAGGCGGCGCGGGTGACCGCGATGCTGCTGTTCGCCTTCATCGCGCTGACCTTCTTCGTCACTATCGCCAAGATGACGGTGAACCAGTGACCTCGGCGACGGCCGACCTCGCCCGGCGCAACCGCGTCGTCGCGGGGCGAGCCGTCCTGTTCGTGCTGTTCATGATCGGTCTCGCCTACGCGAGCGTGCCGCTCTACCGGATCTTCTGCCAGGCGACGGGTTTTGGCGGGACCCCGATGCGGGCGTCCGCCGCTCCGGGTGCGCAGGCGTCGCTGGCGCCGGTCGGGGTGCGCTTCGACGCCAATGTCAGCCCGGCGATGCCATGGGACTTCAAGCCCGAGACCCGGCTGACGCGGGTGGTCCCGGGGGCGCGGATCGTGACCTATTTCACCGCGCACAATCTCACCGCGCGCGAGACCACAGGCACGGCGAGCTTCAACGTCTCGCCCGCCCAGGCGGGCCAGTATTTCAGCAAGCTCGAATGCTTCTGCTTCACCGAGCAGACGCTGAAGCCCGGTCAGCGCGTGCAGATGCCGGTGGTGTTCTTCGTCGATCCGAAGATCCGCACCGACCCCGCCACGGCCTCGATCGACGAGATCACCTTGTCCTACACCTTTTATCCGGTGGAAAAGCGCGCCGAGGCTCGCTAGAGCGCGGGCCGCAAACTCACGAATTCTCAGTCCGAGGACCCATGGCCGCGACCCGCAACCATCCCTACCACATCCTTCCGCCGAGCCTGTGGCCGCTGATCGGTGCCTTTTCGGGCCTCGCGCTCACCGCCGGCGGCGTGCTCACCATGCACGACAATCCCTACGGCAAGTTCGTGCTTCTGGCGGGCGCGCTCGGTGTGCTGCTGACCATGTTCAGCTGGTGGCGCGACGTCGTCCACGAGAGCCACGCCGGTGATCACACCCCGATCGTGCAGCTTCACCTGCGCTACGGGATGATCCTGTTCATCGCCTCGGAAGTGATGTTCTTCCTCGCCTGGTTCTGGGCCTTCTTCGACAATGCCCTCTTCCCGAGCGCGGTCGATGCGATCGGCGGCGTGTGGCCGCCCAAGGACCAGCCGGTCATCAACCCGCTGGGCTTCCCGCTGCTCAACACGCTGATCCTGCTCTGCTCGGGCACAACCGTGACCTGGGCGCATCACAGCCTGATCAACAACGACCGCAAGGGCCTCGAGACCGGCCTCCTGCTGACGATCCTGCTCGGCATCCTGTTCAGCTCGATCCAGGCGTATGAATATGCCCATGCGCCGTTCGGTTTCACCACGACCAGCGGCGGCAACGTCTATGGCTCGACCTTCATGATGGCGACCGGCTTCCACGGCGCGCACGTGCTGATCGGGACCATCTTCCTGATCGTCTGCTACATCCGCGCCAAGCGCGGCGACTTCACCCCGCAGAAGCACTTCGGCTTCGAGGCGGCGGCCTGGTACTGGCACTTCGTCGACGTCGTCTGGCTGTTCCTGTTCGTCTCCATCTACCTGTGGGGCGGCTGGGGCGCCGAGTGGCACGGCTAAACGGGCTCGAGGGACCGGCGGGCGATGCGCTCGCCGGCCGCTGTCCTGCCTGTCACCAGGGCCGGCTGTTCGCCGGCCCTGTTCGTTTTGCCGCCCGCTGCGAGCGCTGCGGGACGGACTTCAGCCAGTATAATGTCGGTGACGGGCCGGCGGCCTTCCTGATCCTTGGGGTGGGCGCGATCCTGGTGGTGGCCGCACTGATGGTGGACATCGCCTTCGAGCCGCCCTGGTGGGTGCACCTCGTGTGGATCCCGCTCGGCCTCGCGCTGACCTTGGGCGGGCTCAGGGTCGCCAAGGCCTGGCTGCTGGGCGCCGAATATCGCCATGCCGCGCATGAAGGGCGGCTGGTCAAGTGAGGCGCGTCCCCCTCGTCGCGACGCTGGTCGTCCTCCTCGCGGTCGCCGCCATGGTCGGGCTCGGCCTGTGGCAGGTCGGACGGGCGAAGGAGAAGGAAGCCTTGCTGGCGCGATTCGAGCGCAATGTCGGGGCGCCGCGGACCGCGGTCACGCCCGGGCTCGACCTCTCCGGCAACCTGCTGCGCCCCGTTTCGCTCGACTGCGCTCGCGGGTCGGCGACGCGCCTCGCCGGGGCGGGCAAATATGGCTTTCGGGTGATCGCCGAGTGCACCAATGGGTCGCTCGGCCGCGCCATCGCCGTGCAATTGGGCACCACGGCGCGGCCGACCCCGACCCCGGCCTGGCCGGGCGGCAGGGTGGAAGGCTATCTTGGCCTCGCCCCCGACAGCCGCTCGCTGCTTCGCCTGCTGACCGATCATCGCCCGGCCGAGACGATGATCGTCGCCGATCCGCCGCTCGCGGGCCTTGCCGCCAATCCGGGCCCTGACCTGTCGTCCATCCCCAACAACCATCGCAGCTATGCGGTGCAGTGGTTCGCCTTCGCGGCCATCGCGCTCGTCATCTACGCGCTGGCGCTCCGGTCGCGGTGGCGGCGGGCATGAGCGCGGTCACCCACCTCGCCAACGGCCTGACGGTCATCACCCGGCCGATGCCCGGACTCGAGACCGCGAGCATCGCCCTGTTCGCCGACGTCGGCTCCCGCCACGAGGAGGCGCGGGTCAACGGCCTTGCGCATCTGTTCGAGCATATGGTGTTCAAGGGCGCCGGCGGGCGTTCGGCCCGGCAGATCAGCGAGGCGATCGAAGACGTCGGCGGCGAACTCAATGCCTGCACCGAGCGTGACCAGACGAGCTTCACCGCCGCGGTGCTGGGCGAGCACGTGCCCCTTGCCGTCGAATTGCTCGGCGACCTCGTCAGCCGTCCGCAGTTCGACGCCGCCGAGCTCGGGCGCGAGGCCGAGGTGGTGCTGCAGGAGCTGGCCGAGGCCGAGGACACGCCGTCGGACATCATCTTCGACCAGCTATGGAGCGCGGCCTTCGCCGATCAGCCGCTCGGCCGCTCGATCCTCGGCAGCCAGGAAAGCGTCCGCGCGATCACCGTCGAGGACCTCTTCGCCTGGCGCGACGCGCATTACCGGGGCGGCGCGATGGTCCTGTCGGCGGCCGGCGCGGTCCAGCATGAGCAAGTCGTCGCGCTCGCCGAGCGGCATCTCGGCGGGCTCGAGGCGGGCAGGGGTCCCGAGCCCGCAGCCGCGACTTTTACCGCGCGAGCGCGGCGCGGACGCGCCAAGGCCGACCAGGCGCAGCTCACGCTCGCGCACGAGGCGCCGGGGATCCGCTCGGAGGATTATCTGGCCGCGCGGCTGTTTGCCGATATCGCCGGAGGCGGCGCCTCGTCGCGCCTGTTCCAGGCGGTGCGCGAGGAACGCGGCCTGGCCTATACCGTCAGCGCCGGGCTTCATCCGCATGACGAAATCGGTCTGCTTCACGTCCATGCCGCGACGGCGCGCGACCGGGGCCATGCCGCAAGGGCACTCATCGCCGAGGTCCTCCGGGACACGGCAGCGACGCTCGACCAGCGCGAACTCGACCGCGCGCGGACGCAGGTCCGGGCGGGGCAGGCGATGAGCCTCGAGACGCCGTGGGGCCAGGCGGCGCAGGCCGCGCGGCAATGGCTGACCTATGGCCGGCTGATCCCGCGTTCGGAATTGCTTGCCCGCCTCGATGCGCTCGACGTCGCGCAGGTCCGCGCGGCCGGTGCGGCGATGCTGGCGAGCGCGCCGGCCGAGGCGACGCTGGGTCTCCCGGCGGCGAAGGCGGCATGACGGGTCTCGACGTCATCGTCGCCGAGCCGTGGGCGGACTGGGGCCTCGTCGACAGCGGCGGCGGCATGAAGCTCGAGCGCTTTGGCCGCTATACCGTCGCCCGGCCCGAGCCGCAGGCAATGTGGGACAAGGCGCAGGACGACTGGGACCCGGATGCGACCTTCGTTCCCGGCAGCGACGAGGATGGCGGCGGCCGCTGGGTCCTCCACCGCCAGATGCCGCGGGGCTGGAACCTGCAGCGCGACGGTGTGCGGTTCGAGGCGAGCCTGACCCCGTTCCGCCACCTCGCTTTCTTCCCTGACATGGCCCCGCAATGGGACTGGATGCGCGCGCGCGCCGACGGGGCCGAAGTGATGAACCTGTTCGGCTATACTGGGGTCGGGACCCTGCTGCTCAGCGAGGCGGGGGCGAAGCTGACCCATGTCGACGCCAGCAAGAAAAGCGTCGAGCAGGGCAAGGAGAATGCGATCCTGTCGGGACTCGCCGATCGCCCGATCCGCTGGCTGGTCGACGACGCCGCCAAATTCACCGCGCGCGAGGTAAGGCGCGGGCGGCGCTATGACGGCATCCTGCTCGATCCGCCCAAGTTCGGACGCGGGCCGACCGGGGAGACCTGGCGGCTGGAGGAGAATCTCGGGCCCCTGATCGAGGATTGCGGCCGGCTGCTGGACGAGAACAGCCGCTTCCTCGTGCTCACGGTCTATGCGGTCCGGATGAGCGCGCTCAGCCTCGGCGAACTGCTGCGGCAGAAGCTCGGCCATCTCGGCGGACGGGTTGAGGTCGGCGAGATGGCGATGCGCGAGGAACGGCGCGGACTGCTGCTGCCGACCGCTCTCTTCGCTCGCTGGGTCCGGGATTAGGTTCTCGCGGCGCGCATCGCCGCACCGGCGACGAAGGGTGCCCCCACCAGCAGGAACAGGCTGACCGCGGCCTCCAACTGGAGCGCGCCGGCCTTGGGATCGCCCGCGGCCGAGGCGGCGAAGATCAGCAGGGGAATGGCCAGTGGAAGCAGCAGCAGGCTGCCGAGCGCCGACGACTGGCGCAGGCCCGAGGTCAGGCTCGCCACCGCCACCGCCAGTGCGGCGAGGCCGGGAGTGCCGACCGCGAGGGTGACGAGGGTCCGCGTGATGGCTTCGGCGGGCAGGCCGAGCAGGACCGACCCGGGCACGGCCGCGACGAGCAGCGGCGGGCCGAAGCTCAGCCAGTGGGCGATGATCCGGGCGAGGGCGACTTCCTCCATCTTGAGGCCCGAGAGCGCGAGCTGGTCGAGGACACCGGCGGCGCGGTCGGGCTCGACCAGCCGCTCGACCGGGAGGAGCGCGGCGGTCAGCGCGGCAACCCACAGCAGGCCGGGGCCTACCCGCGCAAGAAGCTTCGCGTCGGGGCCGACGGCAAACGGCACGAGCGCGGCGACCAGCAGGAAGAAGAGCAAGGGCAGAAGCGCGCTCCCGCCGAGCGCGCGGCGAAGATCGCGGAGGATGAGGCGGCCCATCACGGCTGGAGCCCTCGCTCGGTCCAGGCGGCGCCCGGAAGGGGCTGGTGCGAGGCCGCCAAGACCCCCCCGCCGCCCTCGAGGTGCCGCGCGATCATGACTCCCAGCCGCTCCACGGCGGCGCTGTCGAGGCCGTTGGCCGGTTCGTCGAGCAGCCACAGGCGCGCCCCCGACACGGCCACGCGGGCCAGCGAGGCGCGGCGGAGTTGTCCGGTCGAGAGATAACGAACCGGGACCTCGCCCAGCTCTTCGAGCCCGACCTGCTCGAGGGCTTCGGCAACCACCGTCCCCGGAGCCGCCCAGAAGGCGAGCGCTTGGGCGAGGCTCCGCTCGGGATCGAGCGCGGGCCGCTCGTCGGCAAGGGCAAGCGGAGCCGCCGTCACCGTCCCGGCGAGCGGGGCGAGCAGGCCGGCCGCGACCCGAAGCAGGCTCGACTTGCCAGTCCCGTTGGGGCCGGTCACCAGCACCGCCTCGCCCGCCTCGATGGTCAGCGACAGGCCCTCGAACAGCAGCCGTCCGCCGCGCCAGCAGGCGATATCGTGGAGCGCGAGCAGGCTCATTCGTGCTCCGCGGCCTCCTCGAGCGCGTGCATGTCCTCGTCGCTGAGCCCGAAGTGGTGGCCGATCTCGTGGATCAGCACATGGGCAACGAGATGCTCGAGGCTGTCCTCGCCTTCCATCCACTCGAGCAGGATCGGCGCTCGGTAAAGGAAGACCTGGTCGGGGAAGCGGCCGCTCTCGTCGACGCTTCGCTCGGTCAGCGGGCGGCCCACGTAAAGGCCGGTGAGGTCGTAGGGATCCTCGATCCCCATCTCGGCCAGGATTTCCTCCTCGGCGAATTCCTCGATCCGCAGGACGATCTCGCGGGCGGTGGCGGCAAAGGGCTCGGGAAGACGATCGAGCGACTGGCGCGCGATCGCCTCGATCTCTTCGAAGGACGGGGCGGGACCGAAAGCGCGCATCGCGCAACGGTGTAGCGGCTGGCTCCAAGCTGCCAAGCGGGTTGTTCCCGCGCGCGCCAGCCCCTAAGAGCCCGCGCTTCCAGGCAATGGAAATTGCGGAGCGGTGGCCGAGTGGTCGAAGGCGCTCGCCTGGAAAGTGAGTATACGGCAAAACCGTATCGAGGGTTCGAATCCCTCCCGCTCCGCCACTTCCCTCCTTATCGGACGACCAGCTTGTCGAGCTCCTGCGTCACCAGCGGGTGATAGAGCGGACGTGCGCGCGGGTAGATGCGGAGCGCGATCGGCCGGCCCCAGGCTCTGTCGTCCATCAGCGTCTTGAACAGCGGACGCACGAACTTGCGACGGCCCTGCCCCTCGAGGAAGCGCTCGAGCGCCGGGACGGCGGGGTCGTAACGGTTGGCGACGGCGAGGGTCAGCCAGGCGAACAGCACTTCCTGGTTGCCGGTCTCGTCGAGGCGCCAGGCGCGCTCGAGCGCGTCGAGCCGCGGGCGCGCCTGCTGGCGGGGCAGCTTGTTGAGGAACCGCAGCCGCTCGTCGGTGGTCCAGCGCGACCAGGCCGCCGGCAAGGTCCCGGTGGCGGTGAAGGTGGCGACCGCGCCATCGACCTCGGCAAAGGCGCTGGGATCGGCCGGCACCGCATTGTCGGGAATGCCCGTGCCATAGACCCACCGGTCGAGCTCGAGCCGGCGCTCGAGGCGGGCGTCACCACGGACCAGTTCGCGGCGCAGGTCGGCGAGGAACATGGCGCTGGTCACCGGCTTGAAGGCATGGCGGTCGAACCAGCCGCGGAGGAAGGTGTCGAACCGTGCGCGGCCGAGGTTCGCCTCGAGCATCCGCAGGAACGCGGACCCCTTTTCATAAGCGATGTGGGTCAGGCCGTCGTCGGGGTGACGTCCCTTGAGGTCGATGTGGAGCCGCGTGTCGGGCCCCTGCGGACCGCCATTGTCGGTCACCGCGGCGTCGAGCGCGTCGATCCCGAGCGCGACCTGCTGGCGGGCGACCTTGGGGCCGTAAAGCTGCTCGACGATCCGCCGCTCGGCGTAAGTGGTGGTGCCCTCGTTGAGCCAGAAATCGGCCCAGGTGGCGTTGGTCGCGAGATTGCCCGACCAGCTGTGCGCAAGCTCGTGCGCGATCAGGCTGACCAGGCTCTTGTCCCCGGCGATAAAGGTCGGGGTGAGGAAGGTGAGGGTCGGATTCTCCATCCCGCCGAAGGGGAAGGAGGGCGGCAGCACGATCATGTCGTAGCGGCCCCAGCGATAGGGACCGAACAGGCGCTCGGCCGCGGTCACCATCTTTTCGGTGTCCTCGAGTTCGCGCGCCGCGGCCGGAAGGGTCGCGGGCTCGGCCCAGACCCCGGTGCGCGGGCCCAGCGGCTGGAACTTGAGGTCCCCGACCGCGATCGCGATGAGATAGGGCGCGACGGGCTTGTCCATCGCAAAGCGGAAGGTGCGCGTGCCATTGGCTGACGTCGCGGGCGAAGGGGCCGTGCGGACACCGCCGCCCGGTGCACTCATCACCGCGGTCAGGGGCGCCGGCACGCGGATCGTCGCCGACCAGCTCTGGCGGATGCCGGGCGAATCCTGGGTCGGGATCCAGCTGCGGTTGAGGATCGACTGGCCCTGGCTGAACAGGAACGGAGCCTTCTTGCCGGCGGTCTGCGCCGGGGTCAGCCACTGCAGTGCCTCGGCGTCGCGGGCGACATAGGCGATCCGCACCTTGCGGGTGCGGGGACCGAGCTGGATCGTCAGCGGACGGCCGAGCTCGGGCGTGCCTTGACCGAAAGCGAAGGCGAGCGGTCGGCCGGTCTCGGCATCGTTGACCTTGGTCACCCGATAGCCCTTGCTGTCGAGCACCAGCGCGCGCGCGCCGGGGCGGCGCTGGACGTCGAGCGTCGCGCTCCCCGCGACCGATCGGCGGGCGAAATCGACGTTGAGGTCGAGCGCGACATGGGTGACGCGCGCCTCGCGCGGGCGGGCGAAGCTGTGCGGATCGACGGCATCGGCGGTGGCGAGCACAGGCGCGACGGCCGGAGCGGCATGCGGCTGGGCCGAAGCCATGGCGGGAACGGTCATGGCGAGCGCCGAGGCGAGCAAAAGGGCGGTTCGGGTCATTCGGGCTCCTAGAAGGCAAGCCGCCCTAACTCCGAATGAACAAAGGGAAAAGCATGGTCGAGGCAGACACCAGACCGCGCGGGTCGGCGAACCGCTCGCATCGCGCGGCCTGCGGCCCTATATGTCGGGGGATGCGCAGCAATCGCACCGCCGATGGCAACCGATAGCGCCACGCTTGCCCCCGCCGAGCCGCGGGTCCGCCGACCGCGCGCGCTGACCCCGCGGCGAGGGCCGATCGCGCGCACGGTCGGGCTCGACGCGCCCTTTTTCGCCGACAAGAACCGCGCCTTCTGGATGCTCCAGTCGGCGGGCTGGACCGGCTATTTCGTGCTCCGGACGCTGTCGGGCATCGCCAATGCGGTGCCGGCGATGTTCGTCGTCCACACGCTGCTGCTGACCGCGACCGGCTATTCGCTGACCCTGCTGCTGGGCTCGCTCTACCGCCGGCTGATCGTGATGCGTGCGCTCTACACGGTGATCCTCAGCCTTGCGGCGGTGGTGGTCGCCTCGGCCGCCTTTTCGATCATCGAGACCTGGAGCCACGCGACCTTCGTCAAGCCCGGGGCGAGCCCGGTCGGGGTCCAGTGGTTCGGCGCGATCCTCCTCAATTTCGCGCTGCTCGCGGCCTGGTCGGCGCTCTATTACGGGATCAACTATTACCTGCTGCTGGAAGAGGAGATCGACCAGCGCGCCCGGCTCGAAAGCCAGGCCTCGATCGCCCAGCTGGCGATGCTGCGCTACCAGCTCAATCCGCATTTCCTGTTCAACACGCTGAACAGCATCTCGACCCTCGTCCTGCTGAAGCAGACCGAGCGGGCCAATGCGATGCTGGCGCGGTTGAGCAGCTTCCTGCGCTATACGCTCGCCAATGAGCCGACCGCGCAGGTCACGCTCGCGCAGGAGGTGGAGACACTGAAGCTCTATCTCGAGATCGAGAAGATGCGCTTCGAGGATCGCCTCCGGCCGCATTTCCGGATCGAGGCGCAGACCATCGGCGCGCGGCTGCCGAGCCTGCTGCTCCAGCCGCTGATCGAGAATGCGATCAAATATGCGGTGACCCCGAGCGAGACCGGGGCCGACATCTGGATCACCGCCATTCCGCACGGCGATTATGTGCGGATCGAAGTCGCCGACAACGGGGCCGGGGGGCAGGACGCGCTGGTCGCGACCCAGTCGACCGGAGTCGGTCTGGCGAACACCCGCGACCGTCTGGCGCAAGCCTATGGCGAGCGGCACCGCTTCGCGACAGGCAAGAACGAACATGGGGGGTTCAGCGTTACCGTGGAAATCCCGCTCGACGCCCGACCGCTGACGGGCTGAGGAGCGGCACGAAAATTGAAGGACCTGCATGACGATCCGAACCATCCTCGTCGATGACGAGCCCCTGGCGACCCAGGGCCTGCTGCTGCGCCTCGAGGCGCATGACGATGTCGAGGTGATCGCTACCGCCAACAATGGCCGCGAGGCGATCCGCGCGATCAAGACCCACAAGCCCGACCTCGTCTTCCTCGACATCCAGATGCCGGGCTTCGACGGCTTTTCGGTGATCCAGGGGCTGATGGACGTCGATCCGCCTCTCTTTGTCTTCGTGACGGCCTATTCGGAGCATGCCTTGCGCGCCTTCGAAGTGCAGGCGGTCGACTATCTCGAGAAGCCGGTGCTCGAAGACCGCCTCGCCAGCACCATGGAGCGGGTCCGCCAGCGACTCGCCGAGCGGCAGGCCGCGAGCCATGCCGAGCGGCTGGCCGAGGCCTTGGCCGAGCATGCCCCCGAAGCGGCCGAGGAACTAACCGACGGCGCACCCGCCGACCCGGCGCCGGGCCGCTTCGAGAAGATGATCAACATCAAGGACCAGGGGCAGATCTTCCGGGTCGATGTGGACACAATCGAGCGGATCGACGCCGCCGGCGACTACATGTGCATCCAGACCGGCGACAACACGCTGATCCTGCGCGAGACGATGAAGGACCTCGAGAAACGCCTCGACCCGCGCCGCTTCCAGCGGGTGCACCGCTCGACGATCGTCAACCTCGACCTCGTCCGGCAGGTGAAGCCGCACACCAATGGCGAATGCTTCCTGGTGTTGAACTCGGGCGCGCAGGTGAAGGTCAGCCGCTCCTACCGGGACGTGGTGGCGCGCTTCGTCCACTGATTCCGGCCCCGCCCGGGGTTTGGCGGGAACGGGGCTTGCGGTAGACTGCGCCCATGGACCGGGTCGATCAGCAGCGCGCGGCGGAGGGTTTCGACTTCAGCCGGGTGCTGTCGATCGCCGACGCGCTGCCGATGCCACTGGCGCTCGTCGACCACGACGAGCGCTATCTTTTCTGCAACCGGTCGCTCGCCGAATTCTTCGAGGTCTCGCGCAGCGCGATCCTCGGGAAGACGGTTCGCGAGCTCCTCGGCGAGGCGGCCTATCGGGTCCGCAAGGACCTGCTCAAGGCGGCGCTCGGCGGCGAGCGGCAATGGTTCGCGGCCTCCTTCGACCATCCCACGCGCGGCCCGATCGCGCTTCAGACCGAATATCTGCCGCAGTTCGTCGGTGGGGTGGTCACCGGCGTCGTCATCATCGTCCAGGACGTGACCGAGCAGCGGGTCGCCGAGCGCGCGATGCGCGAATCCGAGGCGCGCTTCCGGCGGATCGCCAATTCGGCGCCCGTGATCATGTGGGTGACCCGGCTCGACCGGCATCGCGAATTCGTCAACGACGCCTATCTCGACTTTACCGGGATTGGGCCTGACGAGGTCAACTCGCACCGGTGGGAGAGCTGGATCCATCCCGAGGATCTCGAGCGGATCGTCGCCGAGAGCCGGGCCGGCGAAGCGACCCGCAAGCCCTTCACGCTCGAGGCGCGCTATCGGCGGGCCGATGGCGAATATCGCTGGCTCCGCTCGGTCTCGAGCCCCCGTTTCGGTCCCGACGGGGAGCTGGTCGGTTTTATCGGTGCGGCCTTCGACGTCACGCCGGCCAAGCTCGGCGAGTTTCAGCTCAAGGCCGAGGTCGAGGCCCGGACCGCCGCGTTGTCGGCAAGCGAATCGCGCTTCCGTGCGGTCTTCGACACCGCGCTCGAGATGATCTCGCTGCTCACCGTCGAAGGCGACTATCTCGAGGTCAATCGCACCGCGCTCGAGGCGATGGGCTGCACCGCCGAGGAGATTGTCGGGCGCAAGGCCTGGGAGCTGCCGCCGGTCGCGGGCAATCCCGAGGCCGAGGCGACCATCCGCTCGCTGATCGCCGCGGGGGCGGCGGGGCTGACCAGCCAGGCCGAGGTCAATGTCACCATCGCCGGCACGACCCAGACCCATGTGACCTCGATCAAGCCGGTGCTCGGCGACGATGGAAAGCCCGTCTATCTCGTCGGCGAAGCGCGCGACGTGACCGAGCTGCGCGGCGCGCAGGAGCAGCTTCGCCAGAGCCAGAAGATGGAGGCGCTCGGCCAGCTGACCGGCGGGATCGCCCATGATTTCAACAATCTCCTGACGGTGGTGGTGGGCGGGCTCGACCTCATCACCAAGCGGACAACCGATCCCAAGCTCGAACGCTATGCCAGGAATGCGCTCGAAGCGGCCGAGCGGGGGGCCCGCCTGACCGCGCAACTGCTCGCCTTCAGCCGGGTCCAGCGGCTCGAGGTGCGGCCGACCTACGTCGCGCCGCTGATCGAGAACATGCGCCCGCTGCTGCGCAACGTGCTCGGCCCGGGGATTGAGAAGCGCTTCTCGCTCGACGAGGAGCGGATGCCGGTGCTGGCCGATCCGACCCAGCTCGAACTGGCGGTGCTCAACCTCGCGATCAATGCCCGCGACGCGATGCCTGGAGGGGGCCTGCTCACCTTCCGTACCCGTAAGGTCGTGATCGAGACCGACCCCGAACTCGAACCCGGCGACTATATCGAGCTCAGCATCGCCGACACCGGGACGGGAATGCCGCCAGAGGTCGTCGAACGCGCCTTCGAGCCCTTCTTCACAACCAAGGACGTCGGCCATGGGACCGGGCTCGGCCTGTCGATGGTCTATGGCGTCGCGCGGCAGTCGGGCGGCACCGCGCGGATCGAGAGCCGCCCCGGCGAAGGCACCACGGTACTGCTATATTTCCGCCGGTCCGAGGCCGGCACCGAGACCGCCGAGCCGGTGGCGCAGCGAACCGACGATCAGGGGCCCGCCGCGGCGAAAGGGCGGGTCCTCGTGGTCGACGACGATCCCGATGTGCGCGGTTTCATCGTCGCCAGCCTCGAGGACCAGGGTTATTCGGTGCGCGAAGCCGCAGATGGAGCCGCCGGGCTCGCCGAATACCGTGCCGGGGCCCCTGATCTCGTCATCCTCGATTATCTGATGCCGGGGATGTCGGGGGCGGACGTCGCGCTCAATATTCGCGCCAGCCGACCTGACCAGCCCATCCTGTTCGTCTCGGGCTACAGCGAGACCGACGCGATTCGCGCGGCCGCGCCCGATGCCCCCCTGCTCGCCAAACCGTTCCGCTCCGACGCGCTGGGCGCGGCGGTGCGCAAGCTCCTGGTCGGGGCCTAGCTCGCCATCTTGCGGGCGCCCAGGCCGACCACGAGCTGGTTGGCGCGCTCGTAGGAGAGCGGCTTGCCGAAGAGATAGCCCTGGATGGTGTCGCAGCCGAGTTCGCGCATGCGCTCGAAATCCTCGGCGGTCTCGACGCCCTCGGCGGTGACCGACATGCGGAAGTCCTTGGCGAGCTGCACGATCGACTTGATGATCGCGACATTGCCCGGACGGGTGCCGGCGTCGCGGACGAAGCTGCCGTCGATCTTCAGTTTGTGGAAGACCGCCTTGTTCAAGTATCCGATCGAGGAATAGCCGGTCCCGAAGTCGTCGAGCGCGATCCCGACGCCGAGCGCGCGCAGCCGCCCGAGGATGTCGAGGCTGCGGCTCGAGCTGTCGAGGAACACCCCTTCGGTCACCTCGAGCTCGATCCGGTTGCCGGGCAGCCGGTGGCGGGCCAGCGCCTGGCTGACCACGTTGGGCAGGTTGGGCAGGATGATCTGCTTGGGACTGACGTTCAGCGCGACCGTGATCGGCTCGGGCCAGCTGGCGGCGGCGCGGCAGGCCTCCTCGATGATGAATTCGCCAAGCGGGCCCATCAGGCCGCATTCCTCGGCCACGGGGATGAAGACGTTGGGCGGCACGAAACCGCGCCGCGGGTGATTCCACCGGACCAGCGCCTCGAAACCGATCAGCTTCTGGTTCTTGGCGCTGACCAGCGGCTGGAAAGCGAGGTGGAACTGGCGCGATTCGAGCGCGGCGCGCAGGTCGGCCTCGAGCCGGACCCGGTCCTCCTGCTCGCTCTGCAGCTCGGAGCTGAAATAGCGCACCACGCCGCGACCCGCGTCCTTCGCCTGGTAGAGCGCAAGGTCGGCCTTGAGGATGAGGTCGTCGACCGTCGCCCCGTCGATCGGGCCGAAGGCGCAGCCGACCGACACGCCGATTCGAATTTCGGTCCCGTCGATGAGGAAGGGCTCGCCGATGGCGACGATGATCCGGTCGGCCAGCTGCTCGATCTTCTTGCGGCTCTGCGCGTCGGGGATGACGATCGCGAATTCGTCGCCGCCGAGGCGCCCGACATGGCCGTCGCTCGCGACCTCGTCGCACAGCCGCTTGGCGACCGCCTGGAGGACGGCATCGCCCTTGGGGTGGCCAAAGGTGTCGTTGACCGGCTTGAACCCGTCGAGGTCGAGAAACATGATCGCGCAAGGCACGTTGCCGGCCGTCGCGGCGCGCAGCGCTTCGCCCAGGAGCTGGCGGACACGACCGCGATTGGGCAGCCCCGAGAGCACGTCGACATTCGCCAGGTGGGTCAGCCGCTCCTGCGTGTGGCGAACGTCGGTGATGTCGAGGCCGACCCCGCGGAAGCCCTCGAACCGCCCGGCGGTGTCGATGATCGGATCGCCCGACAGGGAGATCCAGCGATTGCCGCGCGCGGTCTTCAGCTCCATCTCGAGATTGGTGAAGGGCTGCTTGTCGAGCAGCACCCGGCCGAGATCGGCATGGCCGCCGAGGAGGGCAGGCAGCGAATGGCCGAGGATCTGGTTGGACGGGCGGCCGATCAGCGCGCCCATTCGGCTCGAGATGTAGGCGACGCGATTCTCGCCATCGACCTGCCACAGCCAGCCCACGCCGCGCTGCTCATATTCCTGCAGCAGCAGCGAGGCGCTCTCGGACTGCGAGCCCATGTCGGCATTGGTCTTGAGCTGCCCCGCCGCCCAGCGCGCGACGGTGAGCACGCCGACGATCGCCACGCCCAGCACGAACAGCATCGCCAGCAACTGCTGGAAGGAGACGGTCGACTGCATCAGCAGCAGCGCACCCGACAGGCCGGCGGTGAAGGCGCTCATCCAGGCGACCGCGCAGGCGAAGATCACGACGAGGCCGAGCCCCGCGATGCCGACACCGGCGATCAGCGTACCGGCGATGATCTGGCCGCCGCTGTCGAGCTGGGGGAAGAGATAGAGCGGAAGGCTGAGCCAGGCGGCCGCTCGGACCACCACGTCGGCGATCATCTGCCACTGAGGCACCGAATGGCCGGCGCGGCCGACGCAGGTGACGGCCTGGCTCTGGCTCCAGCGCATCGCGAGGACATTGAGGCCCGAGACCGCGACCAGCCAGCCGACCAGCCAGGTCGCCTGAGTCGCGCCCCACAGCGCCGCGCAGAAGAGCAAGGCGGCGGCGATGTTGGTCAAGGCGAGGAACGGCGCGAGCTGGCCGCGGGCAATCAGCTGCGCATCCTTGAGCGGCGAGCTTTCCGTCCCGCTGTCGCGGGCGAACCCTGCCGATTCGCCGTCCGGAAGGCGGGCGGCAATCATGCGCTTGTAGCGGTCGGGGGCCTCGTACATCGGTTCGGTCAGACTCCTGTCCGAGCCTGCTAGCCTCGCGAGGGTTTAGAGCGAGTTAAGAAGTCCCGCCCGAAAGCTGGTCGGGGTCGAGGCGCGGGCTTCCCGTCCCGGCCTGTTCCGCGGCCCTGATGGCCTCTGCGATCCTGATGTTCACGGGGGTCGGCACGCCGAGCGCCGCGCCCCTGCGGATGATCGCTCCCTGCAGTTCGTCGATCTCGGTCGGCCGGCGTTTCTCGAGGTCCTCCCACATCGAGGAGCGGGCGGTGCGGTCGATGCGGACCCCGCGCTTGCTCAGTTGGCGGAAGAGAAAGTTCGGCAGCCGGAGCATCCGCGGCATCCGCTGGACGGGCACCTTGCTCATGCTCCAGGGCGTGATCCCCGCGGCGCGAAAAACGGCGAGGGCTTCCTCTTGGGCGGCGGCGAACAAGCGACGCCAGCGCCGATCCCCGAGCTGCTCGGCCAGCGTCAGCCCGGACAAGGCATTGAGCGCATTGTTGAGATTGTAGAGGAGCTTGCCCGCCAGCACCGCGCCCATGTCGGGATGCTGGAGAAAATCGAGATGCGGCGCGGCGAGCGGCGGGGCGCCGGCCTCGACCACCACCGGCCCCGACGTCCCGCGATGAAACTGGCCGGGCCCGCGATGGAGCACGTTGAAGCTCACCATGCCTGCGAAGACCGGCCGGCCGGGAAGCGCCTTGCGCAGCAGTTCGGCGTTGGCGAGCCCGTTCTGCAGGCTGACGACCGCGGCCTCCGGCGGCGCATGCGCGGCGATCAGCGCGCCCATCTCGGCGGTCGCGCCGCTCTTCACGGTGACGAGGATGGTGCGAGCGCCAGCGAAGGCTAAGGCGGGGTCGGTGGCGAGGGTCACGACCGACGGGTCGACCCGTTCCGCCCAGCCCTCGAAGCTGGTGAGCGAAAGGCCTGCCGTCTCGACTTCCTCGGCGATCCGCGGGCGCGCAAGAAAGGTGACCTCGGCCCCGCCTTTCGCCAGCAAGCCGCCGACGAAACAGCCGATGCTCCCGGCGCCGGCGATGACGATCTTATGGCCCATTGGCCGTGTCGTGGCGGGGTCCCGGGCGGTTGACAAGTCGGGCTCCGGCCGGGATGAAGGCGCCCGTGAGCAAGCAGTGGCACCAGTGGTGGGGTCCCAAGGCGGCGGCGCGATGGCGCTGGCGGTGAACTGAACGCGTCACCACCAGTTTGAAGGCCAAGCGACCCGCCCCTCACGTGGCGGGTTTTTTCATGTCCCGGAAAGACCCATGAGCCCCACTGCCCAATATACCGCGATCATTCCCGCCGAGCCCCCGGTCGACACCGGCCCGGTCCCCAATCCGCTGCCGCGCCTGCTCGCAGGCGAGGACCTGAGCGCCGACGAGGCGCAGCATTTGTTCGAGCGGCTCGTGCTCGGCCGCCTCGAGCCGGGCGAGATCGGGGGCATGCTAATCGCGCTCCGGATGAAGGGCGAGACGCCCGAGGAGATGATCGGCGCCGCCCAGGCGCTGCTCGCCGCCGCTACCCCGTTCGAACGGCCGGGCGAACTGTTCGCCGATTGCTGCGGAACGGGCGGCGACGGGGCGGGGACGATCAACGTCTCGACCGCGGCCGGACTGGTCGCGGCCGCGGCGGGCCTTCCGATCGCCAAGCACGGCAATCGCTCGGTTTCGAGCCGGTGCGGTTCCGCCGATGTGCTGGAAGCCCTCGGGGCAAGGCTCGAGCTGACCCCCGACGAAGCGCGGCGCGTGCTCGACCAGACTGGCTTCACCTTCCTCTTCGCCCCCGCCTATCATCCAGGGATGAAGCATGCGGCGCTGGTCCGCCGGCAATTGAGCGTGCGGACGGTGATGAATCTCCTCGGCCCCTGCGTGAACCCGGCCAGGCCCCCGGTGCAATTGCTCGGCGTCGCCGATCCGCGGCTCCTCCGCCGGATCGCGCAGGTGCTCCAGGCCTTGGGAGTCAGCCAGGCCCTGGTCGTCCACGGCAGCGGGCTCGACGAGGTCGCACTCCACGCCGACACCCGCGCCATCCGGCTGGCGAACGGCGAACTCGAGGAGCTGGTCCTGACCCCCGAGGAAGTCGGATTCGAGCGGACCGCGCTCGTCGCGCTCGAAGGCGGCGATCCTGCGGTCAATGCCGCACGGTTGAAGGACCTGCTCGAGGGAAGCGGCTCACTCGCCGAGCAGCAGGCGGTGTCGCTCAATGCCGGCGCCCTGCTGTGGACCGCCGGCCTCGCCCCGGACTTCGCGGCGGGCTGCGTCAAGGCCTTGGACGTGCTTCGCTCGGGCGCGGCCGGCCGGACCCTCGCCGCCTTCGTCGAGGCCAGCCGTGGCTGACGTCCTCGCCGAGATTGTCGCGCACAAGCGGCAGGAAGTCGCAGCCCGGTTGCGCGGCTTCGACGCAAGCGGGATCGCGCCGACCACGCGCAGCCTTCGCGCCGCGCTGGCCCGGCCGGGCGCGCGCTTCATCATGGAAGTGAAGCGCGCCTCGCCCTCGGGCCATCGCTCGGTCCATTCGATCGAAACCGCAATTCGTGCTTATGCCGGGGTCGCCGACGGAGTCAGCGTGCTCACCGACGAGCGCTTCTTCGCGGGCTCCTTCGCCGCGCTGGAGACCGTCCGCGCGCGTTTCGACGGGCCGATCCTCGCCAAGGATTTCGTGGTCGTTCCCGCGCAGGTTGCCGAAGCCCGCCGGCACGGCGCCGACGCGGTGCTGTGCATGCTCTCGGTGCTCGGCGACGAGGAAGCGCAGGGCGTGATGGCCGAGGCGGCGAGGCTCGGCATGGACGTGCTGGTCGAGGTCCATGACGAGGCCGAGCTCGACCGCGCACTGGCGCTCGGTGCGACCCTTGTCGGGATCAACAACCGCGACCTCAAAACCCTCAAGACCGACCTTGCGGTGACCGAGCGGATGGCGGCGAAGGTGCCGGACTCGGTGACGCTGGTCAGCGAATCGGGGATTGCCGCGCGCGGCGACGTCGAGCGGCTGTCGCGCCATGCCGACGCCTTCCTGGTCGGCTCCTCGCTGATGGCCGCCGACGATCCCTTCGAGGCGGCGCGGGCGCTGGTGTTCGGGCGGGTCAAGGTCTGCGGGCTGACGCGAGTCGAGGACGTCGAGGCCGCCGCCGCATCGGGGGCGACTCATGCCGGGATCATCCTCGTTCGCGGCACGCCGCGCGCGGTGGACCGTGAGACGGCGCTTGCGCTCGCGGCGACCGCGCGGGACGCGGGCCTCAAGCCCGTCGGCGTGTTCCGCGACGACGAGCCGCGCGACGTCGCCCGCGCCGCGGCGACGGCGGGCTTGTTCGCGGTCCAGCTTCACGGCCATGAGGACGCCGCGCACGTCGCCATGCTGCGCAATGGTTTTTCGGGCGAAATCTGGACCGTCGGCTTCGAGGATCGCGGCGGCGACCGCCTCGTGTTCGACAGCCCCGGCGGCGGGACCGGGCGCCCCTGTGACTGGGGGGCGGTCGCCAAGCACCCCGCGAAGACGAGAGCCTTCCTCGCCGGCGGAATCGGGCCCGACAATGCCCGCGCCGCGCAAGACACGGGGGTCTATGGCCTCGACGCCAGCTCCCGGCTCGAAGCCGCGCCCGGAATCAAGGACCACGCCCAAATCGCCGCGCTGTTCGACGCGCTGCGCCTCCCCGACCGGAGACAGAATGATGAAGCATGACGGACGCTTTGGCCGCTTCGGCGGCTGCTTCGTGCCCGAGATCCTCGTACCCGCGCTCGAACAGCTCGAGGGCGCCTTCCTCGAGGCCGAGTCCGACCCCGCCTTTCGCGCCGAGCTCGACCAGCTCCTCGCCACCTACGCGGGCCGCCCGACCCCGCTGACCCGCTGCCGCAATCTGGCCGCCGACACGCCCGCGCGCATTTACCTAAAGCGCGAGGACCTGCTTCACGGCGGCGCGCACAAGACCAACCAGGTGCTCGGCCAGGCACTGCTGGCGAAGCGGATGGGCAAGCGCCGCCTGATCGCCGAGACCGGGGCGGGCCAGCACGGCGTCGCGACCGCGCTGGCCGGCGCGCTGTTCGGGCTCGAGACCGAGATCTACATGGGTGCCGACGACGTCGCGCGGCAGCAGCTGAACGTCTTCCGCATGGAGCTGATGGGGGCCAGGGTCATCCCCGTCACCGCCGGCGACCGGACCTTGAAGGACGCGGTCAACGAGGCATTGCGCGACTGGACTGCGAGCTTCGCCCACACCCACTATCTCCTCGGCACCGCGGCCGGCCCGCATCCCTTCCCGACCATGGTCCGCCAGTTCCAGCGGGTGATCGGCAAGGAAGCGCGCGCCCAGGTGCTGGAGGTCGAGGGCCGGCTTCCGGACGTGGTCGCGGCGTGCGTCGGCGGCGGTTCCAACGCCATCGGCATGTTCGCCGACTTCATCGAGGACGACGGCGTCCGCCTCGTCGGCTGCGAAGCGGCGGGCAAGGGGCTCCACGGTCACGAGCATGGCGCGACCATCCTCAAGGGCACGCCCGGCATCCTTCACGGGACCGAGACGCTGCTGCTGCAGGATCGCGACGGGCAGATTGCCGACACATGGTCGATGTCGGCCGGGCTCGATTATCCCGGAGTCGGCCCCGAGCATGCCTATCTCCGCGAGATCGGCCGTGCCGATTATGTCGGCGTGACCGACGCCGACGCGCTCGATGCCTTCCAGGCGCTGGCTCGCTCCGAGGGCATCATCCCCGCCTTCGAGAGCGCCCACGCCATCGCGCATGCGCTGAAGCTCGCCGCCGAGGCGACCCGCGAGACCGTCATTGTGGTCAACCTGTCGGGCCGCGGCGACAAGGACATGGCGAGCGCGGTCAAGCTGCTGAAAGGCGACCAGGCATGAGCCGCTACGACGAGATGTTCGCGCGGCTGAAGCAGCGCCATGAGGGCGCCTTCGGCGGCTTCCTGATGCTCGGCGATCCCGACAAGGCGACCAGCGCCCTGCTCCTCGACGCCCTGGTCGAAGGCGGTGCGGACATGATCGAGGTCGGCATCCCGTTCAGCGATCCGGTCGCCGACGGCCCGGTCATCCAGGCCGCGTCCGAGCGCGCGCTGCGCTCGGGGATGAAGGTCGACGACAGTTTCGACCTCATCCGTGACCTGCGCGCCCGGCACCCGGCAATTCCGATCGGGATCCTCACCTACGCCAACATCCTCCACGCCCGCGGACGCGAACGGTTCATGGCCGATGCGGCCGCGGCCGGCGCCGATTCGGTGCTGGTCGCCGACGTCCCCAGCCTCGAGGCCGTGCCCTACAGTGAGGCCGCCAGGGCCGCCGGGCTCGAACTCGTCATGATCGCCGCCCCCAATACCCCGCCGCCGGTGCTCGCGCGCATCTCCGCGCTGTCGGGCGGCTATACCTATTGCGTCGCCCGCGCGGGGGTGACGGGAACGAGCGACACACTCGCGCTCGACCATGAGGCGCTGTTCGCCGGTCTGGCGGAGGCGGGGGCCCCGCCGCCGATCCTCGGCTTCGGGATCTCGACCCCGGAACAGGTCGCCGATGCCCTCGCCAGCGGGGCGGCGGGCGTGATCGCCGGCTCGGCGCTGGTGAAGTGCGGCGCCGACCCGGCGGCCCTCGCCAGCCTTGTCAGCGGGCTCAAGCGCGCTACTGCCCTGCCCAACCAGGAGAGGTAGGAAGAATGGCCGTTTCGCTTGCAGGTCGCATCGCCATCGTCACCGGCGCCGGGGGCGGCCTCGGCCGGACCCATGCGCTGCTGCTGGCGCGGGCGGGGGCCAAGGTGTTCGTCAACGACATCCCCCAGTCGCTCGCCCAGGCCGAAGGCGTGGTCGAGGAGATCCGGGCCGCGGGCGGCGCGGCCGAGGCCTTCGGGGCCAGCGTCACCGACGAGGCCGCGGTCGCCGAGATGGCCGCGCGTGCGGGCACGGTCGACATCCTCGTCAACAATGCCGGCATCCTGCGCGACAAGAGCTTCGCCAAGATGAGCCTCGACGAATTCCGGCTCGTCATGGACGTTCACCTGATGGGCAGCGTCATCTGCACCAAGGCGGTGTGGAACGGAATGCGCGAGCGCAACTACGGCCGCATCGTCATGACCACGAGCTCGAGCGGGCTCTACGGCAATTTCGGCCAGAGCAATTACGCCGCCGCCAAGATGGCGCTGGTCGGCCTGATGCAGACGCTCTCGATCGAGGGCGCCAAGAACAACATCAAGGTCAATTGCCTCGCCCCGACGGCGCGCACGGCAATGACCGAGAACCTCCTTCCACCCCAGGCGCTCGAGCTGCTGAAGCCCGATTATGTCAGCCCGGCGCTGCTCGCGTTGGTCGCCGACAATGCGCCGAGCCGGACCATCCTTGCCGCCGGCGCGCAGGGGGTCGAGCAGGCGCATGTCACACTGACCAGGGGCATTTCGATCAAGGGCATGGACGACATCGAGGCCGCCTCGGCGATCCTCGACCGGATGGCCGAGATCGGCGATCCCGCCACCGCGACCATCCCCGCCTCGGGGCTCGAACAGGGCCAGGTCGAACTCGGCAAGGCGCTCGGCGCCTGACGATGGGTGAGACCTGGCATCCGGCGAGCTGGCGAACGCGCCCCGCGGCGCAGCAGCCTGTCTATGCCGATACCGCGCGTCTTGCCGAGGTCGAGGCCGAACTTGGCCGCGAAGCCCCGCTGGTCGCGCGCGAGGCGGTCGAGCGCTTGCGCCTGGCGCTGGCGGACTGTGCCGCCGGGCGCGCGCTGCTTCTCCAGGGCGGTGACTGCGCCGAGACCTTCGCCGAGGCCGATGTCTCGGGCCTCGCGGCATTGTTCGACGCGCTGGCCGCGCCGCTCCCGCTTCCTGCCGTTCGCCTCGCCCGCCTCGCCGGGCAATATGCCAAGCCGCGCACGGTCGAGGGCGAAGTGTGGCGCGGCGAGATCGTCAATAGCCGCGACGCGCTAGCCCCCGATGCCGAGCGGATGCGGCAGGCCCTCGCCCATGCGCGAGCAACGCTCGCGCGGGTGCCGGCGGCGCTCTTCGTGAGCCACGAGGCCCTGCTCCTGCCGTACGAACAGGCGCAGGTGCGGCACGGTGCGGACGGACGCTGGTGGAGCGGTTCGGGACACCTGCTGTGGGTCGGTGAGCGGACCCGGCAGATCGACGGCGCGCATGTCGAATTTGCCGCCGGCCTCGCCAATCCGATCGGCGTGAAGCTCGGCGCCATCGATGCTGATGCACTGCGCGCGCTGGTGGACCGGCTCGACCCCGATCACGAGCCGGGTCGCTTGACCCTGATCGCGCGCATGGGGCCCGACATCGCCAGCCGGCTTCCCGGACTGATGCGTGCCCTCCGGCAGGAGGGGCGGCAGCCGCTCTGGATCAGCGACCCACTCCACGGCAATACCGAGCGCGGCGGAGTCCGGAAGGTCCGCCAACTCTCAGCAATCCTGCGCGAGGTCGACGAATTCGTCGCCATTGCCCGCGCCGAAGGGGTGCATCCGGGCGGGCTCCATCTCGAAATGACTCCCGAGGATGTTGCCGAATGCAGCGGCGAGGACGAGGGCGAGGGCTGGACCAGCGCCTGCGATCCGCGGCTCAATCCGCGCCAGGCCGCGCGGGTAGTGCGCGCCTTCGTCACCGCGCTCGAACAGCGAGACGCGGCCTGAAACTGCGCGCGCTCCCCGGCGGTCCGCTCGGCGGCCGCTTCCCCGTGCCGGGCGACAAGAGCCTGTCGCACCGGGCGCTGATTGTCGGCGCGCTGGCGGCGGGCGAGACCGTCATTGCCGGCCTGCTCGAAAGCGCCGATGTCCTCGCGACCGCCACGGCGCTGCGTGCATTCGGGGCGCGGGTCGAGCATTTCGGGCCGGGCCGCTGGCGGGTGATCGGGGGCGCATGGCAAAGCCCGGCGGTGCCGATCGACTGCGGCAATAGCGGGACCTCGGTCCGGTTGCTGATGGGCGCGGCGGCGGGGCAGGGGGTGACCGCGACCTTCATCGGCGACGCCAGCCTGTCGAAGCGGCCGATGCGCCGGGTCAAGGCGCCGCTCGAGGCGATGGGGGCCGTGTTCGAAGGCGGCGACACGCTGCCGCTGACCGTCTCCGGCCCGGTCTGTCAGGGTATCGCACACGTCAACGTGCCGGCGAGCGCGCAGGTCAAGTCGGCGGTGCTGCTTGCGGGGCTCGGGACGGAGCAGCCGGTCGAGGTCGCCGAACCGGTGCCGAGCCGCGACCATAGCGAGATCATGCTCGCCGAATTCGGCGCCGAGGTTATTCGCGAGGGGAACGTCGTGCGGCTGGGCGCGAACAGGCGCCTGTCGGGTCGGCTGGTCACCATTGCCGGCGATCCGTCGTCCGCCGCTTTTGCGCTTGGTGCGGCGGCTATCGTGCCGGGCAGCGAGGTGACGGTCGAAAACGTGCTTCTCAATCCGCATCGCTCGGGCTTCGTCATGGCCTTGCAGCGGATGGGTGCCGACCTCGCGATGAGCAATATCCGCGGCCAGAATGGCGAGACGATCGGCGACGTCCGGGTCCGCTTCGGGCCGCTATTCGGGGCCGAATTCACGGCCGAGGAAATTCCCTCGATGGTCGACGAGATCCCGATCCTCGCGGTGGTCGCGGCCGGCGCGCGGGGAGAGACCCGGATCGAGGGATTGGACGAGCTTCGCCACAAGGAAAGCGACCGGCTGGCGCTGATGGCCGAGGGGCTTGCCGCCTGCGGTGTCGAGGCCTTCGCCGAGGGCGACGCGCTGGTGGTGCGCGGCGGTCCGATCCGCGGCGAGGCCGAGGTTCGCACCGAGGGCGACCACCGGATCGCGATGAGCCACCTCGTGCTGGGACTCGCGGCCGAGCAGCCAGTTACCGTCGACGAGGCCGAGATGATCGCCACCAGCTTTCCGACCTTCCGCGAGGCGATGCGAGGGATCGGTGCGAAAATCGAGGAAGTGGCATGAGCTGGAACAGCTTTGGACGGCTCTTCCGCTTCACCACCTGGGGCGAGAGCCATGGGCCCGCGATCGGGGTGGTGGTCGACGGCTGCCCGCCGGGCCTCGCGCTCGACGAAGGCCATGTGCAGGCCTTTCTCGACGCGCGGCGGCCGGGGACGGGCCGGAACGTCTCGCCGCGGCAGGAGCCCGACCGGGTGCGGATCCTGTCGGGGTTGTTCGAGGGACGTACGACCGGAACGCCGATCGCGATGATGATCGAGAATGTCGACGCGCGGTCGAAGGATTATGCCGGCCTGCCGCCGCGGCCCGGCCATGCCGATGCCGCCTATGACGCCAAATATGGCTTCCGCGATCCGCGCGGCGGCGGGCGGGCGAGTGCCCGGGAAACCGCGATGCGGGTCGCGGCGGGCGCGGTGGCGCGGCTGGTGATCCCCGAGGTGACGATCACGGCCCGCGTGACGGAGATCGGCGGGGAGGCGGACCCGGCCAAGTGGGACTCGCTGCTCGACGAAGCGCGGAGCAACCAGGATAGTCTCGGCGCGATCATCGAATGCGTCGCCGAGGGCGTGCCCGCGGGCTGGGGAGCGCCCATCTATGCCAAGCTCGATTCCGAGCTGGCCGCGGCCTGCATGGGGATCAATGCCGTCAAGGGCGTCGAGATCGGCGAGGGCTTCGCCGCTGGCCGGGCGCGGGGCCGGGAGAGCCTAGCCGCGATGCAGGCCAGCGGGATCGACGGCGGCATCTCGACCGGGCAGCCGATCCGGCTCCGGGTCGCGTTCAAGCCGACCAGCAGCATCGGCATCGGCGGCCGCCACGACCCTTGCGTAGGGATCCGCGGCGCGCCGGTGGTGGAGGCGATGGTGGCGCTGGTGCTGGCGGACCAGAAATTACTGCACCGCGGGCAGTGCGGCTGAGGCGAAGGGCGAAACTTCGCAAAGTTCGCGCCTGGAAGAGTCGGTGGGAGGCCGAAGGACTCGAATTGTCAAAGAACGGTAGAGAACCGTTCCGGTACAAAATCAGATGAAATCCTACTTTGCAAGTGGGCTCAGTGACACTTGAAGCGGTCGAAGGGCTCGAGGCAGTCGCGGCAGCGCCACTGGCTCTTGCAGGGGGTCGAGCCGAAGCGGCTGACTTCCTCGACCGCTGACGAGCCGCACTGCGGGCAGGCGACTTCGCCCGAAGGCAGCGGCGGGGCGATGCCGTAGCGGCGGAGCTTTTCGCGGCCTTCGGGCGTGATCCACTCGGTGGTCCACGGCGGGGCGATGACGGTCTCGATCGCAGTCGACCGATAGCCCGCGGCATCGAGCGCGGCGCGGATCGACTGTTCGATGAAGAGCGTCGCCGGGCAGCCCGAATAGGTCGGCGTGATGACGACCTTGTCGGGCGAGACGGCGCGGACGATGCCGAGTTCGACCACCGAGACAGCGGGGATCTCGGGATCGGGGACGTGCGCCAGAACGTCCCACAGGGCCTGTTCCGTTGTCATTGCGAGCCGGAGGCGAAGCAATCCATCGAGGACATATGGATTGCTTCGCTTCGCTCGCAATGACGGGACATCGTCACACCCGCTCGATCACCATGGCGATGCCCTGGCCGACGCCGATGCACATGGTGGCAAGCGCGTAGCGGCCGCCGGTCTCGCGCAGCTGGAGCGCGGCGGTGCCGGCGAGGCGCGCGCCGCTCATGCCCAAGGGGTGGCCGAGCGCGATCGCGCCGCCATTGGGGTTCACGCGGGGGTCGTCGTCGGCAAGGCCGAGCTCGCGCAGTACGGCGAGACCCTGGGCGGCGAAGGCCTCGTTCAGTTCGATGACGTCCATCTGGTCGAGGGTGAGGCCGAGGCGGGCGAGGAGCTTGGTGGTGGCGGGCGCGGGGCCGATGCCCATGATGCGCGGCGCCACGCCCGCGACCGCGGTGCCGAGAACGCGCGCGACGGGTGTGAGGCCGTGGCGCTTGGCGGCCTCTTCCGAGGCGATCAGCAAGGCAGCGGCGCCATCGTTGACGCCGCTCGCGTTGCCGGCGGTGACGGTGCCGTCCTTGCGCACGATCGGTTTCAGCGCCGCAAGCTTGTCGAGGCCGGTGAGGCGCGGGTGCTCGTCCTTGTCGACCGTCGTCACCTCACCCTTGCGGCCGGGGATGGCGACGGGGACGATTTCGGAAGCGAGGCGGCCATTGGCCTGCGCCGCGGCGGCCTTTTCCTGGCTGCGCTGGGCGAAGGCGTCCTGGTCCTCGCGATTGACCTTGAAATCGTCGGCGACGTTTTCGGCGGTGCTCGGCATGGTGTCGTCGCCATAAGCGTCGCGGAGCTTCGGGTTGACGAAGCGCCAGCCGATGGTGGTGTCGTAGATTTCGGCGTTGCGGTCGAAGGCCGATTGCGCCTTGGGCAGGACGAAGGGCGCGCGGCTCATGCTCTCGGAGCCGCCGGCGATGATGAGGTCGGCTTCGCCCGAGCGGATGGTGCGCGCGGCCATGGCGACCGCATCGAGGCCCGAACCGCACAGGCGATTGAGGGTGACGCCGCCGCTGTCCTGGGGGAGACCGGCGAGGAGCCCCGCCATGCGCGCGAGGTTGCGATTGTCCTCGCCCGCCTGGTTGGCGCAGCCGAGGATGATGTCGTCGAGCGCGGCCCAGTCGACGCCCTCGTTCCGCTCCTTGAGCGCGCGGACCGGAAGCGCGGCGAGATCGTCCGCGCGGACCGAGGAGAGCGCGCCGCCGTAGCGGCCGATCGGGGTGCGGATGTAGTCGCAGATGAAGGCGTCGGGCATGATCTCATTTTCTCGTTCGTGCTGAGCGAAGTCGAAGCACGCTTCGCATCCGTCCTTCGACTTCGCTCAGGACTAACGAAGCCTCTCCGTCCCTCGACTTCGCTCGGGACTAACGGGGTGGGGCGGCGATTAGTCCGCCGAAATCACCCCGCGGCGGATCTGGTCGAGTTCGATGCTCTCGAACAGGGCCTTGAAATTGCCCTCGCCGAAGCCCTCGTTCCCCTTGCGCTGGATGAGCTCGTAGAAGATCGGGCCGATGACGTTCTGGGTGAAGATCTGGAGCAGCAGGCCCTGGCCTTCGGTCGGCGCGCCGTCGACGAGGATCTTGCGCTTCTTCAGCTCGTCCAGCGGCTCGCCGTGACCCTTCACGCGCTCGTCGAGCAGGTCGTAATAAGTGTCGATCGTGTCCTGGAAGGGGATGCCGCGGGCCGAGAGGATGTCGACGCTGGCATAGATGTCGTCGGTGCCGAGCGCGATGTGCTGGATGCCCTCGCCCTTATATTCGCGGAGGAATTCCTCGATCTGGCTCTTGTCGTCCTGGCTCTCGTTCAAGGGGATGCGGATCTTGCCGCAAGGGCTCGTCATCGCCTTGGAGAAGAGGCCGGTGACCTTGCCCTCGATGTCGAAGTAGCGGATCTCGCGGAAGTTGAAGAGCTTCTCGTAGAAGTCGGCCCAGACGACCATCCGCCCGCGCTGGACGTTGTGGGTGAGGTGGTCGAGGTAGACGAGGTGGCTGGCCGCCTTGGCCATCGCGTCCTCGTAACCCGGCAGATAGTCGAAATTGGCGGCATAGGCGTCGCCACGGTCGCCATATTGGTCGACGAGATAGAGGAGCGAGCCGCCGATCCCCTCGATCGCGGGCCAGCCGAGGCCCTTGGCCGTCACGTCGGTGGCGCCGAGCGACAGGGCGCGCGCGTGGGCGGCGGCGGCGTCCTTGACCCGGAACGCCATGGCGACCGCGCTCGGACCATGCTCCTTCGAGAAGTCGGCGGCGTGGCTCTCGTCCTGGGCGTTGATCAGGAAGTTGATGTCACCCTGGCGGTGGAGGGTAATGTCCTGCGTCTTGTGGCGCGCGATCGCGGGGAAGCCCAATTTGTCGAACAGGTCGCGCAGCAGCTTGGGCTCGGGCGCGGCATATTCGACGAATTCGAATCCGTCGGTGCCCATCGGATTTTCGAGCCCGAGCGGACCCTTTTCGAGGGTGGCGGTGGTGGCCATCACATATCTCCTTGATTGCCTTGTCCCCTGCGCCGGGCGTAGCGGCATTTCAAGATGACGGAGGTCGAGTGATGGGCTGGGAAGAACGGGATGGCGCGCTGGTGAAGAGCTTCACCTTCGAGGATTTCGCCACGGCCTTCGCCTTCCTGACCCGGATCGCCTTCCATGCCGAAAAGGTCGACCACCATCCCGAGTTCACGAGCGTGTGGAACCGGGTCGACTTCCGCCTGACCAGCCACGATGCGGGCGGGGTGACCGACCGCGACCATGATTTGGCCGCGGTGATCGACGCCCTCGCCGCTCAGTAGGGCCGGCCGGTCAGCTTCTTGTTCTTGTTGGCGCCGATCACGGCCCCGACGATCCCGCCGATGATCGGGCCGACGATCGGCAGGGGAATGGCGATGACGGCGCCCACGGCGGCATATTTGGCGATGCGCTTGCCTTCGTCGGTCATGGAAGTGCGGTCCTTGGCTAGTGTGTTAGGCGACTAAGATGGTACGCAAGGGCCTGAATGGAAGGGCCAGCTTCCATTCAGGCGGTTCGTGCGTTAAGCCGTTCCCATGACCAACCGCGTCGCCAGCACTGCTTATTATTATCCCGCCACGGTGGGGATGAGCTGACGCGCGCTTAAAACGCACGGTTTCACCGCCCCGCCAGACCCACGGTCCGGCGGGGTTTTTTGTGTTCGGAGAGTTTCGATGTTCAATGCTTTCGAGGAAATTGGCGGCGGCGGCGGGAGCGGCTGGGCCGCGCATGTCGTCGACCAGAAGTGGGCCCACTTCACCGCCGAGGATCATGAGACCTGGGACATCCTGTACGCCCGGCAGACGGCGCTGCTCGACGGGCTGATCGTCGAGCGCTTCTTCGACGGACTGGCGGCGCTGGGCCTGGGCGACGGGGGGATCCCCGAACTCGGTGCGCTGAACGCCCGGCTGCTGCCGCTGACCGGATGGCGCTGCGTCGCGGTGGCGGGGCTGGTGCCCGACGACTCCTTTTTCGCGATGTTGGCGGCCCGGGTGTTTCCGATCGGCAATTTCATCCGGACCCGGGCGCAACTCGACTATCTCGAGGAGCCCGACTGCTTCCACGACATCTATGGCCATGTGCCGATGCTGGCGGACAAGGGCGTGGCCGACGCGATGCAGCGCTTCGGCGAGACCGGCGTCAGGGCGATCGCGCAAGGGCAGGGCGACAAGGTCGCGCGGCTTTACTGGCACACGATCGAGTTCGGGCTGGTGCGCGAGAATGGCGCGGTGCGGATCCTTGGCGCGGGGCTGGCGTCGAGCTTCGGCGAGGCGGCGAAGAGCCTCGACGATCCCGCGATCGAGCGGCGCCGGTTTACGCCGGAGAGCGCGGTCGCGACGGCTTACCGGCACGACGCGATGCAGCCGCTCTACCTCGTCGCGGACGACATGGGCGCCGTGGTCGCGGCGCTCCGGGGGCCGTTGCCCTGACCGGCGCGACTGCCTAACCCACGGCTCATGAGCATCTGGCACAGCGACGACTTCGATCCCGACGCGGCGAGCGCCTTCGGCGACAGCAGCATGCCCGGGCATCTCGGCATCCGCATCACCGCGCGGGGCGAGAATTGGCTCGAGGCGACGATGCCGGTCGACCGGCGGACGCACCAGCCGTTCGGGCGGCTGCACGGCGGGGCGAGCGTGGCCCTGGCCGAGACGGTGGCGTCGGTGGCGGGCTTCATGACGGTCG
This sequence comes from Sphingomonas astaxanthinifaciens DSM 22298, assembly GCF_000711715.1. Lineage (NCBI taxonomy): Bacteria > Pseudomonadati > Pseudomonadota > Alphaproteobacteria > Sphingomonadales > Sphingomonadaceae > Sphingomonas > Sphingomonas astaxanthinifaciens. The sequence goes on from NZ_JONN01000001.1 coordinate 2,024,172, forward strand.
ATCCGGCGGAAAAGGCGACGGTCGGGTTGGAGATCAACGCCAATCATATCCGCCCCGTGCGCGACGGGATCGTGACCGCGCGCGCCATCGCCGAGGCGATCGGACGGACCACACAGGTGTGGACCATCAGGATCACCGACGAGCGGGACAAGCTCGTCTGCCTGTCCCGGATCACGCTGGCGGTGATCCCGGTCAACCAGGCCTAGGGGCGAAGCCGGGGAAGGAGGCCGCGCTCGGCGAGGAAGGCGCTGGTGGCCTCCACCACCTGCGCGGCGCCGGGGCGGGTCACGACGAAGCCCAAATGATTGCAGTCGAGCTCGACCGCGGCGTCGCGCTCCTCCTCGAGCCCGTAGGCAGAGCGGGGAGCGACGATCCCGTCCTGGCTCGACCACAGGGCCAGCGTCGGCGCGGGCGGCTTGCCGACCGAGCGTGCGATCGGCGGCGCGTGGACCGAATGGCCCGCGACCTTCTCGTAGAGCTGCCAGGCATTGTTCCATGTCGGCTCGCCCGAGAAGGGGGAGCCGAGGGTGACCACCGCGCGAATGTCGTCCGGCCGGCGAAAGGCGAGCTCGCGGGCATAGACCCCGCCGAGGCTCCAGCCGACCAGAAGGACCGGCTTGCCCGTGCCCTTGCGGACCAGCTTGTCGAGGCGGCGTTCGAGGCGCTCGAGCGTGTCCTCGCGAGCACCGAGGTTGACCCCGGCCTTCCAGCCATGGACCCGCCAGCCGGCGGCGGCGAAGGCCTGGCGCAGCACGAGGGTCGAGCGGTCGTGGGCGAGGAAGCCAGGGACGACGAGGCAGCGCGGACCGTCGGGCGGACCAAGCGGGGTCGGTTTTACCAGCAGCCGCCACGTGCGCGGCAGCATGGTCGCGATTTCCCGGACCCGCAGCCGCGCGGGCGGCGGCTGGCAGTCGGGATCGGCCCGGGTCAGGTCAGAGGTATTCACCGCCCATCAACGGCTGAAGCGCCTTCGGGAGCCGCACGCGGCCGTCCTCGGTCTGGTGATTCTCGAGCAGGGGCACGAGAATCCGCGGGGAAGCGAGCGCGGTGTTGTTGAGCGTGTGGGCGAAGCGGACCTTGCCCTCGCTGTCGCGGTAGCGAAGGTTGGCGCGGCGGGCCTGCCAGTCGTGCAGGGTCGAGCAGCTGTGGGTCTCGCGATACTTGGCCAAGCTCGGCACCCAGCTCTCGATGTCGTTCATGCGATATTTGCCGAGCCCCATGTCGCCGGTCGAAGTCTCGATCACCTGATAGGGGATCTCGAGGTCGGTCAGCAGCTCTTCGGCGAGGGCGAGGAGCCTGGCGTGCCAGTCGGCCGAGACCGCCTCGTCGGCCTCGCAGATCACATATTGCTCGACCTTCACGAACTGGTGGACGCGCAGCAGGCCGCGGACGTCGCGGCCGGCGCTTCCGGCTTCGCGGCGGAAACAGGGAGAATAGCCGGCGTAGAGGATCGGGCCGTTCGAAAGATCGAGGATTTCGCCGGTGTGGAGCGAGGTCAGCGCGACCTCGGCGGTGCCTGCGAGCCACAGGTCGTCGTTGGGAAGCTGGTAGGTTTCCTCGCGGTGGCCTGGGAACTGGCCCTGGCGGACGAAGGCATCCTCGCGGACCAGCGCGGGAACGGTGATCGGCGTGAAGCCGGCGGCGGCGATCTTCTGCAGCGCCCAGCTCATCAGCACGGTCTCGAGGATCGCGAGCCGGCCCTTAAGGCAATATTGGCGGCTGCCGGCAACCTGGACGATCCGGCTGAGGTCGGCCCAGTCGTTCTTCTCGATGAGTTCGACATGGTCGCGCGGGGTGAAGCCGAAGTCGGGGAGCGCGCCCTCGGTCCGGACGACGACGTTGCTGTTTTCATCGGGGCCGACCGGCGCACCCGGATAGGGAATGTTGGGCAGTTTGAGGAGCATGTCGCGGAGCGCCTGCTCCTTGTCGGCCATGCCCGCCTCGAGTTCGGACGCCTGCGCGCCGGCTTCCTTGGCGCGGCGGCCCAGTTCGGCCTTTTCCTCTGGCGCAGCGGTCTTGAAGCCGGCCGAGATAGCGTTGCGCTCGGCCCGCAGGCGATCGATCTCGGCCTTCGCGCCCCGCACCTCGGCGTCGAGCGCGAGCAGCGTGTCGAGGTCGACGGCGACGTTCTTCTGTGTCGCGGCGAGGGCGACCGCGTCGCGGTTCTGGCGGATGAAGGCGAGGTCCAGCATGGGGGCGCGGGATGGGGGAAATCGCGCCTCTTCGCAACCTGCTTGGCCCCGAGGTCGGGCTTGACCCGGGCTCCCGCTTTCTTTCAGGCAAGGAGAAGAAGCGGGATCCCGGATCAGGTCCGGGATGACGATTGCAAAGGACCCGACACTTGCCCTCTGGACTGATCGCGCTGCTCGACGATGTCGCCACCCTGACCAAGCTGGCCGCCTCCAGCATGGACGATATCGGCGCCGCGGTCGGCAAGGCCGGGTCCAAGGCCGCGGGCGTGGTGATCGACGATACGGCGGTGACCCCGCGCTACGTCACCGGCCTCAGCCCCGACCGCGAGCTTCCGATCATCGGCAAGATCGCGCTCGGCAGCCTCAAGAACAAGCTGCTGATCATCCTGCCGGTGGCACTGCTGCTGTCGTGGCTGGGGCAGAAGATCGGCTTCGACCTCATCACCCCGCTGCTAATGGTCGGCGGTGCCTATCTCTGCTTCGAGGGCGCTGAGAAATTGTGGGAAAAGGTCGCGGGCGACCACCACGCCACCGACGAGCTGCTCGAATGCGACGATCCCGCCGAGCTCGAGAAGCGGCAGGTGGCGGGGGCGATCCGGACCGACTTCATTCTCTCGGCCGAGATCATGGTGATCGCGCTCGCGGCGCTCGAACTCGATGCGTTGTGGCTCGAGGCGGTGGTGCTGGCGGTGGTCGGGATCGCCATCACGGTGATGGTCTACGGGACCGTCGGGCTGATCGTGAAGCTTGACGACATCGGGCTCCACCTCTGCCGTCGGGGCGGGGCGAGCGCGGGTTTCGGCCGGGCGCTGGTGCGGGGCGTGCCCAAGCTCCTGGCGGCGCTGTCGGTGGTGGGCACGGCGGCGATGCTGTGGGTGGGCGGGCAGATCCTCCTCCACGGGATGGAAGTGCTTCATGTCGGCGAGGCGCTGCCGCACTTCACCCACGAGCTGGCGAAAAGCGTCGCGGCCTCAATCGGTTTCTTGGCCGGCGCGTGGGAATGGCTCCTCAATGCCTTGTTCGGGGCGATCGTCGGGATGATCGTCGGCGGAATCATCGTCGCGCTCCTCCATGCATTGCCCAAGCGCAAGCCCGCGGTCGAAGCCAAGGCATGACCGGCGCCGTCCTCGTCTTCCTCGGAGGCGGGATCGGGGCGGTGCTCCGCCATGGCGCCAACCGACTGGGAATGATGCTGTTCGGGACGGGCTTTCCGGTCGCAACGCTCGCGGTCAACGTCGTGGGATCATTGCTGATGGGGATGCTTGCAGCGAACCTTGCGGAGGGGCCGGCGGCGAGCCAGCAGTTGCGCCTGTTCCTCACCACCGGTGTGCTCGGCGGGTTCACGACCTTTTCGGCGTTCAGCCTCGACGCCCTGACCCTGTGGCAGCGAGGGCAGCCCGGGTTGGCGGCGGCTTATGTGGCGGGCTCGGTCTTCCTGTCGCTCGCGGCAGTGGGGGCCGGCTTCGTGCTCGGGCGCGCGCTCTAGGGCCGCCAGTTCAGGCGCATGCCGATATTGTCGATGCCGGGATTCTGGCGGCCGAAGATCTGCGCGTGGCTGAAATGCACCCAGCTTGCCTCGAGGCTGAGGCGGTCGGTGAGCGCGGCGCCGACCGCAAGCTCGGGCTCGAACAGGACGCGGCTGCCGAAGGCGAGACGGTCGGGCTGGCGTGTGTTGGCGGCCGAGCCGTCGTGGACCGCGATTCCGAGGCCGGGGCGGACGTAGATCTTGTCGCCGAAGCGGGCCGAAAGGCCGGCGGCGAGGAAATTGGTGTCGCCGGACGTGTTGAGCGAGCCGAACACATAAGGCTGGAGCGGGGTCTTGCCGATCCGATTGCCGCGGATGCCGAGGCTGAGGTCGGTCCCGCCCTCGCGATCGCTGTCGAGGCTGAGCGGCGTGTGGACGCCGTGGGCGTGGACGCCGGCGAAGATCTCGGTCGCCGGGGCGGGGGCCGGAAGGGCGGCGATCATGGCCGCGGAGACGAGAAGCAGGCGCATGGCATTCCAATCACTTGGGGACAGCTTGCGTTCCGTTGCGGCAAGCAGGCTGAAGGAGAGATGATCGTCAGGCGCCCGCCTGCCAGTGGCGGATGGCGTCGTTCGGCGCGACCAGCATCCAGATATTGAGGGTGAGGTTGTCGCGGATGATCGCGAGGGGCACGAGCTCGAGCACGAGCACGATCATCACGCTCGCCCAGACCGGCAGGCGTTTGGCGAGCAGGAAGCCGGCGATCATCAGCAGGATGTCGCTGACCGAGTTGAGGATGGAGTCGCCGCGATAGCCGAGTGCGATGGTCGCCTCGCGGTAGCGGTTGATGATGACGGGCGAATTCTCGACCAGCTCCCAGGCGGATTCGACGATGGTCGCGAGGAGCAGGCGCTGCTCGGGCTTCTTCGGTCGGCCGATCGTGTGGAGAATGGCATAGAAAAGGAAGCCATGGATGATGTGGCTGGCGCTGTACCAGTCGAAGATCATCTGGCTTTGCTTGGGACCGACCGGGCCCCACAGCTGGATGAGCCCGCCCTTGTAGAGCGGCGGGCGGCCCATCAGCCACAGGATCGCAGCGGTGCCGAGGACCACGCACAGGGCCGCGAGCAGCGGCCGGACATTCTTGTTCACTGACACTCCACGGTGAGATGGGCGATCCGGCGGTCGCTGCCGAGACGGCGGCGAATCTCGTCGGGGGTGGTGCCCGAAGCACAGACGATCGCGGCATAGCGATTGGGGCCGACGGTCCACAGGTGCCAGTCGTTGACCCTGACGTCGCCGGCGCCCTCGACCTTGCGGCGGAGCTCGGCCGAGAGCGCCTCGTCGGGAACCCGGTCGAGCAGGATGCGCGAGGTCTGGCCGAGGAGGATGACACTCCAGCGCATGATGATCAGGGCGCCGAGGATGCCGACCGCGGCGTCGGCCCAGCGCCAGCCGAGTTGCCAGGCGGCGAGCAGGGCGACGATCGCGGTGACGCTGGTGACCGCGTCGGCGATGACGTGCAAATAGGCCGAGCGGAGATTGAGGTCGGCGCCATGGTCGTGGGCGTGGTGGTCATGATCGTGGCCGTGGTCGGAGTGGCCATGGCCGTGACCAAGGATCAGCGCGCAGGCGAGGTTGATGACCAGACCGAGCGCGGCGACCAGCAGGGCTTCGGGATAGTCGACCTGCTCGGGGTGGAGCAGGCGAAGCACGCTTTCGCCGAGGATCCCCGCGCCGACGGCAAGCAGGACCAGCGCCGAGGCGAAGCCGGCGAGGGTCCCGACCTTGCCCGTGCCCCAGGCGAAGCGCGGGTCGTTGGCGCAGCGGCTGGCATAGGAATAAGCGAAGACCGAGATCGCCAGCGACAGGCTGTCGGTCGCCATGTGCCAACCATCGGCCACCAGCGCCATCGAGCCGGTGATGGTGCCGAAGGTGATTTCGGTGACGGTGGTGATCGCGGTCAGGCCGACCACCCAGCGGGTCCGCCGGGCGTTGCGCTCGTGCGAGGCGCCGAGGAAATCGTGGCTGTGGTCGTCCATCTTCCTGCTTGGCTAGGGGAGGCGTCCGGGCTTGCCAAGGCGCGAGCGAGGGGCAATCACCCGCGCCATGCTGCGTGCTTATGGTCCGAACTGCGACGGCTCCGTCATCATGACGACCGGCTCGATCCCGCCCGAGGCGACCTGGATCGACCTCGAGGAACCGACCCGCGAGGAGGAACGGATGGTCGAGCAATCGGTCGGCTTCGCCGTGCCGACCCGCGACGACATGGTCGAGATCGAGCCCTCGAGCCGGCTGATCGAGCGCGACGGCGGGCTGATGATGACGATGAGCGTGCTGTTCGGGGTCCAAGAAGGCGATCCGCAGAGCGAGCCGATCAGCTTCGTCCTCAAGGCCGGCAAGCTGGTGACCGTCCGCTACGTCTCGCCCAAGCCGTGGCTCGCCTTTTCCAACGAAGCGCGTCACATGCCCGTGCTCGTCCAGGACGCGGCGACCGCGCTGGTCCGGCTGCTCGATGCGATCATCAGCCGGCTTGCGGACGAGCTGGAGGCCAGCGGGGCGGCGATCGAGCGGATCTCGCGCGACACCTTCAGCGCCTCGCGGGTCGCCGAGCAGCGGATCCCGGCGCGCAGCCTCGAGGGATTGCTCAACGATATCGGCACGGTCCAGCAGCTGGTCGCGAAGATTCGCGAGACCGCGGTCAGCACCGCGCGGGCGCTGACCTTCCTCGCCGCGTCTGACCGGATGCATGCGCACGAATGCACCCGCCACCGCGAGCAGATCACCAGCCTGATGACCGACGTCGCGGCGCTCACCGACCACAGCGCCTACCAGAGCTCGCAGCTGACCTTCCTGCTCGACGCCAGCCTCGGCCTCATCAGCATCGAGCAGAATGCGGCGATGAAATTGTTCAGCTGGGCAGCGCTGGTGTTCCTGCCCCCGACGCTGATCGCGGGCATCTACGGCATGAATTTCAAGCACATGCCCGAGCTCGACTGGCTCTACGGCTATCCGATGGCGCTGACGCTGATCCTCTTGAGCGCGGTGCTGCCGCTGTGGATCCTGCGAAAGCGGGGCTGGATCTAGTCCTGGAGGAGAAAGGCCGAGCCGCGCGACATGCTGGCGGGGTCGGCAGGGGTCGCGGGCGCGGTACCGGCAATGCGGCGGGCGAAGGCGATACGTGCCATGCTGTCGTCGCCGAGCGGCCGGCCGAAGCGTCCGCGTTCGGCGCGCTCAAAGGCGGCGAGACGGCGATCGAAGGCTTGGCTGGTGAACGACATGACCGGCTTCCCCGCATACGGACGGTGCGCGGATGACGCGCGCCAGACTCGTCCCAACCCCCGGAAGGCCCGCGAGTTCCCGATCGAAGTGATTCTTTTCAACGGATTATCGCGCCGATCGGGGTCGCTGCGAAACTATGCCGGCGATGGATTGTTCAGCCGCCGTAATGGCTCGCGAAAAAAATCTTCTCGTCCGGCTCGGCGATCGCCTGTCCGACCTCGTGTCGCGGCTGTTTGCGCACCCGGCGATGCAGATTGGGGTCATCATTTTCTGCGTGGCCTGGTTCGGCCTCGGCTTCCACGTCGAGGGGCTGACCGCGGCGCTGTCCGTGCTGGCGATCACGCTTACCCAGATGGTGCTGAACGGCCAGTACGACCGCGAATCCGAGGCGCACCGCCGCGACGTCGCGATGCACGCCAAGCTCGACGAGCTGATCAAGGCGACTCATCGCGCCCGCGACGAGATGGTCGGGATCGAGGAGCAGCTCGACGAGGAGGAAATCCAGGAGCTTCGCGAGGAAGCCAAGCAGCTGGTCGAGGAAGCTGCCAGGCAGACCAACGAGGTGGCCGACGGGGAAAAGGCCAAGCGCGCGATCGAGCGCGTCGGGGACGGCCGAGCCGGCTGAGCCGATCGCCTTTGCCGGGCCGGGCAGAGCTTGCTAAGGGCCCGCGCAACCCCACCATCCAGCAGTGAGCACATCGATGATCCCGACCGGCCAGGACAGCCTCGGCACCCGTTCGACCCTTGAGGTCGGCGGCAAGAGCTACGCTTATTACGACCTCAACAAGGCCGGTAAGGTGCTCGGCGACGTGAGCCGCCTGCCCTTCTCGATGAAGGTGCTGCTCGAAAATCTCCTCCGCTTCGAGGACGGGGTCACCGTGACCCGCGACGACCTCCAGGCGATGGCCGACTGGCAGAAGGAGCGGCGGATCAACCGCGAGATCCAGTATCGCCCAGCGCGCGTCCTCATGCAGGACTTCACCGGCGTCCCCGCGGTGGTCGACCTCGCCGCGATGCGCGACGCGATGAAGAAGCTCGGCGGCGATCCGCAGAAGATCAATCCGCTGGTCCCGGTGCACCTGGTGATCGACCACAGCGTCATGGTCGACGAGTTCGGCACCCCCAAGGCCGCCGACGCCAACGTCGCTTACGAATATGCCCGCAATCGCGAGCGCTACGAATTCCTCAAGTGGGGCAGCCAGGCCTTCGACAATTTCAAGGTGGTGCCGCCGGGCACCGGCATCTGCCACCAGGTCAATCTCGAATATATCGCGCAGGCGGTGTGGACCTCGAAGGACCAGACCGGGGCCGAGATCGCCTATCCCGATACGCTCGTCGGGACCGACAGCCACACCACGATGGTCAACGGCCTCGGCGTGCTCGGCTGGGGCGTCGGCGGGATCGAGGCCGAGGCCGCGATGCTCGGCCAGCCGGTCTCGATGCTCATCCCCGAGGTGGTCGGCTTCCGCCTGACCGGCGAACTCAAGGAAGGCATCACCGCCACCGACCTCGTGCTGACCGTCACCCAGATGCTCCGCGCCAAGGGCGTGGTCGGCCGCTTCGTCGAATTCTACGGGCCGGGCCTCGATGCGATGACGCTCGCGGACCGCGCGACCATCGCCAACATGGCGCCCGAATATGGCGCGACCTGCGGCTTCTTCCCGATCGACGAGCGCACGCTCGACTATCTGCGTCTGTCGGGCCGCGACGACGACCGCATTGCGCTGGTCGAGGCTTATGCCCGCGCGCAGGGCATGTGGCGCGACGCCGATGCGCCCGAGCCGGTCTTCACCGACACGCTCGAACTCGACCTCGCCAGCGTCGAGCCGAGCCTCGCGGGCCCCAAGCGGCCGCAGGACCGGGTGCTGCTCAGCGAGGTCGACGACCAGTTCAACGCCGAGCTCGCCGAGACCTACAAGAAGGCGAACGATCCGCGCGTGCCGGTCGCCGGGGCCGATCATGACCTCGGCAATGGCGACGTCGTGATCGCCGCCATCACCAGCTGCACCAACACCTCGAACCCCAGCGTGCTGGTCGCTGCCGGCCTCGTTGCCCGCAAGGCGCGCGCGCTCGGCCTCGACCGCAAGCCGTGGGTCAAGACCAGCCTTGCGCCGGGCAGCCAGGTGGTCACCGACTATCTCGACAAGGCGGGCCTGAGCGAGGACCTGAACGCCATCGGCTTCGACCTCGTCGGCTATGGCTGCACCACCTGCATCGGCAATTCGGGCCCGCTGCCCGAGCCGATCAGCCAGGCGATCAACGAGAAGGACCTGGTCGCGGTCTCGGTCCTGTCGGGCAACCGCAATTTCGAGGGCCGTGTCAGCCCCGACTGCCGCGCCAATTATCTCGCCAGCCCGCCGCTGGTGGTGGCCTATGCGCTGGCCGGCACCGTCCGCAGCGACATCACCACCAGCCCGATCGGGACCGCCACCAACGGCGAGCCCGTCTACCTCAAGGACATTTGGCCGACCAATGCGGAGATCCGCGCACTGATCGACGCGCACGTCCACTCCGACCTGTTCCGCGCGCGCTATGCCGACGTCTATCACGGCGACGAGCGCTGGCAGGCGATCGGCGTGTCTGGCGGCGACACCTACCAGTGGCCCGCGGCTTCCACCTACATCGCCAACCCGCCCTATTTCGAGGGCATGAGCATGCAGGCCAAGGGCATCGAGGACATCGACGGCGCCCGCGCGCTGGCGGTGTTCGGCGATTCGATCACCACCGACCACATCTCGCCCGCCGGTTCGATCAAGGCCGAGAGCCCGGCCGGCAAGTGGCTGCTCGAGCGGCAGGTCCCGCGCCAGGAGTTCAACAGCTATGGCGCGCGCCGCGGCAACCATGACGTGATGATGCGCGGCACCTTCGCCAACATCCGCATCCGCAACAAGATGCTCCCGGGCGTCGAGGGCGGCTACACCCGCAACCTCCTCAACGGCGAGGAGCAGGCCATCTACGACGCCGCCATGGCCTACAAGGCCGAGGGCGTTCCGCTCGTGATCCTCGCGGGCAAGGAATATGGCACCGGCTCGTCGCGCGACTGGGCGGCCAAGGGCACGGTGCTGCTCGGCGTCCGCGCGGTCATCGCCGAGAGCTTCGAGCGCATCCACCGCTCGAACCTCGTCGGCATGGGCGTGCTCCCGCTGCAGTTCGCGGACGGCGAGACCGCGGCGAGCCTCGGGCTCGACGGGTCGGAGACCTTCACCATCCGCGACGTCGCCGGGATCAAGCCGCGCCAGGACGTCGAGGTCGAGGTGACCGAGACCGACGGCCACAAGCGCACGATCGTCGCGCGCTGCCGGATCGATACCTTCAACGAGCTCGAATATTTCCACGCCGGGGGCATCCTCCCCTACGTGCTGCGCAAGCTCGCCGCCTGATGGAGCGCCTGTTCGTGGATGTCGCAGGGTGGGCCGCCGCCCTGCTCATCCTTGGCGGCTATGCGCTGCTTACGGCGGGCAAGCTGACCGCGCGCTCGCCCGCCTACCAGTGGATGAACGTGCTCGGCGCGATCGGGTTCGTGATCAACTCGGGCTACTTCAAGGCCTGGCCGTCGGCGGTGCTGAACGTGATCTGGGCGGCAATCGGCATTGTCGCGCTGATCCGCATCGCCTCCACGCGGCGGCGCGAGGGGGTGGCCGCCTAGGCGATCGCTGCGGCGAGCCAGTCGGGGAGGGGCAGGCCGGCAAGGTCGTCCACCCGGCGATGCTCCACCGCAAGGCTGAGCTCGGGGTAGAAGGCTTTGGTGCGCGGGCCGGGCTCGGCTGCCGCGACCACGACGAGGCGGCGATTGACCTTCTGCCGCCAGTTCATCCGCGCGGTATTCTCCTGCCCGACGTAACAGCCCTTGGTGAAGCTGACGCCGTTCAGCTCGGCCGCATTGCATTCGAGCCAGAGGAGGTCGCCGAGCTCGGCCCGGCCCTCGCAGACGCCGTGGCGCAGGCGGTGGGCAAGCCAGCCGGACGCGGCCTCGTCGGCCGGGGCGAGCCAGCGCCGGCCAAGCGCGGGGAGGCGCGGATCGGGGACGCCCTGATCGCCGTCGGGCGCCCAATGGACGGCCAGCGCCCCGTCGCGCGCGATTTCAATGGGTCGGCGCAGGCGATACATGCGGAGGCGCTTCGCCAGCTCGTCGGCGGCTGCGGCTTTGCAATCGACCAGCAGATCGTCGCCGTCCGCCCAGACGAGGAAGTCGAACAGGCACTTGCCCTGCGCGCTCAACAGCCCTGCCCAGACCGGCAGCGCGCCGCTCACGTCGCTGGTGACGAGCCCCTGGAGGAAGCCGCGGACGTCCTCGCCCGAAAGGCGGATCAGGGCTCGGTCGGTGAGGGTGGTCGCGGGCATGGGGCTTAGCTAAGGACTGCCAACAGAAAGAAACAGACCCCGTTCGTGCCGAGCGAAGTCGAAGCACGGTGGCGCGAGCGCCCTTCGACGTCGCTCAGGGCGAACGGGAGTGGGGAGCAAAGTTGACCGACCGCATCACCATCCGCCGCCCCGACGACTGGCATCTCCACCTGCGCGACGGCGCGATGCTCGAGGCGGTGGCGCCCTACAGCGCGCGGCAGTTCGCGCGGGCGATCATCATGCCCAACCTCGTGCCCCCGGTGACGACGGTGACGGCAGCGAGCGCCTATCGGGAGCGGATCCGGGCGGCGGCAGGACCGGGCTTCGAGCCGCTGATGACCTGCTATCTGACCGACAGCATCGATCCCGACGAACTCGAGCGCGGCCATGCCGCGGGCGTGTGGGTCGCGGCCAAGCTCTATCCGGCGGGGGCGACGACCAACAGCCACAGCGGCGTCACGGACGTGCGCAACATCGCTCCCGCGCTCGAGCGGATGCAGCGGATCGGCATGGTGCTGTGCGTCCATGGCGAAGTGACCGATCCCGAGATCGACATCTTCGACCGCGAGGCGGTGTTCCTCGAGCGGGTGCTGACCCCGGTCATGCGCGACTTTCCGGGGCTGAAGATCGTGCTCGAGCATATCACCACCGCCGACAGTGCCGACTTCGTGGCGGCCGCCGGACCCAGGCTCGCCGCGACGATCACCCCGCAGCATCTCCACCTCAACCGCAACGCTTTGTTCGCCGGGGGGCTGCGGCCCCACGCTTATTGCCTGCCGGTGGTGAAGCGCGAGCGGCACCGGCTGGCGGTTCGGGCGGCGGCGGTGTCGGGCAGCCCCAAATTCTTCCTCGGCACCGATAGCGCGCCGCACCTCAGGGAAGCCAAGGAAAGCGGCTGCGGCTGCGCGGGCATCTTCAACGCGCCGCATGCGCTCGAAAGCTATCTGGCCGTGTTCGACGAGGAAGATGCGATCGACCGGTTCGAAGGCTTTGCCGCCGAGCATGGTCCGCGCTTCTACGGGCTGCCGCTGAACGAGGGGACGTTGACGCTCGAGCGGTCCGCAATCGAGGTCTCCGCCAGCGTGCCCGCGGCGGGATCGACGCTCACTCCCTTCCATGCCGGCGAAACGCTCGGCTGGCGGCTGGTCGGGGCCTAGGCCGGCGGGGTGCCCCGGCCATCGGGGCCAAGCACCGCGTGGAAATGATCCTCGACCGCGCGGTAGCAGTCGCAGCTGACGCGCAGGAGGCCGGCCCGGTCGATGACCTGGATGGCGCCGCGGCGATAGGCGATCAGCCCCTGCTCCTGGAGCACGCGCGCGACCGCATTGACGGTGGTGCGCTGGACCCCGAGCAGGCCGGCGAGGCTTTCCTGGGTCAACGCGAGCCGGTCGCTGGCGGCGCGGTCCTGGGCATGGAGCAGCCAGCGTGCGGCGCGGGCCTCGATCGGGTGGAAGGCGTTGCACGCGACCGACTGCATGACCTGCGACAGCAAGGCGTCCGAGTAGCGGCAGAAGAGGTTGCGCAGATGCGCGCTCTCCTGCTTCGCCTGTTCGAGCACGGCCATCGGGACCGCGACGGCGGGCCCGGGCAGCTGGACGAGCGCGCGGGTGAAGGCAGGAGCGTGGCCGCAGCTGATGATCCCGCCGACCGCCCCCTCGCGGCCGATGGCGGCGACCTCGACCGAGCGCCCGCCCGACAGCTCGCGCTGCATCGAGATCATCAGGCCGTCGAACGGAAACAGGCTGCGGCGGGTGACGTCGCCGGTCTCGAGCACGATGTCCCCGCCGTCAAAGCTGATCAGCTCGGCGTGCGGCTCGAGCAGGGCGCGCTCCTCGGCCGACAGCGCGGCGAGAAGCCGGTTGCCGGCAAAGGCTTGCTCGAGATTCGCCGCAGAATGGATGTCCATCGGAAGATCCAAGGCCCCGCACACTCCCACTGGGGACGGCGCCCCTGCGGCCGTCCCAACCCCCCGGCGGGAAGCATTACGCTAGTGTTCCGATATGAAGCAACAGCTTATTTTAGAAGCACTTAGGCCGAGTTTTGTGTCGGCTTGCCGACACACTTGAGCGGCGAACGCGCGGCTGCTGGTTGTGAAACGGCACCTTCTTCACGATGGTTTGCAATCTAGTTGAACCCTGCGAAGTCGTCGGCTAAGCGCTGGCCGGCCGATGCATCCGGAGACGTGGGTGAGTGGCTGAAACCAGCGGTTTGCTAAACCGCCGTACGGTGAATTACCGTACCGAGGGTTCGAATCCCTCCGTCTCCGCCAGTCCCGTTGCTGTTACCGGCCTGACCGGCCCGCTCACGCCGCGGGCTGGTCCTGGACCTGGAGCTTGGCGAAGAGCAGCTTCATGGTCATCTTCACCGTGGTTTCCTGAAGGTCGAGGCGACGCGCGATCTCGCGGCTCGACTGGCCGGCCTTGATCCCCTGCAGCACCTGCTCCTGGCGCGGGGTGAGCTGGACCGCCGGGGCCCCCGCCGCCTCGTTGCCGGGCACCCAGGTCGAGCCCCTGGCCGAGACTATGTTGGTGAGCTCGATCCGCAATTCCTCGACCGGCATGCTCTTCGACAGGAAGGCGGCCGCCCCGCACCGCAGCGCGGTCGAGGCGACGGTTGCGCTGGCGGTCCCCGAGAAGAGGGCGACCGGCTTGCCTTCGTTGGCCGCGATCACTTCGCGCAGCCCGTCGAGTCCGTCCATGCCGGGCAAGTGAAAATCGAGCAGGACGATGTCGAAGGGCCCGAGGTGGCGAATGGTGCGGAGCGCCGAGGGAACGTCCTCGGCCTCGTCGATCTCCCAGCTGGGGTCGCTGCGCAGGTAGGCGCACAGCGCGCCGCGCAGCATTTCGTGATCGTCGACGATCAACAGCTTCATTTCTGGTCTTCCCCATCCGGTCCGGGAAGCACCGACGCCACCGCACGCGGGAGGTGGAGGTGCAGGTTGGTCTTGGAGGTGATCGCCGCGAACATCTTGCGCGCGGCGGCCGAGATGACGAGGTCCTCCGCCACCGCGGAGCAGAGCACGATCGGGATTTCGGGGCGGAGCTGGCGGGCGGCGGTGGCGAATTCGACGCCATTCATCTGCGGCATGTCGAAGTCGACCACGATGGCGTCCCAGCGGGCGCCGCGGTCGCGCAGCACGTCGAGGCCGTCGGCCGGCGACAGGCAGGGGCAGACCTCGGCGCCGGCGCGCTCGAGGTGCAGGGCGATCAAGTCGAGCAAAGCAGGATTGTCGTCGATCGAGAGGATCGCGCGGCCGGCCAGCGAGATGTGGTCGACCGGAGCCTCGGGCTGCGCGTCGGGGGTGGAGCGGCGCTCGATCGGCCACGCGATGTCGAAGCAGCAGCCGGCGGTGGAGGAGCGGACGTAGATCGCCCCGCCGGCCTCGGTCACCAGCTTGGAGACGACGCTGAGGCCGAGACCGGTGCCGCTGTCCTTCTTGCGGCTGACGAAGGGGTCGAAGATCCGGTCGAGCACGTCGGGCGCGATTCCGCTGCCATCGTCCTCCACCCGGACCACCGCGAAGCGGCCGCTCGGCATCACTCCGACCGCCGGGGCGCCGTCGAAATCACCGCTGCTACCCTCGCGATAGCTGAGAAGGATCTGGCCGGGACCGTCGGGCGAAAGCGCGTCACGGGCATTGGTGCACAGGTTCATCAGCACCTGCATGAATTCGCTCTCGTCGGCATCGATGGCGATCGGCTCGTCCGGGAGCTCGACCGTGACCGAATGGCCCGGGCGCAGGCTGACCTCGATCAGCTCGGCGACTTCGCGGACGACGCGCGACAGGTCCACCGACTGGTGTTCGGAGACCCGCCGCTCGGGGCGAAGGATCTTGCGCAGGAGCTTGCCGGCAGCATTGGCCGCGCTCTGGATGCGGTGGACCTGGGCGTTGTCAGCGCCGCCATCCTGTTCGAGCGCGGCGGCCGAGGCGGTGATCACCGCCATCAGATTGTTGAAGTCGTGGGCCATGCCCGAGACGACCCGGCCGATCATTTCCTGGCGCTCGGCGATGAGCAATTGCTCGCGGGTGCGGATCCGCTCGCGCAGCGCGCGCTGCCGTTCGCCGATGTCGCGGGTGGTGCAGACGATGCCGCCATTGGCGCCGGCGGACAGCGTGACCTCCTGCTCGATCAGGTGGCCGTCGCGGTGGCGGCCAAAGGCGTGACCGCGCCACGAGCCCTGCGCGCCGACCGCGGGCATCGCCTCGGTCACGATCCGCTCGGCCTCATTCGCATCGTAAAGGCGGGACCAGTGCAATCCGATCGCGTCCTTGGCGCTGGCATAGCCGAACAGCCTGGCATGGGCCGTGTTCATGAAGATGAAGTGGCCCTCGGCATCGGTGATCGCGATCCCGTCGTTGGTCGCCTCGATCGCCTGCATCTGCTCCTCGAGCCGGAGGGCGTAAGCGTTGCGTTCGTCTTCGAGCGCCTTGCGGGCGGAGATGTCGCGCATGATCGCGGCGAACCCCGCCGGGATGTCGGTGCCGGGCTCGGTCCACATGGTCAGCGACAGCTCGACCGGGAGCGGCTCGCCCTCCTTGCGGAGCGCGGTCACCTCAACCGCCTTGCCGACCAGCCGCGGCTCGCCGCCCTTCATCACCCGGTCCATGCCCGCGACATGGGCCTCACGCATCGCCGGGGGGATGATGAGGTGCAGCGACTGGCCGATCGCCTCCGCACGGGTCCAGCCGAACATCGCCTCCGCGCCGTGGTTCCAGTAAGCGATCCGGTTCTCGCGATCGACGGCGACGAAGGCGTCGCGGGTCGTCTCGGCGATCAGGTGCGACAGCATTTCGGCGTCGAGCCCGACCAGCGCGATCGACGCGCCGTCGGTGAGGCTGCGCGCGCCGGGAAGGGAGATACGCTGTTGCAGGGTCACGGGCGGACTTGCTCGATCGGAGGACGGACAGCTCCATATTAGAGGATAATCGGGCAGGCCGGCCAATCGGCCGCCATTTTGTCGCGACCGGGCGGGGCGGTTCAGCCGAGGCTCAGTCGAAGGCGCCCAAGCGAAAGTTAAATCGTTGGAATCAAGAGGCTTGTTCCGGGCCCGGAACCGGTTGCGAATGACTCGCGTTGGGGGGTCGCTGGCCATGGCAGTTCGGCGTTTCAAGCGCGGTCGAACACCGCCCTCGATACGTTGCCGCATGGTCGCCGACATACCATCGGGAGAAAGCATATGAAGAAGACACTGATCGCACTTGCGGCTGCCAGCTCGCTGTCGCTCGGCGCTTGCGCCACCACGTCGAATGATACCCTTGCCGACGCCGCCACCGGCGCCGCCGTCGGTGCCGTGGGCGGTGCCGCCGTGGGCGCCGTGGTCCCGGGCGTAAGCACCATCACCGGTGCCGCCGTGGGCGCCGCCATCGGCGGTCTCGCCGGCGCGGTCTGGGCCGACAACAACAATGACGGCTATGCCGACGGCTATGTCCAGAACGGGCAATATTATGCCGGCCAGCCGAGCGGCTGGGATTCGACCCTCGGTCGGGTCGCCACCGGTGCGGCCGGCGGTGCGGTCCTCGGCGGCGTGGCCGGCGCGGTGATCCCGGGCGTCAGCGTCCTCGAGGGCGCGGTGGCCGGTGCGGTCGTCGGCGGTCTTGCCGGCGCGATCTGGGCCGACCAGGATCGTGACGGCCGGGTCGACGGTTACGTCCAGAACGGCCAGTATTACCCGGGTGCCCCGGCGCAGTCGAACACGGGCACCTACAGCCAGCCGACCTCGACTCCGACCCGGAGCGGCGAGCGCGGCTAAGGAGCCTTGATGAACCACTTGCGTAACCTGAGTGGCTTTCGTGCCGGGCGCTTCATGCGCCCGGCACTTGTTTGTGCGGCGCTGCTTGCCGCCACGACCCCGCTTGCCCCGGCCGCGGCCAGCGCGAGCATCGCCACGACCGCCGCCGCGCAAGGCGGCTCCCTGTTCTTCGGCGCGCGGAGCGGCGAGGCCGCGAACGAGCTGATCCGGCTGCTCGACTCCGCCAAGGTCGATGGCCTCAATCCCAAGCGCTACAAGAGCCGCGACCTGTCGAGATTCGCGCGCGCGGCCTTCGGCGGCGATGCGAACGCGGTCGCCCGTGCCGACCGGGCGCTGAGCGACGCCTTCGTCCGCTATGCGCAGGACCTTCGCCGCGCGCCCAATATCGGCGTCATCTACGTCGACAATGAGCTTCGCCCCCAGGCTCCCTCCGCGGCCGCGCTGCTGCAGGGAGCGGCCGCCGCGCCCGACCTTGCCGCCTACATGCGCAACATGGGCTGGATGCATCCTTATTACGCGCAGCTGCGGCGCCAGCTGACCGACAACCGCCTCGATCCGCGCACGCGCGGGCTGGTGCAGGTCAACCTCCAGCGCGTCCGCAGCCTGCCGGCAAGCGGTCGCTACGTGCTGGTCAATACCGCCGCGCAGCGCCTGTTCATGATCGACAACAACCAGACGGTCGACATGATGCGGGTGGTGGTCGGCAAGCCGATCTACCCGACCCCGATGATGGCGGCCTACATCCGCTACGCCTCGCTCCGCCCCTATTGGAACGTGCCGAGCGACCTCGCCGCCGAGCGCATCGCGCCCAATGTGGTGAAGGGCGGGCTGCCCTACCTCAAGGCCAAGGGCTACCAGGTCCTGTCCGACTGGTCCGACAAGGCGAAGATCGTCAATCCGGCGAGCGTCGACTGGGCGGCGGTGGCGGCGGGCAGGAAGGAAGTCCGCCTGCGCCAGCTGCCGGGACCCTCGAACAGCATGGGCGACATGAAGTTCATGTTCCCCAATGCGCAGGGCATCTATCTTCACGACACGCCGCAGGACGAATTGTTCGGCGAAGCCTCGCGGCTGTTCAGCGGCGGCTGCGTGCGATTGGAGGCCGCGAGCCGGCTCGGCGCCTGGCTCTATGGCAAGCCGCTTCGTCCCAAGGGCGCCGCGCCCGAGCAGAAGGTGCCCCTGGCGACCCCGGTCCCGGTCTACCTCACCTATCTGACGGCGGTGCCGAGCGGGAATGAGGTCGCCGTCTACGACGACATCTACAAGCGCGACACGATGCCGGGGCCGCGCGCCAAACTCGCCCGCGGCTAGTCGCGGTCCCAGGTCGCGACATAGCGCAGGGCGACCGCAACCGGCCGCCCGGCCGTGTCGCGCGCGGGCTCCCAGCGGGTGCGTGACAGGAGACGGCAAAGCTCGCCGTCGAGGGCGGGGGTGCCGGAGGTCGAATAAGGCTGACAGCGGCTGACCCGTCCGTCCGCGCCGACCTCGAGCGCGAGCACCGCCTGGCCGCGCGGCGCACCATAGCCCCGGATCCGGCGATAGTCGCCGCGGCTGAGATTGCCCGAGACGAGCCGGGCATTGCTGCCGAGGCCGCCGCCGGGGCCGCTGCCAGACCCGCCGTTGCCGCCGCCACCGGTGCCGTCGCCGCTGCCGTTCGCGCCGCGCCCGGGCCCCGCGACCTGGCCCGCGCCGGCATTGGACGCGCTGGCGGTGTCGGGCGCGCTTTCGCGGGCCGTGGGGAGCGGCGGGGGAACGGGAAGGCGGACGGGCGGGGGCGGGAGGACCACCGGGGCCGGCTTGGCCTCGAGATCGGGCGCCCCGGCCTCGCGCTTCGCCGCGCTGTCGTCGGCCGCGGCCGGTGGCGGCGGCGGCGGGGGTGGCGGCGCGACGTCGAAAGTCGTGATCGCCTCGCTCACCCGGCGGATGGGGTCGCCGGCGAGACCGAGGACCAGCCCGGCACCGAGCGCAAGATGCAGCCCCGCGACGAGCGCGATCGTCTTCTTGCGGTCGGTCCTCTGCGGCTGCCAGGGCATGCCGGCGGAACGCACGAACGTCCCGCCGGCTTCATGTCCCGACTAGAAGCGGGCGCCCAGCCGGATGCCCATGGTCCGCGGCGTGCCCGGGGTGATCACGGGGCGCAAACAGCTGCCGCAGTTCGAGCCCACCGACAGGTCATTCAATTTGTCGAACACATTGTTGACGAAGAATTCGGCCTCGAACTTGCGGAAGTCGAGCCCGGCGGTGAAGTCGACCAGGGTCGAGCCGCGGATCCGGCCGAGATAGTCGTTGGGATTGACGATGTCGCCCGTGCCGACGAGCTGGATCGCCTGGCGAAGCGTCGCCGCGGCCGAGCTCTGGTGCGCGACCCCGACCTGGACGTGCCCCTTGTAGGAGGCGACCGGGAAGGCATAGCGCGCCGTCGCCGAGGCCTTGAAACGCGGGGTGACCGGCAGGCGCGTGCCCTTGGGCGCCGAGACGAAGCTGGCATCGCAGGGGGCGACGTCGCCGACGCCCGAGCAGATGGTCTTCAGCGTCTTGGCGTCGGTATAGGCCGCCGCGGCATTGAGGGTCAGGCCGCCGCCGACATAGCTGATGTCGCTCTCGATGCCCTTGATCCGCGCGTCGGAGCCGTTGCGGATTTCGGTGAAGCTGTTCTCGCCGAGGAAGCTGTACTGGAACTTCTTCCACTTCTGCGTGAACACCGCGCCGTTCCAGCGCACCGCATTGTCGGCGAGGCTGACCTTCCAGCCCGCCTCGAAGTTGGTCAGGTAATCGGGATCGTAGGGCGGGACGGTGGCGCGGCGGTTGATGCCGCCCGGCCGGAAGCCGCGGGACCAGGTGCCGTAGAACATCAGCCCTTCGGAAGGCTTGTACTGGACGTTCAGGCGATGGGTGAAGCCGTCGCCCTTGTTCCGCTTGGGCACCAGCTTGCCGTTCTTGAAGTCGGCGAGGTTGGTGCAGAAGGTGCCGGGAATCCGCCCGTCGGTGATGATCGCCGCCGGATTGGGATTGTCGCGGAAGATCTGCCCCGTGGTGGTGTAGCAACCCGCGACACCGGTCCGGCTGCTGCCGGCGCCGTTGTAGGGCGGGCCGTTGAAGTCGCGGCCGAAGCCGAAGAAGCCGTAGAGCGAGTTGTCGAACTTGAAGAGGCGCCCACCGGCGGTGAGCGTGATCTTCGAGCCGATGTCCTGGCTGATCTCGCCGAACAGCGCGTAATCCTTGTCGATGCGCTCCTGGCGGGTCAGCCACAGGGTCTCCGGCCGGCCGTTGACCGACAGGTTCGGGGCGAGGCCGTCGATGATATAGTCCTGGAAGATCTGGTTCGACTGGCGCTGGAAGAAGGCGCCCGCGATGAACCGCGTCGAAGCCGTTGAGGGCGACGCGATCCGCAGCTCCTGGCTCATCTTCTTGAAGTGGTCGCTGGCCTCGATCCGCTGGCGCGGGTCGATGTAATTGCCGGCGCTGTCCTGGAAGTAGAAATAAGCGAGGCCGCCGAGACCCGCCTCGGAATAGAGGTCGTCATAGGTATCGGCATAATCGGTATAGTCGGTGAGGCTGGCTGTCTTCCGGTCGAGGTAGGCGCCGGCGTAGGTCAGGTCCCAGTTGCCGATCTTGCCCTCGACCGTCAGCGCGGCCTGGACGAACTCGTCGTTGCGGAATTCGTCGAAGAAGCGGTCGGTCTTGAGCTCGCCGAGGTCGGGATAATAGCCGAAATAGCCGTCCGACTTCATGTTCTGGTATAGGACGGTCGGCGTGACGGTCCAGTTGTCGTCGAGGTCGACCTTCAATGCCGCGCGGCCGCCATAGGTGGTGAGCTTGTTCAGGTCCTTGCCGACGTAAGGCGCATTGTCGGCGACCACGACCGGCACCGGCGAACCGAGCAGGTCGGCGGCATTCTCATAATAGGTGCGCGGGCGGCGGATGTTGTCGATGTAGCCCGCGTCATGCTGCCAGAAGCCGACGCCGCGGAAGGCGATGCGGTCGGTGACGGGGAGGTTGATCATGCCCTCGAGCTTGCCGCCCCAGTCGCCGTGCGCGACCTTGTTGACCTCGCCGTCGATGCGGCCGCTGGTCACGCCCAGCTGCGGCTTGTTGGTGATGATGCGGATGGTGCCGGCCTGGCTCGACGCGCCGTAGAGCGTGCCCTGCGGGCCGGCGAGGCTCTCGATCCGCGCGACGTCGTAGATGTGAACGTCGAGAGTGCCGCCAATGGTCGTGACCGGCTGCTCGTCGAGATAGGTGCCGACGCTCGGCAGCGAGCCCGAGTGGTTGCCGTCGCCGCCGGTCGCGACGCCGCGCATGTAGACCACGGTCACGCCCGGCTGCGCGGTCTGGAAGGAGACCGAGGGCAGCTGCTTGGTATATTCCTCGAAATTGGCGATGCCGAGCTGGTCGAGCCGGCGGGTGCCGATCGCCTGGATCGAGATCGGCACGTTCTGGAGATTCTCCTCGCGCTTCTGCGCGGTGACCACGATCTCGCTGGTGTCGGCCTCCTGCCCGTCGCTGGCGGCCTGCGCCTCGGGGGTGGGCGGCGTGTCATTGGGACCGCTCTGAGCGAAGGCCGGCTGACTGAGCGCGGTGCCGGCAAGCAGAGCAAGCGCCAGCCGAGCCGGCGCGCCGTGAAGCTTCATGATGTCCCCCCTATTCTCAACCGGCGTATTGCTGCCGCGACGGCGGGCAATGTCAACTGCGCTCCACAGTCTTTCCGGGTTGCTGTGGCGGCGGTGCGTCAGGATAATGGTCGATCACGGCCCCTAGCGCGTCGCGGAGCGGCTGCAGATGCGCGTCGTAGGCCCGCCATTCCTCGGCGGCGTCGCGATAGATCGGACGGCGGACCTGTTCGCTGCTGGGGGTGCGGACCGCGCGCTCGGTCTTGTGGAAGTCGAGGCAGGCGGGCTCGAACGGAAGGCCCGCGCGGTCGAGCAGGCGGCGAATGTTGGCCTCGGGGTCGGCGACCATTTCCTCGTAGACGACGCGGATCACCCGCCCGGGAAGCACGCGGTCGACATGCCCCATCAACCGGACATAGTCGGCGTAATAATGGCCCATGTCGGCGAGGTCGTAGGTGAAGGCCTGGCCGCGCGCGAAATGCTGGCGGAAGTTCGACAGGCAGCAGCCGAGCGGGTGGCGGCGGGCGTCGACGATCGTCGCGTTGGGCAGGATCAGGTGGATGAAGGGCGTGAACAGCCAGTTGTTCGGCAGCTTGTCGATGAAGCGCGGCTTCGCCGTCCGGCGCTGCACCGCGGTGCGCTCGAGATATTCCTGGCCGAGCGCAGCCAGCTCGTCCGCGGACCAGTCGGCGACCGAGCGCGGATAGCCGCGCTTCCTGCGCGCCAGCGCGGGGAGGTCGGGAAGCTCGGTGGTGCCCTCGACCTGGCTGTGGCTGGCGAGGATCTGCTCGAGCAGGGTCGAGCCGGAGCGCGGCATGCCGAGGATGAAGATGGGATCGGCGGCCGCGCAGCCGGCGCCGGTGCGCGCGGCGAAGAAATCGGCGGTGAAGGTCTCGATGCTGGCGTCGACGATCGTGCTGGTGTCGGCGGCGCGATAGGGCTGGTGCTCGCGGCGGCGGGCGTTGGCGGCGGCATAATAGCCGAAGGCGCGGTCATGTTGCCCGAGGTCGTGATGGGCCTTGCCGAGCGCGAACTCGAGGTGGAAGCGGTCCTCGGGCGTGATGTCCGCGGCCTCGAGCGCCGCGCCCATGGCGGCGAGGTCGTCGTCGTCGAAGCGGACGGTCTTGAGGTTGGCGAGGCTCCACCAGGCTTCGCCGAGGGTGGGGCGGAGGGCGATCGCCTCGCGATAGGCGGCGATGCCCTCGTCGAGCCGGCCGACGGTCTTGAGCATGTGGCCGAGGCTGAGCCAGACCTTGGGCTGCCCCGGAATTTCCTCGAGCACCTTGCGATAGGTGTCGATCGCCGTTTCGAAGTCGCCGAGCCGGCCGAGCGTCGCCGCCTTGAGGTTGAGGTGGTTCGGCGTCTCGGGCTCGTGGTCGAGGAGCTCGTCGAGCAGCGGCAAAGCTTCCTGCGGACGGCCGAGGCGGCCGAGCACGAGCGCGAGGTTGGCGCGGGCGGCCTGGAAACCGGGGGCGACGGCGAGCGCATGGCGGAGCAGTGCCTCGCTGTCGTGGAGGCGGCCGATCCGGCCTGCGACCTCGGCCAGCATCCTGAGCGCGCGCGGATCGTCGGAGTTGGTCCGCAGCCGGGCCTTGAGCAGCCGCTCGGCGATGTCGAGCCGGTTTCGGTTCATCGCCATCGCAGCCTCGATGAGGTCCTGCGGCCAATGGTTTGGAATGGATGCGGAAGTCACCCGGCGGACGATGGAGCGGCGCCGTCCGGCGTGCAAGCCGGTCCCCGAGTCGCGGCGGCATGGGGCAGAAAATCGCGGCTTCTTCCCGTTTCGGGACGCCACTCAAAAGATTCTTGGGATGGCCGCCCGAGTCAGTGGAACGACAACATCCGGATCGGGTGGCATTAAACAAAAATCCTTAACATACCGTAAATGTCCTGTCCGGCCGTGGGAGGCGCAGGAAATGGCCGGGTAATGACGATTCCAATCTGCACCGTTTACTCGCGTATCTCGGCCAATCAGGAAAGACTAGCCGCAATTAGCTTCGAATAATGCGATATGAAAAACGCTTTTTGATTGGCATGTCTCAAAACGTTAACCAAACAAGACTTGCCGCGAGGACCGTGAAAGGGGCGCCCCAGACTCGCGGATCGGAGCCGCTGACTTGCCAATGACATCAATGTCGTGGTTCTTTTCCTCGTTACACGCGAACTGGGGCTCCGTCGTTAACCTTGGCCATTCAACGGCATTCGGCAGACTCTCGGTAAACGCATGGGCACTGGGGACCGGTGGTGGGGACCATCGGCCAACCGATCGAAGGGTGAAAGATGCGCTACGAAGATGCTTCGCTGTCCGGGTCGTTTCAGGACCAAGGGCCGACCGCGCGGGACGATGCCGACCAGCTGGCCGCGGGTGACCGCGGGCCGGCCACAGGCAATGTGATCACCGGCGCCGGGACCGAGACGGGCGCGGCCGGGGCCGATACCGCGGCGGGTGCCAAGGTCACCGCCGTGGCCGGTGCCGCCGGCAGCGACAGCAGCTTCGCGGGCGGACGCCTCCAGGTCGAGGGCGAGCATGGGACGCTCACCCTCAACGCGCGGGGCGACTACAGCTACACCGCCAAGGCGAACACGCCCGAAAACAGCCGCGACACCTTCACCTACACCCTGGCCGACGCCTCGGGGGCGACCAGCCAGGCCCGGCTGACTATCGAGATCGGCAAGACCCAGGCGGTCGTGAAGGCCGATGCCCAGCGCATCATCCCCGGCCCCGACGGCGTCGTCGTCCTTCCCGCGGGCGTCGAGCTCAGCGACATCCGGATCGTCGGTCGCGACCTCCTCGTCATGCTGCCCGACGGCTCGCAGATGCTGATCGTCGACGGCGCGGTGTTCGTGCCGCAGCTCGTCATCAACGACGTCGAAGTGCCCTCGACCAACCTTGCGGCGCTGCTGATCGACCAGGAGCCGCGTCCGGCGAGCGGCGTGCCGCAGTCGAGCGGCGGCAACTTCATCGAGCCGGTCCGCCCGCTCGATCCGGGCAATCCGCTCGGCGATCTCCTCCCGCCGACCGACCTCGGCTATCGTCCGCCCGACTTTCAGGAAGTCTTCCAGCCGGTCGACCGCAATCCCGAGGTCGGCGCCAACCCGCTGATCCAGCTCGACGACGACGCCCTCCAGGGCGGCAATCCGGGCGGCACCGGGGACGATCCCGACAGCGTCAATGCCTCGGGCATCCTGTCGGGCTCGGGCGGCGACGGTCAGCTTACCTTCGCGCTGTCCACGGCGGGCGCCCCAGCGGGCTTCACCTACGTCTCGGGCCCGAACGGCTCGATCCTGGTGCAGCAGAACGGGGTCACCGTCCTCACCGTCACCGTCAACGCCCAGACCGGCGCCTATACGGTGACCGAGAATGCGCCGATCCTGCACGCGCCGGGCGACGCCGAGAACAATGTCGTCTTCACCTTCAGCTACACCGTCACCGACAGTGACGGCGACCAGGCGGCGGGCACCTTCCAGGTCAATGTCGACGACGACACGCCGACCATCGCGATCAACGCCGGCGCGGACGCCGGAGTGACGCTCACCACCGACGACTTCGACAGCCGCGGCGCGGGCACCGACAGCGCCCAGACCAGCGCCAATTTCGGCGGCGTCTTCTCGCTCAGCCAGTCGGCGGGCGCCGATGGCCTCGGCACTGCCGGGGTGATCAGCTACTCGCTCGGCACGCCGGGCGGCGCCTCGGGGCTGACCCAAGGCGGCGTGGCGATCAACCTCTACTCGATCGGCGGCAAGGTCGTCGCCTCGACCGCGACCACCCAGGCCGGCGTTTCCGCCGCCAACACCGTGTTCGACGTGTCGGTCAGCTCGACGGGCGTGGTGACCCTCACCCAGTACAGCCAGATCGACCACACCAACGCCGATCCGAGCGCGACGGCGGCACCGTTCAACGACCAGCTGATCAGCCTCGCCGACAATCTCGTCACGCTGAACGCGACCGCGACCATCACCGACAAGGACGGCGACAGCGCCACCAGCAGCCAGTCCGTCCAGATCGGCGCCAACCTGCGCTTCACCGACGACGGTCCGTCGCTCGGAGAAGTCAGCGTCGGCCGCGGGGTCGTGCTCGACGAGACCAGCGCGGGCAGCCCGGCGGGCTTCCCGATCACCGCCACCAGCGCGGGCGCCGTGATCAGCGGCTCGGCCCTGACCTTCGGTGCCGACGGCCCGGCGGCCTCGGGGTCGACCAGTTATTCGATCAGCATCGTCGGCGGCGGGGCGACCCCGCTCAAGACCGCGCAGGGCGATTATGCGATCACCCTGGTGCAGACCGCCTCGAACGTCATCACCGGCACCTACAATGACGGCAGCGGCGTCAAGACCGCCTTCACCGTCACGATCAACGCCAATGGCACCATCACCGTCACGGAGAATGTGCCGCTCGAGCACAATGTCGATGGCAGCACGGCGGCGGCCTATGACGATGCGCTCGACCTGTCCGGGCTGATCAACGCCACGGTCACGATCAAGGACTTCGACGGCGACACCGCCTCGGGTTCGGCGCCGATCGGCAATCTCATCGTCTTCCGCGACGACGGCCCCAACAGCAGCCTTGCCGACAAGGGCGCGCCGACCCTCATCCTCGACGAGACCCAGCCGGTCGGCAGCGACACGTCGGGTGCCGGCGCGCCGAACGGCCTCGCCACCGTCACCGCCAACTTCGCCGGCAACTTCGCCGCCGTGAGCTACGGTGCCGACGGCGCTGGCAGCACGGTCTATTCGCTCGTCCTCAACGGCACCAACGTTGCGAGCGGCATGTATGCGCTGCAGGGCGGCGACGTGTCGGATGCCGATGGCGACGGCATCGGCCAGGGGACGCAGATCGTCCTCAACCAGGCCGGCAACGTTATCACGGGTTCGGCTGGCGGGGTGGACTATTTCACCATCGCCATCGATCCGGCGACCGGCATCGTCACCTTCACCCAGCTCCAGCCGGTGTGGAACCCCACCCCGGGCGCGAGCTATGACGAAGCGGCGATCCTCAACGCGGTCGACGGCGCGCTGATCGTCCGCCAGACGGTCACCGACAGCGACGGCGACTTCGACTCGAGCGACGTGGACGTCAGCAAGGGCATCTTCCAGATCCAGGACGACGGCCCGATTGCCCGTAACGACACCGACGCCATCGCCGCCGGCACCTACGGGCCGGAGACGGGCAACGTCCTGACCGGCGCCGGCACCACCAGCGGCGCGGCAGGCGCCGACACGCAGGGCCGCGACGGCGCCAGCATCTCGTCGGTCACCGGTTTCGGCGGCAGCTCGGACTCAAGCTTCGACGGCGCCGGCAACCTCGTCGTCAACGGCCAGTATGGCGTGCTGACGCTCAAGGCCGACGGCAGCTACAGCTACGTCCGCAACGCCGGGACCCCCGGCGGCGTCAGCGACGTCTTCACCTACACGCTGCGCGACACCGACGGTGACACCAGCAATGCGACGCTGACCATCAGCATCGGCAACACCCCGCCGACCCTCGACGCGCCCGACCTCGGCGCGCCGGGCACGATCGTCTACGAGGCCGGTCTCCCGACCCGCAATGGCGGCGAGCCCGAAGGCTCGGGCGAGGAAGCCGCGGCCGGCGCCAATGGCGACCCGCGCGAGACCACCACCGGCACGATCAACTTCACCCAGGGCGACGGTCCGGCGACGATCACGATCAACGGCGTCACCGTCACCGCGGTGAACCAGGTGATCGACACCGGCGAGGGCCTGCTGACGATCACCAGCATCAATGCGGGCTCGATCGGCTACAGCTACACGCTCAAGGACAATCTGCTGGTTTCGGGCGTCAGCACGACCGATCCGATCCCGGTCACCATCACCGACCAGGATGGCCAGACCGCCAGCGACACGCTGACGATCACCATCGTCGACGACGCGCCCACCGCGCGCAACGACACCGACGCACTGGCCGCCGGGACCTACGGCCCCGAACTCGGCAACGTTATCAGCGGCGTCGGCACCACCTCGGGCGCGGCCGGCAAGGACACCGTCGGCGCCGACAATGCGGCGGTCGCCAGTGTCACCGGCTTTGGCGGCAGCACCGACGACAGCTTCGACGTCGGCGGCAACCTCGTCGTCAACGGCCAATATGGCGTGCTGACGCTCAAGGCCGACGGCAGCTACAGCTACGTGCGCAATCCCGGCACCCCCGGCGGCGTCAGCGACACCTTCACTTATGTGCTGAAGGACGGCGACGGCGACACGAGCACCGCCACGCTGACGATCAGCATCGGCAACACTCCGCCGACGATCAACGCGCCCGATCTCAATGCGCCGGGCACCATCGTCTACGAAGCCGGTCTCCCGACCCGCAACGGCGGCGAGCCCGAGGGCTCGGGCGAGGAAGCCGCGGCGGGCGCGAATGGCGATCCCAGCGAGACGACCACCGGCAGCATCAGCTTCACGCAGGGCGATGGCCCGGCGGTGATCACCATCAACGGCGTCACCGTCACCGCGGTGAACCAGGTGATCGACACCGGCGAGGGCCTGCTGACCATAACCAGCATCAACGCGGGCTCGATCGGCTACAGCTACACGCTGAAGGACAATCTGCTGGTCGCGGGGACCAGCACCACCGACCCGATCGCCGTCACCATCACCGACGTGGACGGTCAGACCGCCAGCGACACGCTGACGATCACCATCGTCGACGATGCGCCGACCGCGCGCAACGACACCGATGCCGTGGCCGCCGGGACCTACGGCCCCGAACTCGGCAACGTCATCAGCGGCGTCGGCACCACCTCGGGTGCGGCGGGCAAGGATACGGTCGGCGCCGACAATGCGACGCTGGTCAGCGTGACCGGCTTTGGCGGCAGCTCGGACTCGACCTTCGACGGCAGCGGCAACCTCGTCGTCAACGGCCAGTATGGCGTGCTGACGATCAAGGCCGACGGCAGCTACAGCTACGTCCGCAATACTGGCACCCCGGGCGGCGTCACCGACACCTTCAACTATCAGTTGCAGGACGGCGACGGCGACACCAGCAACGCCAATCTGGTGATCAGCATCGGCGATTCGCCGGTCACGCTCGACATCCCGCCGGCGGGTGGTGCCACCACCACTGTCTTCGAGAAGGGTCTCCCGATCCGCGGGTCGGAGCAGCCCGGTTCGGGCGAGATCGCCGACGGTAACGGCACCAACAACAGCGATGCTTCGGAAGCCGTCATCGGCACCATCGGCTTCGTCTCGAAGGACGGCGTCGCCTCGATCAGCCTCGGCGGCGTGACGCTGAGCGGCACCTATCCGCAGACCATCGTCAGCAACACCGGCCAGACGCTCGTCGTCACCGGCGTCAGCTACAATGCGGCGACCGGTGTCGGCTCGATCAGCTACACCTACACGCTGAACGACAACACGATCGGCAACCAGGCGGTCAACGGCGGCGATACCAATGCCAGCTTCCCGCTGGTGGTCACCGACCTCGACGGCGACAGCAGCAACGGCAACCTCGTCATCGTCATCAAGGACGATGCGCCGACCGCCTTCAACGACGTCGACTCGATCGCGGGCGGCAGCAACCTGCCGGCGACCGGCAACGTCATCACGGGCATCGACAAGGTCGGCGGCGACGCGAACGCAACCGATGGCGTCAAGGACGTCCAGGGAGCGGACGGCGCCGTCGTGGTCGGTATCGCCAGCAACAACGTGCCGGCCAACACCGACACCAGCGCCGACGGCAGCAACAACTACGTCGTCGTCGGCCAATATGGCACGCTGACGATCAACGCCGACGGCAGCTACAGCTACCTCCGCGCCGATGGCTCGCCGGGCAATGTCACCGACGTCTTCACCTACACGATCCGGGACGGCGACGGCGACCAGGCGACCGCGACGCTGACCATCAACATCGGCGATGCGGCTCCGGTCACGGGTCCGAACGCGGTGGTCCTGCTCGACGACGACGCCCTGGCGGGCGGCATCGCGGGCGGCACCGGCGACGTCAGCCCCGACACCGCCAACCTCACCGGGACCCTCGCGGGCTCGGGCGGCGACGGTGCGCTGACCTGGTCGCTCGCGCTGACCGGCGCGCCGGCAGGCTTCAGCTACGTCTCGAATGGCGCGGGCGGGATCCTGATCCAGCAGGGCGGAATCACCTATGTGACCGTCACGCTGAACAGCGCGACGGGCGCCTATACGGTGACCCAGAACCTGCCGCTTCCGCATGCGGCCGGCGGCAACGAGAACACCCAGCCCTTCACGCTGAACTACGTCGTCAGCGACGTCGACGGCGACACGGCGCCGGGCACCCTGACGATCAACGTCAACGACGACTCGCCCACGGCGATCGCCTCGGCAACCCAGCCGGACCTGACGGTCGACGAGACCAGCCTGGCCACCAATGCTTCGGTCAATTTCGCCGGGGTCTTCACCACGGCCTTCGGCGCCGACGGGCCCGGCACGCTGAGCTATGCGCTCGGGATCACCGGCGGCAACGGTGTCGCCAGCGGCCTTACCGATACGGCGACCGGTCAGTCGATCGTCCTGGTTCTCAATGGCAGCGTGGTCGAGGGCCATGTCGGCTCCGCCGCGGGGGCGCTTGCCTTCACGGTCAGCGTCGACAGCGCGGGTGTCGTCACGCTGGATCAGATCCGCGCGGTGGTGCACGCCAATGCCGCCAATCCGAATGATCCGGCGACGCTGTCCGCGGACAACCTCGTCACGCTGACCGCCACCATCACCGACAAGGACGGTGATTCGGCGGCGGCGACGGCCAACATCGGCCAGAACCTGATCTTCCTCGACGACGGCCCCTCGATCAACCTGGTCGGCAGTCCGCCGAGCCTGACGGTCGACGAGACCAATCTGGCGACCAATGCGACCGCGAATTTCGCGAGCCTCTTCACCAGCTCCTATGGTGCGGATGGGGCGGGCAACATCGTCTACCAGCTCAGCATCACCGGCGGGAACGGCACGGCGAGTGGGCTGGTCGACACCGCCACCGGCCAGTCGATCGTCCTCGTGCTCAACGGCAATGTGGTGGAAGGCCACGTCGGCACTGCAGCCGGCGCGCTCGCCTTCACCGTCGGGGTCGACTCCAGCGGTAACGTGACGCTCGACCAGATCCGCGCGGTGGTCCACCCGAACGCCGCCAATCCGGACGATCCGGTCACGCTGTCGGCCGCCAATCTCGTGGCACTGACCGCGACGATCACCGACAAGGACGGCGACTCGTCGTCGGCGGTGGTCAACATCGGCCAGAGCCTGGTGTTTAAGGATGACGGTCCCTCGATCAGCGCCTCGGCGACCCAGCCGACCCTGACGGTCGACGAGACCAATCTCGCGAACAATGCCACGGCGAGCTTCGCCAGCGTGTTCACCTCGGCGTTCGGTGCCGACGGCGCCGGCGCGGTGACCTACGCGCTTGGCATCACGGGCGGCAACGGCACGGCCAGCGGCCTCGTCGATACCGCGACCGGGCAGCCGATCGTCCTGGTCCTGAACGGCGGTGTCGTCGAAGGCCATGTCGGCACTGCCGCCGGTGCGCTGGCATTCACCGTGAGCGTCAATTCGAGCGGTGCGGTCACCCTCGACCAGATCCGCGCGGTGGTTCACCCCGACGCAACCAATCCGAACGACAGCAACACGCTGTCGGCCGACAATCTGGTCACGCTGGCCGCGACCGTCACCGACAAGGATGGCGACAGCGCCACGGCGGTGGCGAACATCGGCCAGAACCTCGTGTTCCAGGACGACGGCCCCTCGATCAGCGCCTCGGCGACCCAGCCGACCCTGACGGTCGACGAGACCAACCTCGCCAACAACGCGTCGGCCAGCTTCGCGGCGGTCTTCACCTCGGCCTTCGGTGCCGACGGCGCCGGCGCGGTGACCTACCAGCTCGGCGTCACCGGCGGTAACGGCACGGCCAGCGGCCTTGTCGACACGGCGACCGGGCAGGCGATCGTCCTGGTCCTGAACGGCGGTGTCGTCGAAGGTCATGTCGGCACTGCCGCCGGCGCGCTGGCCTTCACCGTCGCGGTCGACGCGAGCGGCAATGTGACGCTCGACCAGATCCGCGCGGTGGTCCACCCGGACGCGGCCAACGCCAATGACAGCACCACCCTGTCGGCCGACAACCTGGTCACGCTGACCGCGACGGTCACCGACAAGGACGGCGACAGCGCCACGGCCGTCGCCAATATCGGTCAGAACCTCGTGTTCCAGGACGATGGTCCGTCGGCCAGCATCGTGAAGACCGGCCAGGCGGTCATCCTCGACGAGAGCGCGGGCAACCAGGCCGGCTCCAACGACGTGACCGGTCCGCTGGCCGCGTTCGCAGGCATCCTCAACAAGGGGGTCGATCCCGACCTGCCCGGCGGCCAGTTCGCGACCAACGCCAATGCGATCGTCGCCTCGACCGGCACGAACCTGGGCGCCGATGGCGCTGGCTCGATCACCTACAGCCTCAGCCTCTCGAGCAGCGGCGTCGATTCCGGCCTCAAGACCACCGAGGGCCAGTCGATTTTCCTGTTCAAGGAAGGCGACGTGATCGTCGGCCGCGTCGGAAGCTCGGGAGGCGCCGCAGCTTTCGCGGTCGCCATCGATTCCACCGGTAAGGTAAGCACGGTCGAATATCTGTCGATCCAGCATTCGAACGCGGCGGACCCTAATGACACGGTGTCGATCGCCAACGGCGCGCTGCTTGCGACGGTGACCGCGACCGACAAGGACGGGGACACGAGCTCGGCTTCCGTCGGCATTGGCGGGCAAATTCAATTCGTCGATGACGCTCCGAGTTTCACCCAGGCAGCGCAGAATGCGACCGCCAACAACATTCCCGCCAGTGCGGTGTCGACCGGCACCCTCTACCTCCACTCGGGGGCCGACGGGTTCGCCAGCTCGACCATCACCGCCAACGTGACCGGCCTGACCTCGGGCGGTGTCCCACTGACGACCAAGCAGGCCGGCAATGTGCTGACCGCCTACACCGACGCCAACGCCAATGGTAACGTCGATGCGGGCGAGGCGGTGTTCACGATCACCATCGATCCGAACGCCGGCGCCTCGGGCCGGTACACCTTCGACCTCATCAAGCCGCTCGACGGAACGGTCGTGAACGTGGCGGTGGGCGGTTCGTCGTCCTTCGGCGCAGGCCCGACCGGCTTCCAGGTCCTCAGTGACGTGAGTGGCGCCGGCGGGCAGCCGCTGGCGGTGGTGTCGGGCTACCAGACGGGCGCCGGGTTCAATCTTGCTACCTGGCAGAGCACGGGCGCGGCCAGTGGTCTCACGAGCGCGGGCGTGAACGGCTCCACCGCCGGTTGGGGTATCGACAACAACAACTTCAACAACAGCGAATTTTTCAACTGGGACTTCAGCCAGGGCGCGCTCGACGACCCGGACGGTCCGGGCGGGTTCGTGCCGCCTGCAAATCCGGGTCTGCCGAACATCAGCACGGCAACTTACGAGTTCATCGGCTACAGTTCGTCCGCCGACATCCGCTACGTGGTCCACTTCACCGATGGGACTTTCGTGTCGGCAGCAGTGCCTTCCGCCAATGTGACCGGCCTGTGGACTTACACGGCACCGGCCGGGAAGATCATCGCGGACATCGAGATGTTTGCGGTGAGCGTCGGTGGCGGCGGCGGCAAGGTCGACCTCGTGTCGGTCGGCGTGCAGTCGAGCAACACCGACTTCACCATCCCGGTGACGGTGCAGGTCGCGGACGGTGACGGCGATACCGCCAGCACCAGCTTCACCATCAACGTCAAGGACGGCAACACGCCCTCGACGGCGGTGGCGCCGATCGCACTCGACCTCAATCACGACGGCCACATCAGCTACCTCTCGGCCGCCGCCGGCGTCGCTTACGACTATAATGGCGACGGCACGAAGGAAGCGACCGCCTGGGTCGGCGCGCAGGACGGCATCCTCGTCCGGGATGCCGACGGCAACGGCACCGTGAGCGGTTCGGGTGAGTTCGTGTTCGGCAACGGCGCGGTCACCGACCTGCAGGCGCTGCGGGCGCAATATGGCGACACGCTCGATGCGAGCGACGCCGACTTCGCCAAGTTCAGTGTCTGGCAGGACGCCAACAGCAACGGGGTCGCCGATGCCGGCGAAGTGAAGTCCCTTGCGGCACTCGGCATCACCTCGATCAGTCTGGTCGGTGACGGCGTCAGCGGATCGGCTGCCAATGGCGATGTCTCGATCGCAAGCTCGTCCAGCTTCGTCCGGAACGGCGTGACGGGTCTGGCCCAGGACGCGATCTTCCGGGTCGGCCAGAGCACCGAAGCGGCCAAGGTCAGCGAAGGCATCGGCGGGAATACGGCCGCGACCCTGATCGCCGCCTTCGCCGCTGCGGCTGCCCTCGGCGCGACCCAGGCTGCCGCCTCGCCGCTCAGCAATGCGGTGGTGGGCAAGGTTGCGGCAGATGGCATGATCGACGCGACCCAGACCCACGCCTCGGGGCTGGTGCATCTGCCGGCGGGCGAGCAGGCCTTCCACAGCCAGCTCTCGCTCCTGACGCACGAAGCCGAATGGTCGCTCGCCGGCAAGGTCAGCAGCAGCGGCACGCAGCACTTCGGTGCGGCCGAGCAGCACCAGGCCTTCCTCGATCTCGCCCAGCCGGCGAATCAGGGCAGCCCGGCCTTCGCGCTCGACCAGGGCACCGAGCTCAATGCAGCGATCCGCGACATGGCGCATCCGCTCCTGTCCGGCGGCGGCGAGCTCCACCTGCCGAGCGCGGACCAGCTGGCGTTGCTCGCCGGTCTGCAGGGCGGCGGCGCGGGCCCGATCCAGCAGAGTCCGGTCCTCGGCCAGGTGCTCGCCGATGCCCTTTCGGGCGGCGCGGCGCAGGGTCCGGACCTCAACCAGCTGATCGACGCGGCCATCAAGCTCGCCGATCCGGTCCAGCATCAGCCCGGCCAGGAAGCGGCCGTGTTCGCTGGCGGCGCGGGCGGCGGCGGCGGTCTGGCGGAGCTGGCAACCCAGCTCAACCACGCTGTTCCGTCGTGGGACGGTGGCCACTTCGGGGCTTCGTTCCCCGGACTTGCCGCGGCAATGGATGCGCCAGCGCTTCATCCTGACGCGGTTCAGCCGGTTGCCAACGGCTAAATGACCCGAGGCAGGGCAGGGCGCCAGTGGACGGGCGCTCTGCTCCGCTTTTTAGACCAGAAGGGGGAGTTATGACCTTGAAGAATTGGATGCTGATCGTTCCGGGCGCGCTGCTCGTGAGCGCCGCCCCGGCCTATGCGGTCGATCTCCGCTCGGCGGTCCAGGCCGCCCTCCAGAGCAATCCCGAAATCCGCCAGGCGGTGCACAACCGCGAAGCGACCATGGAAGAGCTGAACCAGGCCCGCGGCCTGTGGCATCCCCGGATCGACCTGCGCGCCTCGGCCGGCCTGCGCGAACTGCGCAATCCCAGCCGTCGCCGGATCGGCCTCGGCGACCAGCTGCTCAAGCCCGTCGAAGGCGAGCTCGTGCTCGACCAGCTGCTGGTCGATGCCGGCGGCCGCAACGCCGAGATCCGCCGCCAGGCGAGCCGCACCGACGCCGCCGCCGCCCGCATCGAGGAGCGCAGCGAGTTCGTCGCGCTGAACATCTCGCGCAACTACATCGACTATCTGCTCCAGCAGCGGCTGGTCGCGATCGCGGAAGACAATGTCGCCTTCCATGAGAAGCTCGCCGGCGATCTTCGCCAGGGCGTCCAGCAGGGCTCGATCTCGATCGCCGACCAGCAGCAGGCCGAAGAGCGCCTGCAGTCGGCCCGGGCCCGCGTGACCGAGGCCCGCGAGGACCTCGAGACCGCCGCCATCGCCTTCCAGACCCTGACCGGCATGCCGATCGACAGCGTCTCGGTGCCGCCCGACCTTTCTGCGCAGATGCCGGCGACCCTCGCCGACGCCGAGGCACTGGCCCGCGACAACAACCCGCGCGTCCAGGAGGCGATC
Source organism: Sphingomonas astaxanthinifaciens DSM 22298 (assembly GCF_000711715.1). Taxonomy (NCBI): domain Bacteria; kingdom Pseudomonadati; phylum Pseudomonadota; class Alphaproteobacteria; order Sphingomonadales; family Sphingomonadaceae; genus Sphingomonas; species Sphingomonas astaxanthinifaciens. The sequence continues at coordinate 2,059,708 of NZ_JONN01000001.1, forward strand.
GCCGATCTCTCGACCGCGCGTGAAGTCATCCGCTCGGCCCGCAGCGACGTCGGTCCCAAGCTCAATGCCGAGGCCCGCGCGCGGGTCGGCAACGACGTCGACGGCTTTGCCGGCAACACTCGCGACCTCCAGGCCAATCTGGTGCTCCGCTGGACGCTGACCAACGGCGGCATCAAGGAAGCCAATGTCCGCGAGCAGCAGCGCCGCGCCGACGAGGCCCACGCCCGCCTGTTCGAGACCCAGCGCCGCGCCGAAGAGGACGCCCGCTCGGCCTGGAGCCGCTTGCAGAACCAGCAGCGCCTGGTCGGCGAGCTCGAGAACCAGAGCCGGATCAGCGACGACCTGCTGCTCAGCTACCGCGAGCAGTTCAACGTCGGCCGCCGCTCGCTGCTCGACGTGCTCGACGCGCAGAACACCCGCCAGAACGTCCAGGCCCAGGCCGAGACCGCGCGGATGAGCCGCCTGTTCGCCCAGTATCGGGTGCTCGCCGCGGCCAACAAGCTGGTCGAGGCGCTGGGCGTCGACATGCCGCAGGGCGCCTACAGCGATCTTCGTGGCCGCTACAAGGTGCGCGCGGTCCCGGCGAGCGATCGCCAGGAGAACAGCCTGCGCTACCCGGTCATGGGTCCGCCTGCCGATCCGCGCGACGTCGGCGCGACCCCGCGTCCGGCCTCGGGCAATGCCGCTGCCGCGGCCGCTCCCGTCGAGCCTGCCGCGACCGGCCAGTAAGCGTAGCCGCGAGAGGATGGTAAGTTGAGTTTCGTCAATCTGGTGGAAGCCTCGTCCAACGAGGCGCTCGACCCCGTCCTAGAGTGTCTTGCCTATCTCGCGCGCGCAGCGGACCGGCCGTCGTCGCCCGTCCTGCTGCGCGCCGGGTTGGCGCTCAATTCAAGCGGCCTGCTGCCCTTCCACCAGGTGGAACCGGCGCTCGAGCAGGTCGGCATGCGCGGTCAGCCGCTGACCCGCAACCTAAAGGGCTGGCCGAGCAACCGCTTGCCGGCGATCCTCGAACTCGAGGACGACCGGGCCCTCGTCCTCAACGAGCTGAACGGCCGCGAGGCGCTGGTCTTCGTTCCCGGCGCGGCCGAGCCGATGTGGGTCAACACGGCTGAGGTCGAGCAATATTTCACCGGCCGGGCGGTCCACGTCGAGGCCGATCCCACGCAGGAGCGCGCCGGCGAGCGGCCGTGGGACCGCGCCAAGCGTGTCCACTGGTTCTGGAGCGAGGTGAACAAGATCCGCGGCGAGCTTCGGCCCGTCCTGCTGGCGGCGCTGGTGGTCAACCTCCTCGCCTTCGCCGTGCCGCTGTTCACCATGCACGTCTACGACCGGGTGATCCCCAACAAGGCGATCCCGACCCTGTGGGTGCTGGCGCTCGGCGTGCTGCTCGCCCTCGCGCTCGACTTCATGCTCAGGCTCGCCCGGGCGCAGCTGATCGACGAGGTCGGCCGCAAGCTCGATGCGAAGCTCAGCCAGAAACTGTTCGAGAAGATCATGAACATCCCCCTCGCCGAGCGGGCGGGGAGCACGGGCGCCATGGCCCGGCGGGTCAGCGAATATGAGATGGTCCGCGACTTCTTCGCCTCGACCACGGTCGTCCTCGCGGTCGACATCATGTTCCTGTTCGTGTTCCTGGTGCTGATCACCGTGCTGGCGGGCTGGCTGGTGCTGGTCCCGATCGTCGGGATCGGCGTGATGCTGCTGGCGGGCATGAGCCTCCAGCGCAGCATGAACCAGGCCGCGCTCGACAGCCAGGCGGACTCGAGCCTGCAGCACAGCGTGCTGGTCGAATCCATTTCCGGTCTCGAGACCCTCAAGGCGCAGCGCGCCGAGGGCCAGATGCTCGGCCGCTGGCGCCGTCTCGCCGACATGACCGCGGGCACCCAGGAGAAGATGCGGCGGCTGACCGCGGTGGCGGTCAATCTCGCCAGCCTGTCGCAGCAGATCATCTCGATCGGCCTGCTGATCGGCGGCTTCTACCTGTTCAATGCCGGCGAGATGAGCATGGGCGCGATCATCGCGATCGTCATGCTCGCCGGCCGCGCCCTCTCGCCGGTCGGCCAGTTCGCCTTCCTCATTACCCGCGGCAAGCAGGCCTTCACCACGCTCGCCAGCCTCCAGCGGATGATGGAAAGCGGCGATGAACGAGTCAGCGCGGCGCGCTCGATCGTGCCCGAGATCCGCAGCGGCGACATCGCGCTCGAGCATGTCGGCTTCCGCTATCCGACCGCGGCGCGCGACAGCCTCAGCGACGTCAATCTCGTCATCCGCCCGGGCGAGAAGATCGGCATCATCGGCCGGGTCGCTTCGGGCAAGTCGACGCTGGGCCGGCTGCTGTGCGGCCTTTATGCGCCGACCGACGGCGTGCTGACAGTCGATGGCCTCGACAGCCGCCAATATCACCCGCACCAGCTGCGCGACGCCTTCCGCTTCGTCGGCCAGGACAGCGAGCTCTTCTCGGGGTCGGTCCGCGACAACCTCCTGCTGGGCGGGGCGCGCGCCTCCGACGAGGAGCTGGTCGACGCGGTCCGTCGTTCGGGCGCGGACATCTTCCTGTCGCGCGACGCGGCCGGTTTCGATCTTCCGGTGGGTGAGCGCGGGGCCTTGCTGTCGGGCGGCCAGCGCGCTTTGCTGGTGCTCGCCAGGGCGCTGGTCAGCGACAGCAAGCTCCTCTTCCTCGACGAGCCGACCGGCGCGATGGACAGCCAGACCGAGGCCTATTTCATCGACAAGCTCAAGACCGCGCTCCGGCCCGAGCAGACCTTAGTCGTCGCCACCCACCGCCACCAGATGCTCAACATCGTCGACCGCCTGCTGGTGATCGATGGCGGCCGGATCATCGCCGACGGTCCCGTCAACGACGTGCTCGGCCGGCTCCGCGAAGCCGCCGCCGCTGCCGCCGCGGCGCCGAAGGAGGCCTGAGCCATGGCCACGATGATCCGTTTCCAGCGTCGTCTCGCCATCGCGGTCGCCGGCTTGCGCTGGGAAGTGCTCGCGATCGGTGCGGTCGGGATCGCCGCGCTTTTCGCGCTGTCGCTGACCTTCCTCGCCACCATGCGCTCGGCCGCCGAGGCCGCGCCGCCGGTGTCGCTGCCGATCCAGCCCGCCAAGGCTGCGGCGCTGATCGCGGCGACCAGCGGCGACCAGGCCCAGGCGGTCCGCGCGACCGGCGCCGAGGCCGAGGTGATCAATGCCGCGCTGCCCTTCAGCAAGGCCCCCGTCCAGGCCGCCGCGCCCTTTGCCGCGCCGACCGGCGGCACCGCCTACGACCGCGCGCTGACCTGCCTCACCCAGGCCGTCTATTACGAGGCGGGCTTCGAGCCGGTCGCGGGCCGCCGCGCGGTCGCGCAGGTGATCCTCAACCGGATGCGCCACCCGGCTTTCCCCAAGTCGGTCTGCGGCGTCGTCTACCAGCGCAATGCGACTCCCATCTGCCAGTTCACCTTCGTCTGCGACGGCTCGCTCAACCGCGCGCCGGCCGCCGCGGCCTGGGCCGAAGCGAAGCGCGTCGCCGCCGCCGCGCTGGCGGGCTATGTCGATGCCGAGGTCGGGCAGGCGACCCATTATCACGCCGATTATGTCGCGCCTTACTGGGCGCCGATGCTCGCCAAGATCACCAAGATCGGGGCGCACATCTTCTATCGCTGGCCGGGTGCCTGGGGCCAGCGCGGCGCCTTCACCGGCCGCTACATCGGCGAACCGAACGATCCGGCCTCGCTCCGGCCGGTCCTGCGGCCCGCGATCCTCGCCGGTGCCGACGGGATCGCCATCGCCGACATTCCGCCCGCGCAGCTCACCTACGAGCAGGACAAGACCATCCGCCGCGCCGCCAACGACGTCGGCGGGCTGCTCGACACCAGCAAGGGCTGGCGGCTGAGCATCCCGGATCCTGCGGATACCGGCGGGCGCTCGAAGGCGCTGGTCGCGGCGCAAGAACAACCGAGAAACCTTCCGCGTGACGCGACCGCCGTCGCGGCCGTCACCACCGCGAGCAGCGGCACCGCCGCGCTCGCCTCCAACTAGGACAGGCACGCGTCATCATGGCCTCGATCCCCTTCGCGCCCCCTTCCGGGACCACTCGCTCGCACCGCGCGCCGCTGACCGGCTCGCGCAGGATCATCCTCTACAGCTCGATCGGCTTCTTCCTGTTCCTGATCTGGTCGATGATCGCGCATGTCGACGAGGCGACGCACGGCCAGGGCAAGGTCATTCCGTCGAGCAAGGTTCAGCTGATCCAGTCGTCCGAGCCGGCCACCGTCCGCGAGATCCTCGTCCGCTCGGGCGAGCGGGTCCGCCAGGGCCAGCTCCTCGTCCGCCTCGACGACACCCAGTCGAGCTCGGAGCTTGGCCAGATCGAGGCCGAAACCCAGGCGCTGCAGCAACGGGCCTCGCGCCTCGGCGAAGAGGGTGGGGTCGGCTCGACCACGGTTACCGGCGATGAAGGCGCCCTGCTCGCCGCCCGCCGGAGCGCGCTGTCGGGTCGCCTCGGCGCGCTCAACGCCACTGCCGAGCAGCGCCGGCGCGAGGCCGCCGAGGCCGCCGCGACCATCAACTCGCTCTCGCGCAGCCTTCAGCTCGCGAACGAGAATGTGAACCGGCTGGCGCCGCTCGCGGCCAAGAACATCGTGCCGCAGACCGAACTTGCCACCGCCCAGCGCGAGGTGGTCGACCTCCAGGGCCGGATCGCCGCCGCACGCGAGCAGCAGGGCCGGGCGATGGCCGCGGTCAGCGAGGCGCGCGCCCAGGCCGCCGAGGCGAGCGCGCAATTCCGCCAGGACGCGCTCAACGAACGCAGCCAGGTCACCCAGAAGATCGCGATCAACGAGCAGACCCTGCGCGGCGCGCAGGGCCGCCTCAGCAAGACCGAGCTCCGCTCGCCGGTCGACGGCGTCGTCAACGACGTCCAGGCGACCACCCGCGGGGGCTTCGTCCAGGCCGGGCAGAAGATCATGGAAGTCGTTCCGCTCGGCGACAAATTGCTGGTCGAGACTCGGGTCAAGCCCAGCGACATTGCCTTCATCAAGGTCGGCGATCGCGCGCTGGTCAAGGTCACCGCCTATGACTTCTCCATCTACGGCGGGCTCGAGGGCAAGGTCGTCCAGATCAGCGCCGACTCGATCTACGACGAGGCCACGCGCGAGGCCTATTTCAACGTCATCGTCGAGACCGAGCGCAGCTACCTGACCATGGCGGGGCGGCGGCTTCCGATCACGCCCGGCATGATGACCGACACGCAGATCATCACCGGTCGCAAGTCGATCCTGACCTATCTGCTGAAGCCGGTCCTCAAGGCCAAGAGCGACGCGCTCACCGAGCGCTGAGACTCAAGTCAGCCGAGCAAGGCGGGCGAGAAGTCCGCGGCCGACACCTCGAAATGCGGCGCGTCGCCGATCGGGCTGGCCGGGGCCGCGGCCGGGACTGGCAGCGCGCTCGCGTCGCGATCGGCCGCGGCGAGGACCATCGGCGGCTCGGCCGAGCGGCGATAGCCATGGGTCCAGCGCTTGCCCGCGGCATAACTGAAGATCGGGCGATAGTCGGTGATGTCGGCCGAATCGACGATCCGGTCGGTCCCGTTGTCGAGCACCAGCAGGCGCCCGCCGCTCGCCACCGCCAGCACCGCATGGTCGCTGCGGCGAACGAGGTCCTTGAGGATGACGAGGTAGAGGTCGCGCTCGGCAAAGCCCGCCGCGCGGAGCAGCTGCAGCTTGGCGATCGCATAATCCTCGCAGTCGCCGCGCCCGCGCCGCAGCGATTCCGCGGCGCTCTGCCAGACGTCGGCGCGGCCGAACTGGCGGTCGTCGTCAACGAAGGCGAGACGGCTGTTGACGAAGCGGTTGACCGCGTCGAGCCGCTCGGCATCCGACCGGCCACGCAGGCTCGCCGCCCAATGGGCGCTGCTCGCGTCGAGCGAACGCGACTGAACCGCCTGCCACCGGCGATCGAGCGGGGTGGCGGTCACGGCGAGCGCGGTCGAGCCGAAGACGTCGGGACGGCTGGTCACCATCGCCGCGCGCTGGAGCCGGATCGGGGTCGCCGAATAAGGACTGCGAAGCACGGCCGGGGTCAGGGCGGCGGTAGCGTTAGTCGCGGCGGCGGCAGGCAGGGCCTGGCCACCCTGCTGCGACATCAGCTCGGCGAGCTTGCTGCCGGTGCCGAGCAGCGCCTCGCTCTTGCGGACGAAACTGGCGCTGACGGCATAAGGGGCGGCCGCGCTCTGTGCGACGGCGGGGGCCGGCGCGACCAGCGCGACGGCAGCAAACCCCAGGACTGCGGCGAGGCTCTTGTCCATGGCGCCGCTTGTCGCAGGCCAAGCCGAACATCCGCTTTCCGGCTTTGGTTAAAGCGCCGGTAAGACTAGGGTTTTTCCTCCACGCCGGAGAGAAACGATGCGAGAACGCGATTGAAGATGGCCGGCTGCTCGAGATTGGGAAGGTGGCCGGCACCGGTGATCTCCACCAGCGCGGCGTGGGGGATCAGGGTCTTCAATTCGTCCGACAGCGCGGCCGGGGTGATATGGTCCTCGCTGCCGTGGAGGATCAGGGTCGGGTGCGCGATGTCCGCGGCTTCGGCGCGCTGGTCGGCCAGCCAGACCGCCGCGGCGGCGAGCGCATAAGCGGCGGGGTCGATCCGGCTCATGGTCGCGACAACCTCGGCGCGGGTCGCGGAATCGGCGGGCTGGGCCAGCAGCGCATCGGCCCGGGCTTCGGCAAGCCCGGCCAAGCCCAGGCTGGCGGCGCCGGCCAGCGAGCGGTCGTATATCGCCCGTCCCTCGGGGTGCACCGCGAAGGTGTCGGCCAGCACCAGCGAAGCAATCCGGTCCGGCGCGTCGGCGGCCATGCGGAGTGCGATCACCCCGCCGAGGCTGAGCCCGCAGACATGCGCCCGCTCGATGCCGAGCGCGTCGAGCACTGCCAGCGCGGCCTCGGCGAAGGTGATCCGGGTAGCGTCGGCAATGAAGCCGCTGTCGCCATAGCCCGGCCAGTCGATCGCAATCGCCAGACGCTCGTCGCCGAACGCCGCCATTTGCGGCGCCCAGGCGTGACGGTCCGAGCCGACGCCGTGGAGGAAGAGCAGGGGCACGCCGCCCTCACCGCATCGTTCGATGCCGATCGGACCGAGGCTGGTGGAGAGGATCGCCATGCGCGCCTGCTTGGCAGCAACGTCACGCCACGGCTAGAGCAGGGCGATGGCGAAGATGCGGGTCAACGGGCAGGCGCTCGAATTTGCGATGGATCCCGCGACCCCCTTGCTGTGGGCGCTGCGCGACGCCGCCAACCTGACCGGGACCAAGCAGGGCTGCGGGGGGCTCGGCACCTGCGGGGCGTGCACGGTCATCGTCGACGGCGCGGCGATCCTCAGTTGCACCGTGCCGATCGGTTCGCTCGAGGGCGCCGATGTCACCACCATCGAGGGGCTGGCGAGCCATCCCGTGACGCTCGCGGTGGTCGCCGAGGAAGCGGTGCAGTGCGGCTTCTGCATTCCGGGCTTCGTCTGCGCGGCCGCGGCGCTGCTCCAGCAGAGCCCGCGGCCGAGCGCGGAGCAGGTCGACGCGCTCCTCAACCTCTGCGCGTGCGGCGCCCAGCCGCGGCTTCGCCGGGCGATCGCGCGGGCGGCAGGGACGATGGCCGCGGCGGCGCCGCCCGCCCCGCCCAAGCCGCCCGAAAAAGTCGTTTCGCCCCGTTAATCCTCGGCTCAGCCGACGGGGACGAAGTTCGGGTGAACTCACCTGGACTGGATTCTCGTCATGCGTTTCTCCCTCCTTGCGACCCTGCTGCTGAGTGCCGCTGCCCCGGCTGCCGCCGCGGCCGAACCCGACCCCGGCCAGCAGGTCGAATCCCGTGCCGCCGAGCGCGAAGCTCGGCGCGAGGAGCGCGCCCAGCGCTTCGAGCGTGCCGAGCCCGCCCGCGCCGAGCGCCAGCAGCCGCGGTTCGAACGCCCCGAGCCGCGCGAGCAGCCGCGCTTCGAGCGGCCCGAACCGCGCGAAATGCCTCAGCAGCGGATCGAGCGGCCTGCCATCGAGCGCCCGGCCATGCCGACCGCCATCGAGCGCGGCGAGGCGCCCCGTTCGATGCGCGAACGCCGCCGCGACTGGGCCTCGCCCGCCGAGCAGCCGACCGCGCCCCCGCCGCAGGCCCGCCAGGGCGACAGCGTCGCCAACTGGCGCTACCAGCAGCGCGAGGATGCGCGCCGCGACCGCCGTGATCGTGACGGCCGCCCGGTCGCTGACGCGGTCGTCCAGCCGCCGCTGGTTCCGCGCGTGGTCCCGCCGACCCAGCCCCAGCGCACCGAGCGCCGCCCGACCCTCGACGTCTTGAAGGACCGCATCGCCGCCGAGGGCTGGCGCAAGGACTGGCGCCGCGACCGCCGCTACGACTGGCGGCATCACCGCGACCGCGACCGCAATCGCTTCCGGCTTGGCATCTACATCGACCCGTTCGGATGGCGTTACCGGCCGTGGCAGCTCGGCTGGAACCTGCCCTCGCGCTACTATGGGAGCAGCTACTGGATCGACGATCCCTGGGCCTATCGCCTGCCGCCGGTCTACGGGCCCTATCGCTGGATCCGTTATTATGACGACGTGCTGCTGATCGACCTTCGGACCGGGCGCGTGGTCGACCGGATCCCCAACTTCTTCTGGTAGACAGCAGGGGTCCGTTGATCGAAGGGATGGTTGCGGGGCGGCAATGATGGCGCCTCGTGCCGTCAGCTTTTCCCTTTCGCAACGGACCCCGCCATGACCCATCGCCTGCTCTTCCTCGGTGCCAGCCTGTTCGCTCTGGGTGCCTGCGCCACCACCGCGCCGGTCGAGCCGGTCGCCGCACCGGCGGTGGTCGAGGCGCCCGCGCCGGCCGCGCCCAGCGCCGAGGAACTGGCCAAGGCCGAGCACGACAAGCTGTTCGCCCTGTTCGCCAGGAGCGATGAGGACAGCCTCAAGCGCAATCCGCTGAACGCGCTGTTCCGCGGCGACATGCGCTACGCCGATCGGCTCGGCGACAACATCACCGACGCTTATTTCGCGGGTGAGAAGGCGGCGGCCGAGGCCGACCTCGCGGGCCTCGCCGCGATCGACCGGGCGAAGCTCAGCGCGACCGACCAGATCGCCTACGACGTCTTCAAGTTCACCACCGCCGACACGCTGCGCAGCTATCAGCCCGACCTGCTCGCGCTGACCCGGGTGCGGCCGATGAACCACTTCTACGGCATCCACACCTTCTATCCGACCTTCGCCAGCGGCGAGGGTGCGGCGCCGTTCAAGACGCTCGAGGACTATGAGAACAACCTCAAGCGCCACAAGGAGTTCGTGACCTATCTCGACCGCGCGATCGCGCGCTGGCGCGAGGGTGAGGCGAGCGGGGTAGTCGACACCAAGCTCACCGTCCGCAACATGATCGAGCAGGTCGACAACCAGCTCAAGCAGAAGCCGTCCGAGAACAGCTATCTCGGGCCGATCCGCAAGTTCCCCGACTCGATCTCGGCGGCCGACCGCGCGCGTCTGACCAGCGAATATCAGGCGGCCTACAACGACGAGATCCGCCCCGCGCTGACCCGGGTGCGGGACTTCCTCAAGACCGAATATCTGCCCAAGGCGCGCGAGGGCGTGGGCCTCATGTACATGAAGGGCGGGCCCGAGCTGTACCGCTACCTCATCAAGTCGACCACCACGCTCGACATGACCCCCGAGCAGATCCACGACCTCGGCCTCAGCGAGGTCTCGCGGATCACGGCGGAGATGGAGAAGGTCCGCGCCGAGGTCGGCTTCAAAGGCGATCTCCAGGCCTTCTTCAACTATCTGCGGACCGACAAGAAGTTCAAGCCGAAGAGCCGCGAGGCGCTGACCCAGGGCTATTACGACATCGGCAAGAAGGTCGATGCCGAGCTTCCGCGCTTCTTCTCGGTGATGCCCAAGGCCAAGCTCGAAATCCGGCCCTACGAGCCGTTCCGCGAGAAGTTCGAGGCCGGCGGCTCCTACCAGAACGGCACCCCCGACGGCTCGCGGCCGGGCGTCTTCTATTTCAACGCCTACGACCTCCCCAGCCGGACGACGCCGGGGATGACCACCCTCTATCTCCACGAGGGCTCGCCGGGTCACCATTTCCAGATCAGCCTCGCGCAGGAGAATGAGGCGCTGCCGGCGTTCATGCGGTTCGGCGGGAATACCGCCTTCGTCGAGGGCTGGGCGCTCTATGCCGAGACGCTCGGCTACGACATGGGTTTCTACAAGGATCCCTATCAGCGGATGGGGACGCTCGACGACGAGATGCTGCGCGCGATGCGGCTGGTGGTCGACACCGGCATCCACTCCAAGGGTTGGACCCGCGACCAGTCGATCAAGTACATGCTCGACCATTCGAGCATGGGGAAGACCGACGCCACCGCCGAGGTCGAGCGCTACATCGCCATTCCCAGCCAGGCGACCGCCTACAAGATCGGTGCGCTGACCATCCAGCGGCTGCGCGCCAAGGCGCAGGCCGAGCTTGGCGACAAGTTCGACATCCGCACCTTCCACGAGCAGGTGCTGGGGACGGGCGCGCTGCCGCTCGCGGTGCTCGAGCAGAAGATCGACGCCTGGATCGCCGTCACCAAGGGGTGAGCGGCGGCGACGGCGGCGGCTGGCGTCAGGCGGCGCGGGTCAGCGCCCGGGCCGCGTCCTGCTGCAGGGCGTGAACGGGGTTGGCCGCGGCGTCGCCGCCCTCGGTCCGGAAGCTCGCGGCCTGGGCGGACAGCGCCGACGACTCGTTGAGCAGGTTGCGGGCGGCGGCACTGGTCTCCTCGACCATGGCCGCATTCTGCTGGGTTGATCGGTCCATGCTGGCGATGCTGGCATTGATCTCGGTGATGGCGCGGGCCTGCGCCTGATTGTCCTCGGCGATCTGGCCAATCAACGCATTGACCTGTCCGACGTCGCCCGAGATGTTGGCAAGGGCGTCGTCGACCTTCTCGACGGCGGACACCGCCGCCACCACTTCGGTCTGGGTAACGGTAAGCTGGTCGCGGGCGCGCTTGGCCTCTTCCTCGGCGCGCATGGCGAGCGCGCTGACGAGGTCGGCAACCACCGCGAAGCCGCGGCCCGCCTCGCCCGCCCGGCCGGCCTCGACCGCCGCGTTCATCGCCAGCACCCGCGTCTGGAAGGCGATCTTGTCGAGGCCCTCGATGACGCTGTCGATGCCCTTGGCGCTCTCGCTGACCCGGCCCATTGCCTGCACCGCTTCGTCGGCAACGCTGCGGCCCGAGCGCACTGTCGTCATGGTCTCATCGGCACGCGCCACCGTCTCGCTCGCCGATTGTGCCGTCTGCCGGATGCGCTCGTCCATCTGGACGATCGCGGCGACGGTTTCCTCGAGGGCGGCGGCATTGCTTTCGGTGCGGCGGGCAAGGTCCTCGCTCGCCTGGGCGATTTCCTGTGCGCCGCTGTGGACAGTGTCGGCGGTCGTCGCGACCGTCTCGAGCAGGCTGCTCAGCGCCGCCTCGCGGGCCCCGAGCTTGGTCATGGCCGCGTTGCGCTCGCTCTCGCTCTTCTCGAAATAGTTCGAGATGCACAGTTCCATGTCGATCAGCGCCGCCTTCACCACCGCCGCGATCAGCGGGAGATCGATGGACGGACCGCGACCGAAGGCAAAGCGCGACTTCTCGCGGTCCTCCTGACCAAGGTTGAGGATCAGCTCCTCGAGCACCAGCGCATAAGCGGCGACATACCATTGGGGCGAAAGACCGATCCGCGCATGGGTGTCGCCAATCCGGCGCGCGCTGGCGAAATATTCCTCGTCGAAGCGTCCCGAGGCGAGGCGCTGCCAGTGCTTCTGCTGGGCGCCCTTGGCACTGCCCATATGAGTCCGGTCGCGGAAGAAGGCCGCAGTATGCGGTGTCTTTTCGGCAGTGGCATAGAAGCGGTCGAGGGCCGGCGACAGGTGACGGGCGATCCGGTCCTGCGCGGACGCGAGCCGGGCGCGCTGCTCGGCCGTGAAGCCCGTGAAGAGAAGCCGTTCGTCGAGTTCCTTGACCATGACCTTGCCTGCACTCCTTTCCTCCTCGCCTCTTAGGAAGCGTTCGGGGAGGTAGGGCGCGGCGGCATACCGCCTTTGGGTCAGGGCCTGGCTATGGCTGGCGGTGTTGGTCGCAGGCGGAGGGCCTAGCGCCGGACGCGCCGCGGTGCTGGAACGGCGCCGATGAGATGGAAGGCGCTCTGGCGGCCGTCGAGGTAGGAGACGGACTGCCCGTCGAAATAGGCGTCCTCCTCGAGCCGGAACTCGACCTCCTGGCCGCCCCATTCGGGGACTACCGAGCGGGCATTGAGCTCGATCGACCAGGCCGTGTCGGGACGCACCGGATGCTCGCCCGACGGGCTCGGGCCCTGGTTGTCCCAATAGCCGATGCTGCTCCCCGCGCCGTGGCCGTGGAAGCCGATCGGGTGCGAGTAGATGGAGGGGACGAGCCCCGCGGCGATTGCCCTGGCGCGGGCGGTGGCGAGGAGCTGGTTGCCGGTCAGCCCGGTGCGGAAGCTCGCGGTCAGCGCGTCCTGCACCCGGTTGGCGGCGGCCATGCCGTCGCGCAGCCCCCTCGGCGCCTGGCGCTCGCCGGGTTTCAGCACGTAGCCGAGATGCTGGGTGTCGGTGTTGAGGTCGAGGTAGGTGATGCCGAAGTCGGTCCACAGCATGTCGCCCGGGCGAATGACCGTGTCGCCCTCAAGCATGCCTTTCTGACCCTGGCGGATGATCGCGACCGAGGGCTGGAACCAGACCGTGAGGCCGAGCCGGCTGACCTTTTCGCGCATCCACCAGACGACATCGTCGGCGGTGGTCTTGCCGGGCGTGATGACGCGATTGCTGAAGGCCTCGGCGATGATCGAATGGGCGAGCCGGACGATCCCGGGATAGATGTCGCGCTCGGCCGGGGTGCGGGTCTCGAGCCAGCCGACCGCAAGCGCGTCGGTCCGCACCACCCGGTCGCGCAACCCGGGCGACAGCGCCGCCATCAGTCCCTCATACTGGCTGAGGGTGAGCCCGTCGCCGAACTGGCTGAGCGCCGAGCTGTTGATGGCGATCCGCTTTGGGTCGCGCGCGGCGATGAGCGCCCCCAGCGCCGCCCACTGGTCGGGCTGCTGCTCGGGGTTCCAGGCGGGCTCGAACAGTCCGGCGAGGCCGTAGCGGCTGACGGTCAACCGCTCGACCGGCTTGCCGGCGCCGGGGTCGAAGAAGACGAGGATGGTGCGCCGCCGGGCGTGCATGTTCTCGGCGTCGAGCATGGTCATGACGACCGGGTCCTCGACATATTCGCGGGCGACCAGCACCCACATGTCGACCTTCTGCTCACGCATCAGCCGAGGCACGATGGTGTCGAGCCGTTCGGCGAGGATCCGGTCCTCGAGCTTCGCGCGCTCACGCAAGGGAAGCACGCGCGGCGCTTCGGGATTGACGGCTTCGGCGAGATTGCCGGCGGGCGGCGGCGTCTGGGCAAGGGCCGGGGCTGCGCCGAGCAAGGCAAGGCCGATGATGGCGCGTGAAAGGCTCATGTCCGACGTCCCCCGATGAAGCGCGCCCTTGGTGGAGCGGCGCGCGCGCGGGCGCAAGCGGGCGCGCTCAGCCTAGCCGGACGAAGGGCGCGAACTTCCAGCTCTTCTTGACGAAACTCGTCTCGTAGCGCCGGACCGCGGCGTCGCTCGCGAGCAGCGCTTCGGCCTCGGCGACGAAGGCGTCCATGCTGGTCGAATCGATCAGCAGCGCAAGATCGTGGCTGCCGCTCACCTCGAGCACGAACTGTACCGTCTCCGCTTTCTCGAGCCGGGCCAGGAGCAGGCGCTTGCCATGCTGGTCGGCATGTTCGTTCAACTGCACCAGCACGAGCGCGCGCAGCCGCCCCTCGGTCAGGCGCGGGGCGAGCAGGGCAATGGTTCGGGCGATCCAGCCCTCGCTCCGCAGTCGCCGCCGCCGGCGGGCGATGGCCGAGGGCGAGAGCGCGACATGGCTTGCGATCTCGTCCGCTGTCAGGCTGTCGTCGCGCTGGGCGAGATTGAGCAGGGCGTGATCGAAGGCGTCGAGCATCTCGGCGCCATTCGTGCCAAAAACTGGCACGACACGCACCCCTTTTGCGCAGCGCTGGCAAAGTCGCGTCGTCCGCCTTGCCATTCATCCGGCGGACAGCGAGCAGGCGGCTTCTTCTGGGCCACAGCGAAATGAAGGGGAAGATTTCGTGCGTATCGAGACCCGCCTGATGATCGGAGCCGCCCTGGGGCTGGCCGCCCTCGCACTCCCGGCCACCGCCGCCGTCCAGCCCGCGCCTGCGCCGGCAAAGGCCGAACCCGCGAGCGCCGCCTTGCCGCTCGAGCAGGGAGAGGGCCGGGCGGTCGCCGCGAAGCTGGCGGACGAGCTGGTGAAGTCGTTCGTCTTCAAGGACAAGGCCGAGGATTATGCGGCGATGCTCCGCCGCAACGCCGCGGCCGGCCGCTACGACCAGGGCACTCGCGGCGACCTCGCCAAGCTGATGACCGACGACCTGCTGGCGGTGCACAAGGACGGGCACCTCCATGTGATGCTCGCGCCCGAGGGGCCGCGGGGCGGGCCCGGCGGCGGCGGCGCGGACCGCGGTCCACCGAAGAACTGGCCGGCGCTGATCCAGTCGGCGAAGACCATCGCGCCGGGCATCGGCTACATCCGCTTCACCGCCTTCATGGGCCGCGACGAGGAGATGGCGGCGGTCCGCAAGTGGCTCACCGACAACCGCGACGCCAAGACCCTCATCTTCGACCTTCGCAACCATCATGGCGGCGGGCTCGACGAGCAGGACGCGATCTTCTCCTACCTGTTCGCCAAGCCGACCCCGCTGGTGAAGATGGCGATTGCGAAGGACGTCTACGACACGCGCGGGTCGCCGCTCGAGGCGTCGGCGACGCTCCAGTTCGCGGCCGAGGGCGACAAGATGGTCGGCACCCACCGCGCGCTGCCGGGCGCCGACACGCCGCTTCGGACCGCCAAGGTCTATCTCCTGACCTCGAACCGCAGCGCCTCGGCGGCCGAGCATTTCGCGCTGGCGCTCAAGACCACGGGCCGCGCGACCCTGATCGGCGAGGCGACCGCGGGAGCCAATCACTTCGGCGGGCCGGTGCCGCTCAACGACCATTTCGGCGTCTGGCTGCCGATCGGGCGGACCTACGACATCAAGACCGGCAAGGACTGGGAAGGCGACGGGATCGCGCCCGACATCGCGGTCGATCCGGCGCAGGCGTTGGTCGTCGCGCTCGAGAAGGCGGGGCTGAGCAAGGCCGAGGCCGAGCGATTGAACGCGACCGAGGTGCCGGCCGAACCCATCCACTCGGACAAGCTCCGGGCGCGGTAGAACAAGGAGGCGACGGCCATGACGAGGCGGAGGACGGCAGTGGCGACGCTGGGCGCGATCCTGCTCATCGTCACGCCCGCGGCGGCGGCGCTGCGCGGCCAGTGCTCCGAGGCACGGCCCGCGCCGCTGCCGGCCGCGACGGCAATGATGGTGACGCTGGGAACGATCGGCAGCGCGCTCGCCCCCTAGGCGGCTCAGGCCTCGGGCGAGGCGAAGGCGGCCATATGGTCGTAGTCGTGCGCGGTCTGGGCCGGATCCGACTTGTGCGCGAGGATCGGGAGCTGCGCGCCCTCTGCATGGGCGAGGCGCGAATAATCGTCGAAGGCGTAGCTCATCGTGTCGCTGTGCTGCCGGTGGTCGGCGGGCGAGACATAGCTGAAGCTGACATCCATGTAGCCGAGCGCCTTCATCCCGGCATAGGTCGGATTATGGAGCCGAAGGTCTTCGGCCTCGTCGCAGGGCATCTTGCCGGTGGTCGAGGTCGTCTTGGTGACGAGGCCGCGATCGACCTTCTTGAGATAGCAGAGCTCGGACTTGACCGAGGTGATGCTGGCCATGACCGGCACGTAGTTCATGCTGTGGTCGACTTTCTGGACCAGCATGGCAGTTCCGGCAAACAGGATCACCCCGCCGATCGCATAGACACGCAACATCTCTTCTCACCCCCCAAAGCCGAGCGGGGAAGGCAGTAAGGCGAACGGACTTAAGACCGATTTAATGCGGAATCAGGCGAGCGCCTCGGCGATCAGGCGGCGGCTGTTGTCGATCCCGTAGAGCGCGATGAAGCTGCCGAGGCGGGGGCCCTGGCTCGACCCGAGCAATGTCTCGTAGGCCGCCTGGAACCAGTCGCGTAAGCGCTCCTGCCCGTAATGCTGCTTGCCGACCGCGAAGACGCCGTTCTGGATCTCGTCCGCGGGCGCGTCGGGGGCGAGAGTGGCGAGGAAGGCGTCGAGGTCGCGGAGGGCGTCCGCCTCGGCCTCGGTCGGCGCGCGGCGCTGGAGGCCGGGCACCACGAAGTCGCGCGCATAGGTGACCGCGAGGCCGATCAGCTCGTCCAATTCGGGATTGGTCTGCGCCGAGGTCCCCGGCGCATAACGCTGGACGAAGCGCCAGGCGGTGTCCTTGTCCGCGACCCCGGGCAGCGAGGCGAGGTTGAGCAGCAGGCTGAAGCTCAGGGGCAAGGTCGCCGGCTCGGGCACTTGGCCCTCGTGGATGTGGTGGACCGGATTGCCGAGGCGCTGCTCGACCGGCTGTTCGGGCCAGCGGCCGCGGAACTGCCAGTAATCGTCGATCGCGCGCGGGATCAGGCCGAGGTGCAGGCTCTTGGCCTTCTTCGGCTCGCGCCAGAGGTAGAATTGCAGGCTGTTCTCGCTGCCGTAGCGGAGCCAGTCCTCGAGCCCGAGGCCATTCCCCTTCGACTTGGAGATCTTCTCGCCCTTTTCGTCGAGGAACATCTCGTAGTTGAAGCCCTCGGGCGGCCTGGCCCCCAGGATGCGGGCGATCTTGCCCGACTGGATGGTCGAATCGATCAGGTCCTTGCCGGCCATCTCATAATCGACGCCAAGCGCGACCCAGCGCATCGCCCAGTCGACCTTCCACTGGAGCTTGGCCATGCCGCCGAGCGCCGACTGGGTGACGTCGCTCCCGTCCTCGTCGGTGAAGGCGATGGTGCCGGCCTCGGCATCGACGACGCGGACGGGCACCTGCAGCACGCGACCGGTCGAGGGCGAGACGGGGAGGACGGGCGAATAGGTCTGGCGGCGCTCCTCGCGCAGGGTCGGGAGCATGACGCCCATGATGTCGTCGAAGTGGCGCAGGACCGAGCGAAGCGCCGCGTCGAAGCGGCCCGAGCTATAGGCGTCGGTCGCGCTCATGAATTCATAGTCGAAGCCGAAGCGGTCGAGGAACTGGCGGAGCAGCGCATTATTGTGGTGCGCGAAGCTGTCGTGGCAGCCGAAGGGGTCGGGGACTCGAGTCAGCGGCTTGCCGAGCGCGGCGGCGAGGACCTCGCCGTTGGGCACGTTGTCGGGGACCTTGCGCAGCCCGTCCATGTCGTCGCTGAAGGCGATCAGCCGGGTCGGCGCGCCGGTCAGCACCTCATAGGCGCGGCGGACCCAGGTCGTGCGCAGGACCTCGGTAAAGGTGCCGATGTGGGGGAGACCCGAGGGACCGTAGCCGGTCTCGAAGATGACGGGTTCGCCGTTGGGCTTGCCCTTCGGATAGCGCGCGACGAGCTTGCGGGCTTCCTCGAACGGCCAGGCCTTGGAGGTGAGGGCGGCGGAGCGGAGCGCGTCGTCGGTCATGATGGCACGCGAATGCACATGTTGCAGGTGCGAAGGCAAGGGGCGGGGCGGGTTGAGAAGGTCGTCAGGCGTTCGGACGGATGTCCGCTTTCGACCCATTGCGGACATTAGGATATGCAGACACAATGAGTTCCATGGCTCAGTGGACGCGCGTGATGCTGATCTTGGCGCTACCGATGATGGTGGCGACGGAGTGCCCGGCCCGAGCGAGCGTCCAAGTGGATGATCCTAAGGCAAGCATGACCCTTACTGGCTCAAGCGCCGCGCTCGACGCCTTCCTTCGCTCTGCCCAAAAACAGCGTCACGCGTGGGTGGTGGAGAAGCGATGGTCTAAAGCCGATGGCTCTCAATCCGTCCGATTGCGGTGGCCTGACCTTCCCTCATTGTCTGACGTCGCAAGCATCGTTTGGCTGGCGCAGGCCGCAAGGGCGAACGGCCTAGCCATCTCGAACACGCAAGTCGTCGAAACTCAGCCTTAGCCGTACGTCTGAAACCGACCCACTGCGGACATTCGATCGCCTGGTGGTTTGCAGATTAATGCGCCCACGATAGCGTACTCGGATGGCTTCTTTGACAATCCTCGCTGCGGCAATGGTAGCAACCCAGCCCGCCGCAGTGGCCCTCCTTCGCGTTGACGAAGGGCCTTCGATTTTCGACGTGACGGTAAGCCCGAAGCCCTCATCGGGATACGAAATACGATTTAGATGTGTGGTCGCTTGCTCTGCTGCTCAGGATCATCGTGAAATCGTTGGCGACAGCCCGCTGGGTTTGTTTCAGCGCGATGATGGACTGGTCTATTCGCTTTGGAGCGGTGGGTCTGCCTACCGTGTCCGGGTGTGGCACTTAGCAGGTCAACGCATACGTAAGGTAGCCGACTTATCGAGCCGGGGCAGGCCCGACTTCTTGAGCAACGAATCCGGCATGCCGGTGATCCGCACCTACGAAGGAGATAGTGGCGTTAGCCGCTGGCGCCCGGTCCTTTGGACCTACCGAGGCGATCAATTTGTCAGATGAGCGAACGTCCGCTTTCCACCCTTAGCGGACACTAGCGGCGCTTCCTCGTTGCCCTTTCGTTCTCGCCTCGCCAAATAGGCTTGAGTGGCGTCTTCCTTCATCCTTCCCGCGCTTCACGCGAGCCATGCCGGTATCTGGCTGGTCGGCCCGAACGGCGTGCGTCCGGTCGGGCGGGGGGAGGCGATCCGGGCGGTGTCGGACACGCCGCATGTCATCCTCAATGCGCCGCTGACCGGGCAACGGCTTGGTTATCCCGAGGTGAACGCGCTCGACCTCCTCGAGCTGTTCGCCTTCGTCCACCCGGCGCGCTTCGTGGTGCCGACGGTGGCAGGGCTGGCGGGCTGGTGCGGGATCGAGGCGCCCGCCGACGAAGCGGGGCAGGCGGCGCTGTTGCCCGACATCGCGAACAGGCTGCTGGCGGTGCTGGACGGCGACTGGGCCGAGCGCGAGGGGGCGTGGACCAGCAGCATGACCCTTCAGCGCCTCGGCTGGGGCTGGGCCGGGCTCGTCGGACAGCGCCTGGCCAAGCCCGAGCGGGGCGAACGGATGCTCTTCTCCCGGCTCGAGCAATGGGAGGAGGCGGCCGAGCGGCCGCCGGCGCGGATGATCCGGCTGGGCGACGGCGAGGCCGAGGCGCGCCTGCGGCAGCTGACGGGGGCGGGGGCCGAGAGCCGCGATGGCCAGCGCGCCTTCGCCGCCGCCGCGGCCCACGCCTTCGCCCCGCGCGACCGGCGCGATTCGCCCAATCTCCTCCTCGCCGAGGCGGGGACGGGGATCGGCAAGACGCTTGGCTATCTGGCGCCCGCCTCGCTGTGGGCGGAGAAGGCGGGCGGCACGGTGTGGGTCTCGACCTATACCAAGGCGCTCCAGCGCCAGCTCGATGCCGAGGGGCAGCGGATCATCCCCGATCCCGTCGAGCGAAAGAAACGGATCGTCATCCGCAAGGGGCGCGAGAATTACCTCTGTCTCCTGAACCTCGAGGACGCGCTGCAGGGGGCGTTTTCGGGCCGGGCGGCGGTGCTCGCGCAGCTGGTCGGACGCTGGGCGGCCTACAGCAAGGACGGCGACATGGTTGGCGGCGACCTGCCGGGCTGGCTGCCGAGCCTGTTCCGGCGGGCGGGCGCGACCGCGCTGACCGACCGGCGGGGGGAGTGCGTCTACGCCGGCTGCCCGCACTATCGGAAATGCTTCATCGAGAAGGCCGAGCGGGCGAGCCGCGGGGCCGATCTCGTCATCGCCAACCATGCGCTGGTGATGGTCTCGGCGGCGCGCGGGCGGCTCGGCGGCGGGCTTGAGCGGATCGTGTTCGACGAGGGCCACCACCTGTTCGACGCGGCCGATTCGACCTTCTCGGTCGCGCTGACGGGGGCCGAGACGATCGAGCTTCGGCGCTGGATCATGGGCCCGGAGCGCAGTTCGCGCGGGCGGCGGCGGGGGCTTGCGGCGCGGCTCATGGACGTCTGCTCCTATGATGACGAGGGCGCGGTCGCGCTCGATGCGGCGGTTCAGGCGGCGCAATTGCTCCCGGGCGACGGCTGGCTCGGCCGGGTCGTCGAAGGCGCACCCTTCGGACCCCTCGAATCCCTGTTCGCGGCGGTGCGCGGGACGGTGCTGGCGCGCGCCCGCGCGGAGGATGCGGGCTACGGGATAGAGACCGAACTGGCCGAACCCGACGGCCCGCTGGTCGAGGCGGCGGCCGCCGCGCTCGAGGCGCTGGAGACGCTGCAGCGACCGCTGTCGGCGTTGCGAATGCGACTCGAGGCCGTGCTCGAGGATTCGCCCGACTGGCTCGACGGGGCGGCGAGGGCGCGAGTCGAGGGCGCGATCAGCGGGCTGACCTGGCGCGGACAGGCGTTGGCGGCATGGGTCCAGCTGCTGGCGCGGGTCGGCGGCATTCCGGATCCCGACTTCGTCGACTGGCTGGCGGTCGACCGGGTCGAGGGCCGCGAACTCGATATCGGGCTGCAGCGGCGCTGGCTCGACCCGACCCGGCCGCTCGCCAAGGCGGTGCTCGAACCCGCGCAGGGGGTGCTCGTCACCTCCGCCACCCTGCGCGGCGGCGAGGAAGGCTGGGGCGTCGCCGAGGCGCGCACCGGCGCAACTCACCTTGCCGCCCCGGCCGAGCATTTCCACGCCGCCAGCCCGTTCGACTATGCCGCGAGCGCCGAAGTGCTGGTCGTCACCGACGTCAAGCAGGGGGACCTGGCGGCGCTCGCCAATGCCTATGCCCGGCTGATCGCGGCCGCCGAGGGGGGCACGCTCGGCCTGTTCACCGCGATCCAGCGGCTGAAGGCGGTGCAGGCGCGGATCGCCGACCGGCTGGCGCGCGACCGGCTGCCGCTCTTGGCCCAGCATGTCGATCCGATCGACACGGGGACGCTGGTCGACATGTTCCGCGCCGATCCGCGCGCGAGCCTGCTCGGCACCGATGCCTTGCGCGACGGGGTGGATGTTCCGGGTGAGAGCTTGCGGCTGGTGGTGATGGAGCGGGTGCCCTGGCCGCGCCCGACCGTGCTCCACGCGGCGCGGCGACTGGCGGGGGGCGGCTCGGCCTATGACGACCGGGTGGTCAAGGCGCGGCTGGCGCAGGCCTTCGGGCGGCTGATCCGGCGGCAGGGCGACAGGGGCACGTTCGTGATCCTCTCGGCCGCCTGCCCGTCGCGGTTGCTGACGGCCTTTCCCGAAGGGGTGAAGGTCAGCCGGGTGCCGCTCGACGAGGCGGTCGCGCGGGTGGCGTCGGCGCGCGTCGCCAAACCGGATTCGATCCGCGTCAGCGAAGTCGCAGGGCGCCGCTGAGGCGGTCGATCATCCGTCCTTCGACGGCGCTCAGGACGAACGAGGGTCTTGCGACCGGCTCAGGAAATCGCCGCTTCCAGCTCGGCCCGAACCCGCTTCAGGGCATCGACCAGCCCTTCCTCGACCAGCGCCGGCTCAGGTAGCGGCTCCTTGCTTCGCAGCAGCTGCTGAACCCCGCGAACGGTATAGCCCTGGCGATTGAGCAGGCTGTCGATCTGCCGGACCAGCGCGACGTCCTCGGGGCGATAGTAACGGCGATTGCCGGCGCGCTGGAGCGGCTTCAGCTGGGGAAAGCGCGTTTCCCAGTAACGCAGGATATGCTGGGCAATGCCGAGTTCGGCGGACACTTCGCCGATGGTCCGGAAGGCGTCGGGGTCCTTGCCGGCCGAAACGCCAGGCACGTCCTCAGCCGCGCGCGATACGGTCGCGCATCGTCTGACTGGCGCGGAAGGTCATGACGCGGCGCGGCGCGATCGGCACCTCGACCCCGGTCTTGGGATTGCGGCCGATCCGCTCGCCCTTGTCGCGCAGGATGAAGCTGCCGAAGCCCGAAATCTTGACGTTCTGACCGTCGGAGAGGGCGGCGCACATGTGGTGGAGGAGGCGCTCGACCATCGAGGCCGACTCGGCCCGGCTCAGCCCGAGCTTGCGGTGAACGACGTCACCGAGGTCCGCCCTGGTAAGGGTCCCCGCGTGCATTTCCGTCTTCTGCCCGCCACGCGGGACGCCTGCATCGGCCATCCGTCACTCCCGCCCCTGTTGCGGCGCGTCCCCTTGCGCCTTGCTGAGATGCATACTCAAATTGCGGACCGTCGGCAAACAGACAATCACGGAAAATTCCGTTCCGCGCCCGCTCGTTAAACGGAAAGTACCGCGGCGCCCCAGGTGAAGCCGCCGCCCATCGCCTCGAGGACGATGGTGTCGCCCCGCTTGATCCGCCCGTCCTTGACCGCGACGTCGAGCGCCAGGGGCACGGACGCGGCCGAGGTATTGGCGTGGCGATCGACCGTCAGCACCACCTTTTCGGCCGGAAGGCCGAGCTTGCGCGCGGTCGCGTCGATGATCCGGGCATTGGCCTGGTGCGGCACGACCCAGTCGACGTCGGCCGGGGTCAGGCCGGCCGCTTCGAGCACCTCGGAGAGGACGTCGGCGAGGTTGACCACGGCGTGGCGGAAGACCTCGCGCCCCCTCATCCGCAGCTTGCCGACGGTGCCCGTGGTCGAGGGCCCGCCGTCGACATAGAGCATTTCGTTGTAGCGCCCGTCGGCGTGGAGCCGGGTGGCGAGGATGCCACGTTCCTCGGTTTCCTCGGCGCGCAGCACGAGCGCGCCGGCGCCGTCGCCGAACAGGACGCAGGTCGTGCGGTCCTCCCAGTCGAGGATCCGGCTGAAGGTCTCGGCGCCGATCACCAGCGCGACCTTGGCATTGCCCCCGCGCAGCATCGCGTCGGCGGTGGTCAGCGCGTAGAGGAAGCCCGTGCAGACGGCGTGGACGTCGAAGGCGATGGCATCGGTAATGCCGAGCGCGTGCTGGACCTTGGTCGCCGAGCTCGGGAAGGTCTGGTCGGGCGTTGCGGTCGCAAGCACGATCAGGCCAACATCGGCGGGCTCGAGCCCGGCATCGGCCAGCGCCTTGCGGGCGGCCTCGGTGGCCAGCGTCGCGGTGGTCTCGCCCTCGCCGGCGATATAGCGCGAGCGGATTCCGGTCCGTTCGACGATCCACTCGTCCGAGGTGTCGACCTGGGCGGCCAGTTCGGCATTGTCGACCCGCCGGGCGGGCAGGGCCGAGCCCACGCCGAGGAAAACGCTACGCAGCGGCATGGGTCACTCACTGGCTCCGGCAAAGGCATGGGCGCGGAATTCGTCGAGGTCGGTGGTGACCTGGTTGACGATGTCGCCGCGGACCATCCGCGCGGCGACCGCAATGGCATTGGCGATGCCCTTGGCACTGGCGCCGCCGTGGCTCTTCACCACGAGGCCGTTCAGCCCGAGGAAGACCGCGCCATTGTGGTTGTTGGGGTCGAGATGGACCTTGAGCATGTGCAGCGCGGGCTTGGACAGCGCGAAACCGGCCTTGGAGCGCAGCGACGAGGTGAAGGCGCGGCGCAGGAGATCGGTGACGAAGCGTGCCGTCCCTTCCGCCGTTTTCAAGGCGATATTGCCCGAGAAGCCGTCGGTGACGACCACGTCGACATTGCCGCGCGACAGCTGGTCGCCCTCGGTGAAGCCGTCGAACTTCAGGGGCAGATAGTCGGCCTCGCGCAGGATCGCGGCGGCTTCCTTGATCTCGTCGGTGCCCTTCAGCTCCTCGGTCCCGATGTTGAGCAGCTTCACCCGTGGGCGCTTCAGCCCAAGCA
Organism: Sphingomonas astaxanthinifaciens DSM 22298; assembly: GCF_000711715.1. Lineage (NCBI taxonomy): Bacteria > Pseudomonadati > Pseudomonadota > Alphaproteobacteria > Sphingomonadales > Sphingomonadaceae > Sphingomonas > Sphingomonas astaxanthinifaciens. The sequence goes on from NZ_JONN01000001.1 coordinate 2,083,504, forward strand.
CGGTGCGGGCATAAGCGGCGCCCATGACGGCGAACTGGACGAGGTTCTGGGCGTCACTCTCGGTATTGGCGCCGAGGTCGAGCATGACGCAGTCGTGGCTGCCGAGCGTCGGCAGCAGCGCGGTCAGCGCGGGCCGGTCGATGCCCGGCATGGTGCGCAGCGCAAGCTTGCTCATCGCCATCAGCGCGCCGGTATTGCCGGCGGACAGGGCCGCGTCGGCCTGCCCTTCCTTCACCGCGTTGATCGCGAGGCCCATCGAGGTGGTGCGGGCGCGGCGCAGCGCCTGGCTCGGCTTTTCGTCGCCGGCGATGCTGTCGGGCGCGTGGAGGATGGTGGCGCTGCCCGCGGGGAGCGCCATCCGGTCGAGCTCGGGGGCGAGGATGGCCTCGTCGCCGACGACGATGAAGCGGAGCGAGGGGTCGGCCTTGAGGGCGCGCTCGATCCCGCCCAGCATCGCTGCCGGACCGCCGTCTCCCCCCATCGCATCCACTGCAATCCGCGGAGCGCTCATGGCTGAGGCGCTGGCGTTTCCGCGATTCACGTCAGGGTTGCTCTTAGGCCTCGGTCGAAACGATCTCGCGGCCGTTGTAGTGGCCGCAGGCCTGGCAGAGATTGTGCGGGAGCTTGAGCTCGCCGCAGTTCGGGCATTCCTGGAAGCTCGCCGGGGTCAGCGCGTGGTGGCTGCGGCGCATGTTGCGCTTCGAGGGCGAGGTCTTTCTCTTGGGGACGGCCATTGCGGCACCTGTTCTAAACGGTTGCGGTCAAAAAAGAAGGCGACGAACCTGTGCCGGGCTCACCGGGTGCTGACACCCGGGGCGGCGACAAGATCATCGCGAACGGATGGGGCCTATAGCGGAAAGTCGGCGGGAAGCAAGGGACCTAGGCCAGCACCGCATCGCCGACGAAGGGATTGCTCGCCCGTTCGCGCTCAAAACTGCTCATCGGGCCGTGGCCGGGAATGAAGATCGTCTCGCTGCCCAGCGGCCAGAGCTTGGTCCGGACCGAATCGAGCAGCGCCTGGTGGTCCGACAGCGGAAAGTCGGTGCGGCCGATCGATCCGGCGAACAGGACGTCGCCGACCAGCGCGAGGGCCGAGGGCGGATGGTGGAAGATGACGTGGCCCGGCGTGTGCCCGGGCGTGTGGTAGACGTCGAGGACGAGGTCACCCACCGTGACCTGCTCGCCGTCGGTCAGCCAGCGATTGGGCTCGAACGGCGAGGCGTCGATCCCATAGGCCGCGCCGTCGTCCGCCAGCCGGGCGATCCAGAAGAGGTCGTCGAGATGCGGACCCTCGATCGGCACCTTGAGCTCCGCCGCAAGCTGCCCCGCCTGCCCGCAATGGTCGATGTGGCCGTGGGTGAGGATGATCTTCTCGACCGTGACCCCGGCCTGCGCCACCGCGGCCTTGATCCGGGGCAGGTCGCCGCCCGGATCGCACAGCGCGGCCCGATTGGTCGCGGTGCACCACAGGAGGGTGCAGTTCTGCTGGAGCGGGGTCACCGGAATGACCGCCGCCTTGAGCGGGGGAACAGCGCTGTCGGTCACTTGAGCAGGGTCTGTTGCCAGAATTGCAGGGTCGACCAGAACAGATAGTCCTGGTTTTCCTTCTTGCCGAAGCCGTGGCCCTCGTTCTCGCCGACCATGTACCAGACGGGCGTGCCCTGCGCGCGGACCTTGGCGACCAGCTGGTCGGCCTCGGACTTGGGCACGCGCGGATCGTTGGCGCCCTGGACGACGAACAGCGGCTCCTTGATCTCGTTGATCCGGCGAAGCGGCGAGATCTCCTCGAGCTTGGCGCGCTGCGTGGGATCGCGCTCGTCGCCATACTCGACCCTGCGCAAGTCGCGGCGATAGCTTTGCGTATTCTCGAGGAAGGTCACGAAGTTGGAGATGGCGACGTTGCACAGCGCGCCCTTGAAGTCGGCGGCATAGCGGATCGCCGAGGCATAGCACATGTAACCGCCATAGCTTCCGCCGGTGACCGCCATGCGATTGGCGTCGATCGCCGGGTCGGCCTTCAGCGCGGTCAGGAAGGCGCCGATGTCCTTGACCGAATCCTCGCGCTTGAAGGGGCCGTTGTCGAGGCTGACGAAGCGCTTGCCGAAGCCGGTCGAGCCGCGGACGTTGGGCAGGAAGACCGCGATTCCGAGTTCGTTGATGAGATAATTGTCGCGGCCCATGAAGCCCGGGCGTTCCTGCCCCTCGGGCCCGCCGTGGATGTCGACGATGACCGGGCGCTTGCCGGGGAATTTTGCGGGGTCGGGGCGATAGAGGAAGCCCGAGACGCGCTCGCCGTCGAAGCTCTTCACCTCGAACAGCTGGGCTTCGGGATTGGCCGAGAAGTCGAGCCCGCCGGTCTCGCTCCTCGTCCAGCGGGTGAGCTTCGCGGTGGCCGGATTGTAGGACCAGGCGTCGGCCGTGCCCTTGGCCGAATTGAAGGTGAAGCCGAGCTCGCCCCACGGCGCCCATTCGATGCCGCCGGCAACCCCCACGGGCAGCGCCGCGACCCGGGTCGAGCGGCCGCTGGCGGTATCGAGGATGTAGAGGCGACTGATCCCGGCCTCGTTGGTCAGATAGGCGATCCGGCGGCCATCGTCGGAAATGTCGAACTCCTCGACGTCCCAGCGCCCGGCATTGGCGACGGGCGTGAAACGGCCGGTCGCGGGGTCGAGCGTGCCGAGGCGCTGGACGTCGCTGTCCTCGTCCGACAGCACCCACAATTTGCCGTTGGGGGCGAATTCCGCCCCGCCAATAGCGATGTCCTTCTTGAGATCGCCGATCGGGGTCAGCCGGCCGCTGGCGACGTCGAGCAGATAGGGGTCGCTATTGGTGACCTGCTGGTAGTTGAGCACCAGCGCACGGGCATTGCCGGGGGCGAAGGCCGCGATGCTCCAGCCGCCGCCCTTGACCTCGGCGACCCGGCGGTCGCTCGCGGGGTTGCGCGGATCGACGACATAGAGGTCGGTGTCGGTCCCGTTGCGGCGGGTGCTCGAATAGCCGAGCAGCTTGCCGTCCTTGCTCCAGGCGCCGCGCTCGTTCCGGCTCTTGCCGTCGGTGAGCAGGGTGAGGCGGCCGCCATCGAGGCGATAGAGCTGGAAGAATTCGTCGCCGCCGCGATCCTTCTGGACCGCGAGCACGTCGCCCGAGGGCGCCCAGCTGCCCGAGACGGGCTCGGCCTCGAAGCTGATCTGCTGGCGGTCCATCAGCGGCCCGGCGACGCGGTGCAGCTGGGGGACGTTGCCGAAGCGGGTGCGGATCAGCATCGAGCGATCGCGCTTGTTCCAGCCGGCAAAGGCCGCGCTGCGCAGCTCCTGATAGGGCCGGGTGCGGGCGGCGAGCGCGGCCGGGACCGGCGGGACCCCCTGAACCGTCAGCGCGGCGGGCTTGGGCACGGTGTCGGGGGCCTGCGCCGAAGCGACGCCGGCAAGGGCGGAGGTCGCGGCAAGCGCGAGGCTGAAACGGATGAGCATGGGCCGAGCCTATTGCGCCGCCGGCTTGACCTCAAGCGTGGCCATCGACGGGGGGATGTCCTTCATCGAACGGGCGGTCGCCTCGGCCCCGCGCAGCGCGCGCAGGATGTTGCCGCCGGCCAGCTTGGCGAGGTTGGCGTCGGACCAGCCGCGGCGGATCAGCTCGGCGAAGAGGAGCGGATAGGTCTCGACCCCCTCGAGCCCGGTCGGGGTGTAGGGAATGCCATCGAGATCGGCGCCGATCCCGACATGATCGTAGCCGGCGACCCGGACGACATGCTCGATATGGTCGGCCACTTCCCTGACTCCGGTCGCCGGGCGGGGGTGGGCTGCGTCCCAGGCCTTGAGGCCGGCGTCGACCGCGGCCTGGCTCGAACGGTGGATCGCCTTCAGCCGCGCTTCCTCGCCCGCGCGGTCGGCAGTCCACGTCCAGACGGGCTGGCTGATGAAGCCGGGCACCCAGTTCACCATCACCACACCGCCATTGGCGGGAAGCAGGCGAAGCACGTCGTCGGGGACGTTGCGCGGATGCCCGACCACGCCGGCGGCAGAGCTGTGCGAGAAGATGACGGGCGCCTTCGACAGGCCGATCGCTTGCCGCATGACGTCGGGCGAGACGTGGCTCAAGTCGACCAGCATGCCGAGCCGATTCATCTCGGCGACGACCTCGCGGCCGAACGGAGAGAGACCGTTCCACTTGGGCTGGTCGGTCGCACTGTCGGCCCATTCGGTGGTCTGATTGTGGGTCAGCGTCATGTAGCGCGCGCCGGCGTCGTAGAAGAGGCGCAGCGCGGCCAGGCTCCCGCCGATCTGCCGCCCGCCCTCGATCCCGATCAGGCTGGCGACCTTGCCGCTCTTGTGAATGCGGACGATGTCGTCGGCTGTCGAAGCAAAGGCGAGATCGTTGGGATAAGCGCGGACCAGGCGGTGGACGGTGTCGATCTGCTCGATCGTGTCGCGGATCGCCTCGTCACCGGTGATGGTGCCGTCGATATAGACCGACCAGAATTGTGCTCCGACCCGGCCTTGGCGAAGACGCGCCATGTCGGTCATCAGCGGGTTTGCACGCGCCGCCCCGCCGCTGGCGAGACCAGCGACATCGAGCTTGTAATTCTCGCGGAGCTGCTCTGGCAGGTCGTTGTGGCCGTCGATCAGCGGGGTCGCCTTGAGGATTCGGTCGATCCGCTTGGCGACGGCGGGATCGATGCCCTGGGCGCCGGCGGGGGCGGCGAGGAGGGCGGCGGCGAGGGCGATGGAAGCGGTGCGCATGAGCCCACTTTACGAAGCGGTTCGCGGGCAGGCAAACGGCAGCGTAATGACCACGCCTTTCCTCCTGTTCGACGATGCAAGGCCGGGCGGCCGCGCGCGCCGCTACGCCGATCCGGTCGGCGAGATCCGCGCGGACCGGATGGAGGAAGTGGTCCCGGCGCTCGAGCGGCTGCAGGCGGCGGTGCGCGGCGGGAAGCATGCGGCGGGCTATCTCGCCTATGAGGCGGGCTATGCGCTCGATCCGGCGCTGGCGGGAGCTGCGCGGCAGGGGCCGGGGCCGCTGCTCTGGTTCGGTCTGTTCGAGCGCTTCGAGGAGATCGCGGTGGAGCAGGTGCTGCCCGATCCGGCCGGCGCCTTCGCGTCGGCACCCGTACCGCGGATCTCGCGCTCCGACTATCTCGCCGCGGTCGCGCGGGTTCAGGAGCAGTTGCGCGCCGGTGACTATTATCAGGCGAACCTCACCTTCCCCTGCATCGTCAGGACCGCCGGCAGCCCGGCGGCGCTCTACGCGCGGTTGCGGGCGGCGTCGGGGGCGGGGTGGGGGGCGCTGATCCGGCATCCCGGCGGCTGGCTGGCGAGCCTCAGTCCCGAGCAGTTCTTCACCATCCGCGATCGGATGCTTGAGGCCAAGCCGATGAAGGGCACCGCCGGGCCGGAGGCGCAGGCGAGCGTGCTCACCGACGATCCCAAGAGCCGCGCCGAAAACCTCATGATCGTCGACCTCCTCCGGAACGACCTCGCGCGGGTGGCGGAGACGGGGAGCGTCGCGGTGCCCGAGCTGTTCGCGGTCGAGCGCTATCCCACCGTCAGCCAGATGGTCAGCCGGGTGACCGCGCGGCTGAAGGACGGGCTCGACGCGGTCGATGTCCTGCGTACCATCTTTCCCTGCGGATCGGTGACTGGCGCGCCCAAGGTCGCGGCGATGCTCGCGCTCAGCGAGCTCGAACCTTCCCCTCGCGGCGCCTATTGCGGAGCGGCCGGATGGATCGAGCCGGGCGGCGACGCGGCGTTCAGCGTGCTCATCCGGACGCTTGAATTCGAATGCGATGTCGACAAAGCGACTCTTGGCCTGGGGTCGGGGCTTGTGGTCGACTCCAAGGGCGGGGATGAGTGGGCCGAGTGCCTGTCCAAGGGAGCCTTCGTGACGCGTGATTTGCCCGCCATCGACCTCATCGAGACCATGCGGTTCGATCCGCACGAAGGGGTGGTGGAGCTCGACCGGCACCTCGACCGGCTGAAGAGTTCGGCCGAGGCCCTGGGCTTTCACTTCGACCGGCACGCGGCGCGCAACGAATTGCAGGCGGCGACCTTTGGCCGCAGGGTACCGGGTGCGGCGCGGCTGCTGCTGTCGCCGACGGGGATGATGGCGGTCGAAGTCCGCGCCTTGCCAACCCACCGGCGCGAGGAACTGCAGGTGAAGCTCGTGCCGCTGCCGGTCGCCGAAGAGGACTACCGGCTCCGCTTCAAGACCACCGACCGCGCCTTCTACGACGATGCGCGACTCGCCAGCGGGGTGGACGAGGTGGTGTTCGTGGACCGTGAAGGGAGGCTCACCGAAGGCAGCTTCACCTCGGTCTTCGTCGAGCGCGATGGCCGGCTCCTGACCCCGCCTTTGTCTCGCGGGCTGTTGCCCGGGGTGCTTCGCGACAAGCTCATCAGCGAAGGGCAGGCGGTCGAGCACGACCTCACCGAAGCCGACCTCGCCGGGGGCTTTGTTGTCGGCAACATGCTGCGCGGGCTGATGAAGGCGCGGCTCGCCTAGGCGGCGAGCGGAAAGCGCAGCAGGCGGTCCTTGACCGGGACCAGCGCCGCGGCGGGCGCGCCGACCTTCTTCATGATCTCGCGGTGACCGGCGTCGAGCCCGCCCGTCAGCGCCCCGAAGGCGGGGAAGATGAGCTTCGAACCGCTGGCGACGAAGCAGCGGCGGCTGACCGACTTGCCGCGCAGCTGGAGCCGCAGCTTGGGGTGGTAATGGCCCGACAATTCGGGCCGCGGATCGGCGGGATCGGCTTCGTGGCGAAGGACCAGGCCCTCGACCTCGACCTCTTCCCTCAGCACGCCGCCGCAATGGTCGGCGAAGCCGGGATCGTGATTGCCGAGGATCCAGGTCCAGTCGAGCCGGCCGGTCAGGGCGAGCAGCATCGCCCGGGCCGCTTCGGGCAGACGGTCGCAGCCATGCTTGTCGTGGAAACTGTCGCCGAGGCAGTAGAGCCGCTCCGCCCCGGTGCGATCGACCAATTCGGTCAGCGCCGCCAGCGTCGCCTGGCTATCGTAGGGCGGCAGGAACTGGCCGAGGCGCGCATACCAGCTCGCCTTCTCGAGATGGAGGTCGGCGACCAGCAACGCGCGCCGGGCCGGCCACCACAGGGCGCCCTGCGGATCGGCGAGAAAATCCTGTCCGGCGAACGAAAGGGGAACCATCAGAATCGCCAATGCCTTAGCGGGCGTCTCAATCCAAGGGGGAAATGACATGATCGCGCAGTGCCCGCGCGTCGTGCAGCGCGTTGTGCGGGACCTTGCTGTGCCGGTTGGCGGAGAAACCGGCGAGATTCATCAGCTGGAAGGTGAGGTGGGGCACGGTCACCATCTGGCCGGGCCCGGTCATCAGGACCCGGCAGAAATAGGCGATGTCGTCGGGCCAGTCGGCGACAATCTCGACGTGCGGCAGGCCCGACAGCCAGTCGGCCAGTTCGTGCGAGACCTGGCCGGCGGGCTGCGGGCGGCGCTTCAGATTGTCGGGGACCATGTCGAGGAAGGGCGCGACGTGCCGCTCGACCCAGTCGCACCAGGGCCGCGGCGTATCGAGGACGGCATAGAATTCCTCGCTGCCGTCTTCGGGGACCAGCGCGAGGCTGATCAGCGGACCGCCGAAGCCGTCGAACTCGCAATCGAGGAAATAGCGCATGGGGAGCGCTCTGGACGAGGAGCGGCGGCTGCGCCAGTCTCGCCGCATCTTTTGGTAACCTGAGGGGGCGAGTGATGCGATCGATCGGACTGGGCCTGGTGCTGGCACTGGCGGCGACAGGGGCAAATGCGCAGACTCCCGGACGCGAGGCGATGGCGAAGGTGATCGCCGGCCAGCACGACCAGAACGTCAAGTCGCTCCAGGACTGGATCGCGCTCCCCACCATCGCCGCCGAGAAGCGCAACGTCTCCGAGGGCGCCGCCTACATGCGCCAGCTCGCGCTGGACGCCGGCTTCCAGCAGGCGCGGATCGTCGAATCGGGCGGGGTCCCGGGCGTGTTCGCGACGCTCGACGCGGGCGCGCCGGTGACGCTCGGCGTCTATTTCATGTATGACGTCAAGCAGTTCGACCCCAAGGAATGGACCAGCCCGCCGCTCGCAGGCCAGCTCTATGACCGGCCGGGCGAGGGCCAGGCGATCCGCGGCCGCGGCGCGGTCAACCAGAAGGGGCCCGAGACCGCGTTCCTCGCGGCCTTGCGGGCCTTCAAGGCGAGCGGGCGCAAGCTTCCGGTCAACCTCGTGCTGGTGGCCGAGGGCGAGGAAGAGATCGCCAGCCCCAATTTCCCCCGCATCGTCGCCGACCCGCAAGTTGCCGCCGCGCTCCAGAAGACGGTCGGCGTGTTCATCCCCTCGGCCAGCCAGGACGAGAGCGGGCTCGGCGACATCCTGCTCGGCGCCAAGGGCGCGGTCGAGTTCCAGCTGATCGTCGGCGGGGAGACCAGCGACAAATATCCCAGGAAGGACGTCCACTCGAGCAACTATGCCCGGGTCGAGAGCCCGGCATGGCGGCTGGTCAAGGCGCTCGACACGCTCGTCGCCGACGACGGGCACACCCCCACCATCGATGGCTTCATGGACAATGTCGCGCCGCTCACCGCGCGCCAGAAGGAGCTGATCACCCAGCAGGTGAAGGCCTCGAACGAAGCCGAGGTGAAGAAGGGGCTGGGCATCGGCCGCTGGATCAACGACGAGGACTACCAGACCAGCTCGGAGCGCTTCCTCAGCCAGCCGACGGTCAACATCCAGGGCCTCGTCAGCGGCTACACCGGGGTCGGCGGCAAGACCGTGCTGCCCGGCCGGGCCGAGGCCAAGCTCGAGTTCCGGCTCGTCCCCAACATGACCAAGGACGAGGTCGTCACCAAGTTGAAGGCGCATCTGGCGAAGCGCGGGTTCGACGACGTGAAGGTGGTGGTGTCGGGCGGCTACGGCCCCAACCAGACCGACGAGAACAGCGCCTTCATCCAGGCCCAGAAGCGGGTGTTCGAGCGCAACAAGGTGCCCTTCACCATCACCCCGCGCAGCGCCGGCAGCTGGCCGGGCGTGGTCTTCAATGGTGCGCCGCTGAACCTGCCCACCGGCCAGTTCGGGATCGGCCGCGGCGAGGGCGCGCACGCGCCCGACGAATGGTTCATCGTCCGCTCGAGCAACCCCAGGGTCGCCGGGCTCGACGAAGCGGCGCTGTTCTTCGTCGACTATCTCTACGAAGTGGCGAAGCTCGGCCGGAAATAGCCCTCAGCGGGCCGGGCAGACGTCTTCGGGGCGGGCCCGGCCCTTGCGGCAGCGCTCCTCGAGCTCGCGGCGCTCACGGCCGAGCCGTTCCTCTTCCTTGCGCAGTTCGCGGCCGCGCTTCTCGTCGGCCTCGGACTGGCTGGTGATGGCAAGGTCGACGCCCTTGGACACGGCTTTCACCGGCAGGGTGACGACATTGACCGCGGTGCTGGCGACGGCGCAGCCGCCGATGGCGGTGGCGAGGAGGAGGACGGGCAGGAAGCGCATGGGGGGAGTGTAGCCCGCTCGACCTGAATGAACAGCGTCGTTCCTCAGTCCTCGCGCATCGCCAGTTCGGCGAGCACTTCCTCGGCTTCCATCAGCAGCGCGTCCTCGGCGCCCGATCCGGCGGGGAGCGCCTCGCGGCCGATGACGACCATCAGCGGCACCGCCATCGGGGTCACGCGGGGCAGGTCGACATGCACCATCTGCGCGGCGGCGCGCTCGACCAGCCGGGCAAGGCGGCCGAGCTCGGTCATCCGGGCGCGGGCATCGTCCCAGGCCGCGCGCATGAGCAGGTGCTCCGGCTCATATTTGCGCAGCACGTCGTAGATGAGGTCGGTCGAGAAGCTGACCTGCTTGCCGGTCTTGCGCTTGCCGGGGTGCTGGCGCTCGACCAGCCCGCCGATCACCGCCACCTCGCGGAAGGCGCGTTTCAACAGCATCGACTGCTCGACCCATTCGACGAACTCGTCCTCGAGGATGTCGGGGGAGAGCAGGGGCGCGGGGTCGGTGATCGGCTCGAGGCCGTAGACCGACAGCGCATAATCGTTGGCGACGAAGCCCAGGGGCTTCAGCCCCATCTTCTCCATCCGCTTGGTCACCAGCATGCCGAGGCTCTGGTGAGCGTTCCAGCCCTCGAAGCTGTAGATGACGAGGAAGTGGCGGCCTTCGTGGGGGAAGGTCTCGACCAGCAGCTCGTCGGGCTGCGGCAGCCGCGAGCGGCGCTGCTGCACCTCGAGCCACTCGCGCACGTCGGGGGGAAAGCGCGACCATTCGTCGGGATGTGCGAGAAAGCCTTTCACGCGGTCGGCGAGGTGCGTGCTCATGCTCATCCGCTGGCCACCGTAGGTGACCAGGCGCGCTTCCTTGGTCGCGGCGCGGACGATGATGTCGCTGTCCTTCATTCGCTCGACCTCGAGGCTGAGGCCGGCGAAAAAGATATGGTCGCCGATCGTGAGGGTCGAGGCAAAGCCTTCCTCGACCCGGCCGAGCATCCGCCCGTTCTTGAAGCGGACATCGAGCATCGGATTGTCGACGATGATCCCGGCGTTCATCCGGTGCTGGACCGCGACCGCGGGGCGGGTGATCCGCCAGTGGCCCGACCCTGCCGGTTCCTCGACCAGCCGGCGAAACTTGTCGTAGGCCCGAAGCGCGTAGCCACCGGTCGCGATATAGGCGAGCACGCGCTCGAAGACCTCGTCGGTCAGCCCGGCATAAGGCGCGGCCGAGCGGATCTCGGCCAGCAACGCTCCCTGCTCGAAGGGCGCGGCGCAGGCGCAGGCGAGGATGTGCTGGGCGAGCGTGTCGAGGGTGCCCGGCCGGAAGATTTCGGGGTCGAGCTCGCGCGCGTCGACCGCGTCCAGGGCCGCGCGGGCCTCGAGATATTCGAAGCGGTTGCCGGGCACGATCAGGCCTTGGCTCGGCTCGTCGAGGCGGTGGTTGGCGCGGCCGATCCGCTGCAGCAGGCGCGAGCTGCCCTTGGGCGCGCCCATCTGGATGACCAGCTCGACATCGCCCCAGTCGATCCCGAGGTCGAGCGAGCTGGTGCAGACCAGCGCGCGCAGCCGGCCCGCCGCCATCGCCGCCTCGACCTTGCGCCGCGCTTCGAGCGCAAGACTGCCGTGGTGGACCCCGATCGGCAGGCTCTGCTCGTTCACCTTCCACAGGTCCTGGAAGATGAGTTCGCACAGGCCGCGCGTGTTGCAGAAGACGAGCGTCGTCTTGTGCTGCTCGATCTGCGCCATGACCTGCCTGGCGGCATAGCGGCCCGAATGGCCCGACCAGGGGACGCGGTTTTCGGGGAGGAGGATGTCGAGCACCGGCTCTGCCCCGAGCTCGCCCAACACCACATCGACCTCGTCCATGTCCGCATCCGGCGCGAGCCAGCTGCGATAGGCGTCGGGGTCGGAGACGGTTGCGCTGAGGCCGACCCGGCGAAGGCCGGGGGCGATCCTCTGCAGCCGCGCCAGGGCGAGGGCGAGGAGGTCGCCGCGCTTGTCGCGGGCGAAAGCGTGGATCTCGTCGAGGACGATGGTCTTCAGCCCCGAGAACATCAGGAAGCTGTCTGGATAGGAGAGGAGTAGCGACAGGCTCTCTGGCGTGGTCAGCAGCACCTGCGGCGGCCTGGCGCGCTGGCGGGCCTTGCGGTCCGAGGGCGTGTCGCCGGTGCGGGTCTCGACCCGGATCGGCAGGCCCATCTCGCCGATCGGATCGAGGAGGTTGCGCTGGACGTCGACTGCCAGCGCCTTCAGCGGCGAGATGTAGAGCGTGTGCAGGCCCTCGGCCGGATTGTCCGCGAGCTCACAGATGGTCGGCAGGAACCCCGCCAGCGTCTTGCCCGCCCCCGTCCCCGCGACCAGCAGCGCGTGCCGCCCGGCGCGGGCGCGCTCGAGCATGTCGAGCTGGTGCCGGCGCGGCCGCCAGTCCCGGCGCTCGAACCAGTCGGCGACGACCGCGGGAAGGTCATGCTTGCTCAGAGGCCGCTGTTGCCGTCGCGCTCATGGGCGCGCTTTTCCTCGGCATAAAGTTCGCGGGTCGCGCGCTCGGTCACCTCCGGGGGAACGTCGCTCTTCCGGTTGCGGTTGAAGGCGTAGAACAGCACGCCGAGGAGCACGAAGGCCCCGACCAGCACCAGCCACCAATAATGAACGTCGCTACCTTCGGCCATGCTGCTTCACCTATCGTGTTTGTTAAGGCGGCGGAACCGCTCGCCCGTTCGCTAGCTATAAGCCCGCATGGCCCGCCTCGGTTCCTGGATCGAACCCCACCCTACCGGGATCTACGTGCGTCCCGCCGACGCCTGGGTCGACCCGTCGCAGCCGCAGGCGCGCGCGCTCGTCACCCACGGCCATGCCGACCATGCCCGCGGCGGGCACGGCACCGTCTGGGCGACGCCCGAGACATTGGCGATCATGGGCGTACGCTATGGCGAGCAGAACGGCTGCGAGGTCGCTTATGGCCAGAGCGTCACCGTCGGCGAAGTCGAGGTCACCTTCGTTCCCGCCGGGCACGTGCTTGGGTCGGCCCAGATCATCCTCGACTGGAAGGGCGAACGGGTAGTGGTCTCGGGCGACTACAAGCGCCGGCCGGACCCGACCTGCGAACCCTTCCTGCCGGTCAAGTGCGATATCTTCATCACCGAGGCGACCTTCGGGCTGCCGGTCTTCCACCATCCCGAGACGGGAAGCGAGATCGACAAGCTGCTCACCCGCCTCGCCGACAATCCCGATCGCTGCGTGCTGGTCGGCGCCTATGCGCTGGGCAAGGCGCAGCGGGTGATCGCCGAGGTCCGGCGGCGCGGCCACCATCAGCCCATCTACCTCCACGGCGCGCTCGAGCGATTGTGCACCCTCTACCAGGAGCAGGGAATCGACCTCGGCGAACTGCGGCTGGTCGCCGGCACCGAAAAGGCGGAGATGGCGGGCCATCTCGTCCTCTGCCCGCCGGGCGCGCTCAACGATCGCTGGAGCCGGCGGCTGCCCGACCCGATCACCTCGGCGGCGAGCGGTTGGATGCGGATCCGCCAGCGCGCGCGGCAGAAGAACGTCGAACTGCCGCTGATCATCTCGGACCATGCCGACTGGGGCGAACTCACCGACACCATCCTCGAGATCGCGCCGAAGGAAGTGTGGATCACCCACGGCCGCGAGGACGCGCTGATGCACTGGTGCATGACCCGCCAGATCAAGGCGCGCGAGCTGAACCTCGTCGGCTACGAGGACGACGACGAGGATTAGGCTCGCCGGCTCAGTGGGCCTGCTTCGGGCTTTCCATGATCTCGGTCAGCATGCCGCCCATGTCCTTCGGGTGCAGGAAGAAGATCGGCGTCCCGTGCGCGCCGATCCGGGTCGGCCCGAGGATGCGCGCGCCGAGCCTTTCGAAATGGGCGCGGGCGGTTTCGATGTCGGGGACCTCGAAACAGACGTGATGCTGCCCGCCCTGCGGGTTCTTCTCGAGGAACCTGGCAATCGGGCTGTCGGGACCGAGCGGCTCGATCAGCTCGATCTGGCTGTTGGGCGCGTCGACGAAGCATACCTTCACCCCCTGCGCGGGGAGGTCGAAGGCGGGCGACGATGGCTCGGCACCGAACAGGCGGCGGTACATGGCGAGGCTCTGCTCGATCGACGGGGTGGCGACCCCGACATGGTTCAGACGTCCGAGTTTCATTGCGCGATACCTACCAATAACATTCCGAAGGCTGTCAGCCCGGCGGCCAACCACGGCACAGCCCGAAGCAGCATCAGTTCATGTGCGAAGCGAACCGGATCATCCGACCGAAGAATGGTCTGCTCGCCGAAAAGCCCGCGGACATGGAAGCGAAGCTCCCCGCTAGCGTCGGCCTTCGCGGCAGCGTCGTGCGCACGAAGCGCAATGAGGGCGAGACAGGCAATGCCGCCGAGGACGATTCCGATGAGGGCTGTCACAGCGGGATGTTGTCGTGCTTCTTCCACGGGTTTTCGAGCTGCTTGTCGCGCAGCTTGCGGAGGCCCAGTGCGACTTTGCGGCGGGTTTCGCGCGGCTGGATGACGTCGTCGATGAAGCCCATGCTCGCCGCTACGAACGGGTTGGCGAAGCGCTCTTCATATTCCTTGGTGCGCTGGGCGATGGCGTCCGCGTCGCCGATGTCCTTGCGGAAGATGATCTCGACCGCGCCCTTGGCCCCCATCACCGCGATTTCGGCGGTCGGCCAAGCGTAGTTCAAGTCCCCGCGCAAGTGCTTGGACGCCATGACGTCATAGGCCCCGCCATAGGCCTTGCGGGTGATGACGGTGATCTTGGGCACGGTCGCCTCGGCATAAGCGAAGAGCAGTTTCGCACCGTGCTTGATGATGCCGTTATGCTCCTGGCCCACGCCGGGCAGGAAGCCCGGCACGTCGACGAAAGTCAGTAGCGGAATCTCGAAGGCGTCGCAAAAGCGGACGAAGCGCGCGGCTTTCTTTGACGAATTGATGTCGAGCACCCCCGCCAGCACCATCGGCTGGTTGGCGACGACCCCGACCGTGCGGCCCTCGATCCGGCAGAAGCCGATGATGATGTTGCCGGCGTGGGCGGGCTGGAGCTCGAAGAAGTCGCCCTCGTCGGCGACCTTCCGGATCAGCTCGTGCATGTCGTAGGGCTGGTTTGCGCTGGGCGGGATCAGCGTATCGAGGCTGTCCTCGGTCCGGTCCCACGCATCCTCGGTCGGGCGCTCGGGGACGGGCACCCGGTTCGACAGCGGAAGGAAGTCGAAGAACTCGCGTGCGCCCAGCAGCGCGTCGATGTCGTTCTCGAAGGCGAGGTCGGCGACGCTGCTCTTGGTCGTGTGGGTGATCGCGCCGCCCAGTTCCTCCTGGGTGACGACCTCGTTGGTGACGGTCTTCACCACGTCGGGGCCGGTGACGAACATGTAGCTCGAATCCTTCACCATGAAGATGAAGTCGGTCATCGCGGGCGAATAGACCGCGCCGCCCGCGCAGGGACCCATGATCAGGGAAAGCTGCGGCACGACGCCGCTGGCGAGCACGTTCCTTTGGAACACCTCGGCATAGCCCGCGAGGCTGGCGACGCCTTCCTGGATGCGCGCGCCGCCGCTGTCATTGAGCCCGATGACCGGCGCGCCGACCTTCATCGCCGCGTCCATGATCTTGCAGATCTTCTGCGCATGGCGCTCGGAGAGCGAGCCGCCGAACACGGTGAAGTCCTGCGCGAAGACATAGACCAGCCGGCCGTTGATCGTGCCCGAGCCGGTCACGACGCCGTCGCCCGGAAAGCGCTGCTCGGCCATGCCGAACTCGGTCGCATTATGTTCGACGAAAGCGTCGACTTCCTCGAAGCTGCCCTCGTCGAGCAGCACGGCGAGCCGCTCGCGCGCGGTCAGGCGGCCCTTGGCATGCTGGGCGTCGATGCGCTTGCTGCCCCCGCCCATCCGGGCGGCGTCGCGGCGGCGTTCGAGTTCGGCGATGGTGCTGCTCATGGGGTTCGCCTTTCGCGCCGCCCCGTCGGCGCGTCAACTCGCCGCCAATCCGCGAGGGTGAGATCATAACATAAGTTACAGGGCCGGAACCATCGCTTCGGGCGAACCGTTGAGCGTCATGAACTGCGGGGTGGGAGGAGATTTGCCAGCCCGCGGCCTCACCTGTGCCGGCGCGCCCGCCTGTGGCTGCGGACAAGCTCGGCACCCGTTGTCTGTCTGATTCAATTACTCTTTCGAGAGAGGTTCACCACGCATGTTCGAGAAAGTCGGCGTTCACGACCAGGGTCATCCCAATGCTCCGTCGTCCTCGAACAAGCCAACCACCCTTTTGTGCTTCTCGCACCTTCGCTGGGACTTCGTGTTCCAGCGCCCGCAGCACCTGATGTGCCGCTTCGCCAAGGACATGCCGGTGACGGTGTGGGAAGAGCCGGTCCCGGCCGCGGCGGGAGAAGGGCCTTCGCTCGACATCCGCGCGGCGAAGGATTGCGAGGGCGTCACGATCGTCACGCCGCATCTCCCCGAGGGCCTCGAAGTCGACGCGCAGCGCACCGTCTTGAAGGGCCTGCTCGACAATTATGCCGCGACGCTCGAGGGGCGGCTGATCCGCTGGTATTACACCCCGATGATGCTGCCGTTCTCGCGGCATCTCGACTCGGTCGCAACCGTCTATGACTGCATGGACGAGCTGTCGGCCTTCCGCTTCGCCCCGGCCGAGCTGCTCGATCTCGAGCGCGAACTGCTCGACGCGGCCGACGTCGTCTTCACCGGCGGCTATTCGCTCTACGAGGCGAAGAAGAAGCGGCACGGCAACGTCCATCCCTTCCCCTCGTCGGTCGACCGCGCGCATTTCGGCGCCGCCCGCGCCGGCATCGCCGACCCCGCCGACCAGGCCGGGATCGCCCGCCCGCGCTTCGGCTTCTACGGCGTGATCGACGAGCGGCTCGACATCGAGCTGCTCGACAAGGTCGCCGAGGCCCGTCCCGACTGGCAGCTCATCATGGTCGGCCCGGTGGTGAAGATCAGCCACGACGACCTGCCCAAGCGGCCCAACATCCATTATCTCGGCGGCAAGACCTACGACGAGCTCCCGGCCTATCTCGGCAACTGGGACGTGGCGATGATGCCCTTCGCCATCAACGACGCGACGCGCTTCATCTCGCCGACCAAGACCCCCGAATATCTCGCCGCCGCCAAGCCGGTGGTCTCGACCCCGATCCGCGACGTCAAGCGCCATTACGAGAAGCTCTCGGGCGTGATGATCGCCGGGACGGCCGAGCAATTCGTCGAGGCCTGCGAGCGCGCGCTGTCGCTCACCCGCGGCGACAATGAGTGGCTGGCCGAGGTCGACCTCGCGCTCGCCGACATGAGCTGGGACACCACCCAGGCGCGCATGGCGGCACTGCTCGCCGAGGTGACCGAGCAGGGCCAGAAGATCGAGCGCCCGGCCTTCGGCCAGGGCCACTACACCCACAGCAGGAACCGCAAGTACGACTATCTGGTGGTCGGCTGTGGCTTCGCCGGTTCGGTCCTCGCCGAGCGTCTCGCCAGCCAGCATGGCGCCCGCGTGCTGATGATCGACAAGCGCGATCACGTCGGCGGCAACGCCTATGACGAATATGACAAGAACGGCATCCTCTACCACAAGTACGGGCCGCACATCTTCCACGCGAACTCGGACGAGATCGTCAGCTATCTCTCGCAGTTCACCCAGTGGCGTCCCTACGAGCACCGGGTGCTGGCCAGCGTCCGCGACCAGTTGGTGCCGATTCCGATCAATCGCACCACGCTCAACAAGCTGTTCGACGCCAACCTCACCACCGACGAAGAGGCCGCCGCCTTCCTCGCCGCGCGGGCCGAGCCGGTGGCCGACATCCGCACCAGCGAGGACGTGGTCGTCAACGCCGTCGGTCGCGAGCTCTACGAGCTCTTCTTCCAGGGCTATACCCGCAAGCAGTGGGGCCTCGACCCGAGCGAGCTCGACAAGCTGGTGACGGCGCGGATCCCGACCCGGACCAACACCGACGACCGCTATTTCACCGACACCCACCAGATCATGCCGCTCGAGGGCTATACCCGGATGTTCGAGCGGATGCTCGACCACCCGCTGATCGACAAGTCGCTCGGCACCGACTTCCGCGAGGTGCGCAACGACATCGACGCGGCGCACATCATCTACACCGGCCCGATCGACGAATATTTCGACTGGAAGTTCGGCAAGCTGCCCTACCGGTCCTTGCGCTTCGTCCACTCGACGATCGACAAGGAGTGGTTCCAGGAAGTGGGAACGGTCAACTATCCCTCGACCGACATCCCCTACACCCGGATCAGCGAATACAAGCACCTCACCGGGCAGGAGCATCCGCAGACCTCGATCACGCTCGAATATCCGAGCGCCGAGGGCGATCCTTATTATCCGATCCCCCGGCCCGAGAACCAGGCCCTGTTCAAGCGCTACGAGGCGCTGGCGGACTCGACCCCCGGCGTGACCTTCGTCGGCCGGCTGGCGACCTACCGCTATTACAACATGGACCAGATCGTCGGGCAGGCGCTCGCGACCTTCCGGCGGATGGACGAGGCCCGCGCGCGTATCGGTGCGAGTAGCCAGGAACTGCGCCTGGCCATCTAGGCCGGGTGCAGCGCCTCTCGATGGCCAGGCCCATTTCTCCGCTTGAGCTGTGGGGCGGAGTCGAATGCTCGGTCGTGCGCGTGCACGACCAGCATCGCGACCAGCTGGTCGAAACGGGTCACCAGACGCGCCTGTCGGACATCGACGCGCTCGCCGACCTCGGCATTCGCGCGGTCCGCTACCCGATCCTGTGGGAGAAAGTGGCGGCGGCGGGTGCCGGCACGCTCGACTTCGCCTGGCACGACGAGCGGCTCCGCCGGCTGCGGGATCGCGGGGTCGAGGTCATCGCGGGCCTCCTCCATCACGGCACCGGCCCGGAGGGGGTCGAGCTCACCGATCCCGACTTTCCCGAGAAGTTCGCCGCCTTCGCCGGCGAGGTCGCCCGGCGCTACCCGTGGATCACCCGCTGGACCCCGGTCAACGAGCCCTTCACCACCGCCCGCTTCTCCTATCTGTACGGCATCTGGCATCCGCACCGCACCAGCTTCGACGAGGCGCTGCGGGTGCTGGTCGCCGAGATCGAGGCGACCGCGCTCGCCATGGCGGCGATCCGGGCGATCAATCCCGCCGCTCTGCTGGTCGCGACCGAGGACCTCGGCAAGACCTTCTCGACCGCCGAGCTCGCCTATCAGGCGGCCCATGAGAACCACCGCCGCTGGCTGACCTTCGATTTGATGACCGGACGGGTCGGTCCGAAGCACCCGTTTTACAACTGGCTGGTCAAGGCGGGAGTCGCGCCCGAGCGGCTGGCCGCGCTGCGTGAGGGCGGCGCGCGGCCCGACCTGCTGGCGATCGACCATTATCTAACCAGCGAGCGCTATCTCGACCACCGGATTGAGAAATATCCCGGCGTCGAACCCGGGGACAATGGCCGGCACCGCTATGTCGACGTCGAGGCGGTGCGGGTCCCGCATCTTCGGTCCCGGCTGGGTCCAAAACGCCGCCTGATGGAGGCGTGGCGCCGCTACCGCCTGCCGATGGTGGTCGGCGAGGTCCATCACGGCTGCAGCCGCGAGGAGCAGACCCGCTGGCTGGCGCAGGTCTGGCGCGAGACCGAGGAGGCGCGGGCCGAGGGGGCCGACGTTCGGGCGATCACCCTCTGGGCGTTGTTCGGCGCGGTCGACTGGCGTTCGCTCATGACCCGCCGCGAGGGCAACTACGACACCGGGGCCTTCGAGACCCGCGGGCCCGAGGCGCGGCCGACGCTCGTCGCCAAGGCTGCCGCGACCCTCGCCGAGACCGGCCATTTCGACCATCCGGCGCTCGACGGCGCCCCCTGGTGGCGGCGGCCGGGCCGGGTCTATCGTCCGGGCGCAGGACTAAGGGAGGGCCCCATTGCCGGGCGTCCCCTGCTCGTGACCGGTCGCGGCGGAACGCTTGGGCAGGCCTTCGCGCGCCTCTGTCATCATCGCGGCCTCGCGCATGTCCTGACCGACCGCCGCCGCCTCGACATCACCGATGCCACGCAGATCGAGCAGGTCCTCGACGCGGTCGCGCCCTGGGCGCTCATCAACACCGCCGGCTTCGTCCGCGTCCCCGAGGCCGAGCAACAGCCCGAGGATTGCTTCCGGATCAACGCCACCGGCCCCGAGCTGCTCGCCGCGGCCTGCCGCCGGCGGGGCATCCCCTTCGTGACCTTCTCGTCGGACCTCGTGTTCGACGGCCAGCTCGGCCGGGCCTATGTCGAGCCCGATCCGACCAGCCCCGCGACGGTCTACGGCCACAGCAAGGCGGCGGCCGAGGAGCGGGTGCTGGCACTCGACCCGGAGGCGCTGATCGTCCGCACCAGCGCCTTTTTCGGGCCGTGGGATCGCGCCAATTTCCTCGCCACCACGCTCGCCAGCCTCCACCGCGGCGAGGAAGTGGCGGCGAGCGACAACGCCTTTGTCACCCCGACCTACGTTCCCGACCTCGTCCATGCGACGCTCGACCTGCTGCTCGATGGCGAGCACGGACTGTGGCACCTCGCCAATGCCGGCAGCATCAGCTGGCACGGCCTCGCCCGCGAGATCGCCGACCGGCGGGGAATTGCGGCGCGGCGGATCGTCGACAGTGGGGGACCCCGGACCGACACGAGCCTCGCGACCAGCCGCGGCCAGATCCTCCGCCCGCTCGACCATGCCCTCGACGATTATGTCCGCTTCGCCGAGGCGGTGCTAGGCTGAGCCGCGTTGGACCCGCCGGGCGGCTCGTGCTTTGAACGAGCGCATGGAACGAGATTCGCCCGCCGCCGGCCGCTGGCCGCAGCGCCTCTACCTGGTCCGTCACGGGCAGAGCCAGGGCAACGTCGCGCGCGACAAATCGGAGGCGGCGGGCCTCGCCACCATCGGCATCGACATGCGCGATGTCGACGTGCCTTTGTCCGAGCTCGGCCATCGCCAGGCCGCCGCGACCGGCCGCTGGTTCGCGAGCCGGCCCGACGACGAACGGCCCGAGGTGATCCTTTCCTCGCCCTATCTGCGCGCGCGCCAGACCGCGCTCGCCATCTGCGAAGCCGGCGGACTGGCCGGCGGGCGGGCCCGGACCGTGGTCGACGAGCGATTGCGCGAGCGCGAATTCGGGGTGTTCGACGGCCTCACCACGCTCGGCATCCGCCAGCGTTTCCCCGAGGAAGCCGCGCATCGCGCCCGACTCGGCAAATTCTACCACCGCCCGCCGGGGGGCGAGAGCTGGGCCGACGTCATCCTGCGCCTGCGCTCGGCGATGAACTCGATCAACCTCCAGTATAGCGGCCGGCGGGTGCTGATCGTCTGCCACCAGGTCGTAGTGCTGTGCATGCGCTACATCCTCGAGGAGCTGGACGAGGCGCAGATCCTCGCGATCGACAAGTCGTCCGAGGTGCTGAACTGCGGCATCTGCGCGTTCGACTTCGACGGCAGCCAGCTCGAGGCCGCGCCACGGCTCGCCCTGTGGAACCAGGCCGCCCCGCTCGAGGAAGAGGGGGCTCCGGTCACCGCCGCTCCCGACCGGATGACCGGCAGCCGGTGAACGCGCCTGCTCCACTGGACGCGGAGCTCCTGGCCCGGCACCCGCTTCCCCCGGTCGGCGCGGGCGACAAGGACGAGCGCGGCAGCATTCTCGTGATCGCCGGCAGCCGCGAGGTCGCGGGCGCGGCGCTGCTCACCGCCCTGGGCGCGATGCGGGCCGGCGCAGGACGGCTCCAGATCGCCACCGTCACCAGCGCCGCCATGGGCCTGTCGGTGTCGATGCCCGAAGCGATGGTGCGCGGCGTCGACGAGGGCGAGGATGGCGGCTTCGCGCCGGCCTCGACCGAGGCGTTGACCGAGCTTGCCAAGAAGGCGAGCGTGGTGGTCGCCGGACCGGGCATCCGCGGCAACGGCTCGACCGCTGCGCTGGCCGCCGCGCTTGCCGAGCGCTGCCCGCGCCTCGTCCTCGACGCCGCCATGCTCCACGCGCTTCCCCAGCGCGAACGGCAACTGGCCGATAAGAAGGAGCCCGCGGTGCTCCTTCCCCATGCCGGCGAAATGGCCAGCCTCTTGGGTCGCGACGAAGTCGAGGTCGAGGCCGATCCCGTTGGTGCGGGCCGTCGCTGCGCCGAGCGCTACGGTGCGCTGACCCTCGTCAAGGGCGTCGCCAGCCATGTCGTCAGTCCCGAGGGCGACGTCTTCCGCTACCAAGGCGGCGGGCCCGGCCTCGGAGTCTCGGGATCGGGCGACACGCTGGCCGGGATTGTCGGCGGGCTGCTGGCGCGCGGCGGCGATCCGCTGTCGGCCCTGTTATGGGCGGTCTGGTGCCATGGCGAGGCCGGCCGCCGGCTGGGACAACGCGTCGGCACCCTCGGCTATCTCGCCCGCGAAATTCCGGACGAAGTGCCCGCCATCCTGCGCGACGGCGGCCAGCTCTAGCCTTTAGCTGACCCCGTAATCGTCGAGCTCGTCGCCGGCGACGCGGACGACGTGGAGCACGTTGGTCGAGCCCGACGTGCCGAACGGCACGCCCGCCAGCACGATGATCCGGTCGCCGCCATCGGCAAGCTTGTGGCGCAGGACCATCCGCTTGGCCTTGCCGACCATCTCCTCGAAGCTGGCGACGTCGCGGGTGTGGACCGCGTGGACGCCCCAAACGAGGCCCATCCGCCGGGCGACGGTCTTGCTCGCGGTCATCACCAAGAGCGGCACCGGCCCGCGCTCGCGGGCGATGCGGCGCGCGGTCGAGCCGGTCGAGGTGTAGCAGACCATCGCGGCGACACTGACCGTATTGGCGATCTTGCCCGCGCTCTCGGCGAGCGCGTCGGCGGTGGTCGGCTCGGCCGGAGTGGCGGTGAAATGTACCCGCGCGGCATAATTGGGATCGGCTTCGACCGAGCGTCCGATCCGGTCCATCATCGCCACCGCCTCGACCGGGAACTGGCCCGCGGCGCTCTCGGCCGAGAGCATCACCGCATCGGCGCCGTCGTAGATGGCATTGGCGACGTCGCTCACCTCGGCCCGGGTCGGGGTCGGCGAGGTAATCATGCTTTCGAGCATCTGGGTCGCGACCACCACCGGCTTGCCGAGCTCACGGGCGCGGGCGACGATCATCTTCTGCAAGGGCGGCACGGCTTCGGCGGGAAGCTCGACCCCGAGGTCGCCGCGCGCCACCATCACCGCATCGGCATGCTCGAGGATCCCCTCGAGCCGCTCGATCGCGGCGGGCTTCTCGATCTTGACCATCAGCGCGGCCTTGTCGCCGATCAGTTCGCGCGCCTCGATCACGTCCTCGGCCCGCTGGACGAACGACAAAGCGATGAAGTCGGCCTTCTGCGACAGCGCGAACTGGAGGTCGTCGCGATCCTTCTCGGTCAGCGCGGGGATCGGGACCAGCACGTCGGGGACGTTAACCCCCTTGTTGTTGCTGACCTTGCCGCCGACCTCGACGATGGTCTCGATCCGGCCCGGCGCGACCGCGGCGGCGCGCAGCCGGATCTTGCCGTCGTCGATCAGCAGCTGGTCGCCCTCGCGAACCGCGGCGAACAATTCGGGGTGGGGGAGCTCAACCCGCTCGGCGGTCCCCGGCTCGGCGCTGTCGTCGAGCTGGAAGCGCGCACCCGTCTCGAGCATCGCGGTGCCGCCGGCGAACTTGCCGACCCGGAGCTTGGGGCCCTGGAGGTCGAACAGGATCGTCGTCGGCCGCTTATATTCTTCCTCGAGGCTGCGGATGGTCTCGACCAGCTGCGCCTTCGCCGCCTGGTCGCCATGGCTCATGTTGATGCGGAAGGCGTCGGCCCCGCAATGCATCAGCTTGGCGATCATCTCCCGGGTGCCCGAGGCGGGCCCGAGGGTGGCGAGAATGCGGACCTTGCGTTCGCGGGGACCGACCGGCTTCGACACGTTCATCAACTCCTGTTGCCCCGCCGCCATAGCGGCCGACGCCCTTTCTTCAACCGCTTGGCGGGGTCGGCCCACTGGCCTAAGGCGCGCGCCGCATACCTATTCACCGGGAGAGGGAATCATGTCCGACGGCAACGTCGCCGCCGATCAGCTGCGTCTCTTCATCGAGCGCATCGAGCGGCTCGAGGAAGAAAAGAAGGGCGTCGCGGACGACATCAAGGATGTCTACGCCGAGGCCAAGGCCAATGGCTACGACACCAAGACGATGCGCAAGGTGGTGGGCCTTCGCAAGATGGAGAAGCATGCCCGCGACGAGGCCGACGCGCTCCTCGAAACCTATCGCAACGCGCTCGGTCTGCATTAAGATGGGCGGACCAGGCAGGGGGCATCCATGATCATCACCACCACCTCGACGCTCGAAAGCCGGCCGATCCGCGACTATCTCGGCCTCGTCGGGGGCGAGGTGATCGTCGGCGCGAACGTCTTCAAGGACATCTTCGCCTCGGTCAGCGACTTCTTCGGCGGCCGCTCGGGCGCCTACGAAAGCTCGATCCAGGAAGCCCGCGCGCAGGCGATGCACGAGATGGAGGGCTCGGCCCGCCGCCTCGGCGCCGACGCCATCGTCGCGGTCGACTTCGACTATGAGGTCATCGGCAAGAACGGCTCGATGCTGATGGTCTGCGTCTGCGGCACGGCGGTGAAGCTGGGCTGACGATGGCGGAGCCGGGCTCCCCTTCGGTCCTCGCCGAGCGGCTGCTCGACCGCTCGGACATCGACATCGGCGAGGAGGAACGGCGGGTCCTCGCGGCGATCGCGGCGGGCACCGCCAGCAGCCGCGACGTCAATGACGAGGCGACCGCGCAGGCGAGCTTCGGCGATCGCCTCTCCGACCGGGTCGCCGCGGTCGGGGGCAGCTGGAGCTTCATCATCGCCTTCGCGCTGGTGCTGTTCGGCTGGATGCTGCTCAACAGCGAAATCCTCAAGCGGGTCGGGCTCGCCTTCGACCCTTATCCCTACATCTTCCTCAATCTGATGCTCTCGACGCTCGCCGCCATCCAGGCGCCGATCATCATGATGAGCCAGAATCGGCAGGCGTCCAAGGACCGGCTGGCGGCGCAGCTCGACTATGAGACCAACCTCCGCGCCGAGCTCGAGCTGCTGCGCCTCCACCACAAGGTCGACGAACTGCTTGCCGCGCGGGCGCAGAGCGAGCTCAGGGAGCTTCACGACAAGATTGACCGCCTGCTCGCCGACAAGGGGCCCGATTGAGCCCGGGGCTCCAACTGGCTAGAGGCGCGGGCGAACCTTTCCAAGCGGGACACCCATGGCCGGCCATTCCAAATTCAAGAACATCATGCACCGCAAGGGCGCGCAGGACAAAAAGCGCTCGGGCATGTTCTCCAAGCTGAGCCGCGAAATCACCGTCGCGGCCAAGATGGGCCTGCCCGATCCCGACATGAACCCGCGCCTGCGCGCCGCGGTCAACGCCGCCAAGGCGCAGTCGATGCCCAAGGACAATATCCAGCGCGCGATCGATAAGGCGAGCAAGGGCGACGCGGAGAATTACGAGGAAGTCCGCTACGAGGGCTATGGCCCCAATGGCGTGGCGATCATCGTCGAGGCGCTGACCGACAACCGCAACCGCACCGCGACCAATGTCCGCACCGCTTTCTCCAAGAACGGCGGCAACCTCGGCGCCAGCGGCAGCGTCTCCCACGGCTTCGAGCGGCTCGGCCTGATCGAATATCCGGCCAGCGTCGGTGACGAGGACAAGGTCATGGAAGCCGCGATCGAGGCCGGCGCCGACGACGTGCAGAGCGACGAGGACGGCCACCAGATCTGGACCCAGACCGACGGCATGCACGATGTCGCGAAAGCGCTCGAGGCGGCGCTCGGCGAGGCCTCGGCGGTCAAGCTGGCGTGGAAGCCGACCCTCACCACCGAGGTCACCGGCGATGCGGTCGCCAGCCTGATGAAGCTGGTCGACGCGCTCGAGGACGATGACGACGTCCAGACCGTCTGGGGCAATTACGACATCTCGGACGACGAGCTGGCGAAGCTCGGCTGAGCGCCCAAGCAATGATCATCCTCGGCCTCGATCCGTCCCTGTCCTCCTGCGGCTGGGGCGTGATCCGGGCCGAGGGCAACCGGCTGACCCATGTCGCCAACGGGCAGGTCAAGACCAAGCCGAGCGCGCCGATGCCCGAGCGGCTGGCGGAAATCGCGCGGGCGATCGACGCGATCCTCGCCGAACATCGCCCCGTCGCGGCCGCGGCCGAGGAAGTGTTCGTCAACCAGAACCCCGCTTCTACCCTCAAGCTCGCGCAGGCGCGCGGGGTGGTGCTGATGTGCATGGGCCGCGCCGGGCTCGCGGTCGGCGAATATGCGCCGAGCCTCGTCAAGAAGGCGGTGGTCGGCACCGGCGGCGCGTCCAAGGACCAGGTTCACGCGATGGTGAAGATCCTGCTTCCCGGCACGAAGATCGCCGGCGAGGACGCCTCCGATGCCCTCGCCGTGGCGATCACGCATGCGCATCATCTGGCCACGGCGAGGCGCGTCGGCTGAGGCTCAGGCCTCGGCGTCGGCCAGCTGGGCGTGGCGCTCGCCCACCTCGCGGCCCTCGACAAAGGCGAGGAGGTCGGCGTTGATCACGTCGGCGTGGGTGGTCGCCATGCCGTGCGGGAAGCCCGGGTAGATCTTGATCCGGCCGTCCTTGAGCATCGTGATCGAACGCAGCGCCGAGATCCGGTAGGGCACGATCTGGTCGTCGTCGCCATGCATGACGAAGACCGGCACCTCGATCTTCCTGAGGTCGTCCGAGAAATCGGTCTCCGAAAAGGCCTTGATGCAGTCATACTGGGCCTTGATCCCGCCCATCATGCCCTGCCGCCACCAGTTGCGGATGACGCCTTCGATCGGCTGCACGCCCTCGCGGTTGAAGCCGTAGAACGGCCCCGAGGCGACATCGAGATAGGTCTGGGCGCGATTGGCCGCGACGCCCGCGCGATAGCCATCGAAGGCCTCCATCGGGACGCCCTCGGGATTGTCCTCGCCGACCAGCATCCGCGGCGGCACCGCGCCGAGGATCGCCGCCCTCGCGACCCGCCCCGGCTCGGCCCGAGCGACATAATGGACGACCTCGCCGCCGCCGGTCGAATGACCGACATGGACGGCGTTGCGAAGATCGAGATGCGCGGCCAGCTCGATCAGGTCGGCGGCATAGGTGTCCATCTCGTTGCCGTGGGACGTCTCGTCCGACCGGCCGTGCCCGCGACGGTCGTGGGCGATCACCCGGTAGCCCTTGTTCAGGAAGAACATGACCTGCGCGTCCCAGTCGTCGGCGCTGAGCGGCCAGCCGTGATGGAAGGCGATCGGCTGGGCGTCCTTGGGCCCCAGGTCCTTGAAGAAGATGCTCGTCCCGTCGCTGGTCGTGAACCTCGGCATGACATGCTCCTTTCGCTTGGGCCCCACCCCGGCGACTCGTCGCTCAAGCACCATAACATGTCGGGCACCGAACATTGTGACAGATGCCGTGGGGCCTCGACGACATGGGGGACAGCCCGCTACGAACCGCTGATGATCGCCCGCCTCGCCGGCAGCCTCGTCGAAACCCATGCCGACAGCGCCGTCATCGACGTGCGCGGGATCGGCTATCTCGTGCTCGCCAGCGGCAAGACGCTGTCCGCGCTTCCGGCGGTGGGCGGCGAGGTCGTCCTCCTCACCGAGCTCCAGGTGCGCGAGGATTCGATGACGCTGTTCGCCTTCGGCTCGGCGGGAGAGCGCGAGGCCTTCCGCCAGCTCACCAACGTCCAGGGCGTCGGCGGCAAGGTCGCGCTGGCGATCCTCTCGATTCTCGCCCCCGACGAGCTCGCCCGCGCGGTCTCGGCCGGCGACAAGGCGATGATCGCGCGCGCCAATGGGGTGGGTCCCAAGCTTGCCCAGCGGATCGCGCTCGAACTCCAGGGCAAGCTCGGCCTCCCCGCCGCGCTCGGCCCCGCGACCGGCGCCGCGGCGGGCAATCCGGCGACCAACGACGCCATGTCCGCGCTCGCCAATCTCGGCTTCAAGCCCGCCGAAGCCAGCGCCGCCGTCGCCGCCGCCGCCGAGGAACTCGGGCCATCGGCGACCCTCGACGCCCTCGTTCGCCTCGCCCTCCGAAAGGCCGCCAAATGACCGAGCATCGTGCCTCCTGCCGCTGCGGACAGCTCGTCGCGATCGCGTCGGGCGATCCGGTTAGGGTGTCCGTCTGCCATTGCCGCAACTGCCAGAAGCGGACGGGGAGCGCCTTCGCGGCGCAGGCCCGCTGGCCCGGCGACCGCGTGGCAATCAGCGGCTCGTCCGGCACGTTCGAGAAGGCCGGCGACAGCGGCAGTACGGCGACCTTCCACTTCTGTCCCGAGTGCGGGTCGGACGTCTATTTCGTGAACGGCGGTTCGTCGGTGCACGTCGCCGTCGCCGACAGCATCGCGATTCCGATCGGCGCCTTCGACGATCCGAGCTTCGCCACCCCGCAATTTTCGGTGTGGGAAAGCCGCAAGCACGAATGGGTTGAGATTCGCGGGCCCGGGATTGATCACGACTGATGGCCACCGACCCCGACCGCATCACCACGCCCGAACGGACCAGCGAGGACGTCGACGCCGCGCTTCGCCCGAAGCATCTCGACGAGTTCGTCGGCCAGCAGGGGGCGCGCGAGAACCTGCGCGTGTTTATCGCCGCCGCCAAGGCGCGCGGCGAGGCACTCGACCATGTCCTCTTCTTCGGGCCCCCGGGCCTCGGCAAGACCACGCTGGCGCAGATCGTCGCGCGCGAAATGGGGGTCGGCTTCCGCGCCACCTCGGGACCGGTGATCGCCAAGTCGGGCGACCTCGCCGCGCTTCTCACCAATCTCGAGGACGGCGACGTGCTCTTCATCGACGAAATCCATCGCCTCAATCCGGCGGTCGAGGAAGTCCTCTATCCGGCGATGGAGGACCGCGCGCTCGACCTCGTGATCGGCGAGGGTCCCTCGGCGCGCTCGGTCCGGATCGACCTGCCGCGCTTCACCCTCGTCGGCGCGACCACCCGCCAGGGGCTGCTGACCACCCCGCTGCGCGACCGCTTCGGCATTCCCGTCCGGCTCAACTTCTACACCGTCGACGAACTCGAACGGGTGGTCCGCCGCGCCGCCAGCCTGCTCGGCGCCCCGGTCAGCGAGGATGGCGCGCACGAGATCGCCCGCCGCAGCCGCGGCACCCCGCGAATCGCCGGCCGCCTGCTCCGCCGCGTCCGCGACTTCGCCCATGCCGCGGGGGCCGAGACGATCGACGCCGCCACCGCCGACCGCGCGCTCGGCCGGCTTGAGATCGACAGCCTCGGCCTCGACGCCATGGATCGCCGCTACCTCCACATGATCGCCGATCTCTACGGCGGCGGCCCGGTCGGGGTGGAGACGCTTGCCGCGGGCCTCAGCGAGCCGCGCGACACGATCGAGGACGTGATCGAGCCCTATCTCATTCAGCTCGGCCTCATCGCCCGCACCGCACGCGGGCGCTGCCTAAACGGCAAGGCCTGGACCCATCTCGGCCTGACTCCGCCCGCGGGGACCGCCAACGGCCTGTTCGACTAGGGAGAAAACCAGCTTGTCGCTTCTGTTCGCTCTTGCCCTTCAGGCTGCCACCCAGCCGGCCGCCGCAATCGCGCCCGACTACGCCAAGGACGCCGACTGGCTCTGCCTGCCCGGCCGCCGCGACGTCTGCTCGACCCCGCTGCCGACCACCGCGCTCAGCAAGTTCGGCTATGGCTCGACCGGGCTCAGCACGGTGGCCAAGAACCCGAAGGTCGACTGCTTCTACGTCTATCCGACGGTCAGCCAGGACCGGGCGATGAACAGCGACCTCAAGGTCGCCGAGGAGAATGGCGCGGCGATCACGCAGCTCGCCCGCTTCACGGGCGTGTGCCGGACCTTCGCCCCCATCTACCGGCAGATGACCACCGCCGCGATCGGCGCGGCGGCGCTCGGCCAGGACCCGAAGCCATGGTTCGAGCTCGCCTATGGCGACGTCCGCTCGGCCTTCCGCAACTTCCTCGCCACCCGCGCCAAGGGGCGGCCCTATGTCCTCATCGGCCACAGCCAGGGGAGCTGGCTGCTCCAGACGCTGATCGCGCGCGAGATCGAGGGCCAGCCGGCGGCGAAGCAGATGGCGCTGGCGATCATTCCCGGCTTCAACGTGCTGGTCCCCGAGGGCAAGTTCGTCGGCGGCACCTTCCAGTCGACCCCGCTCTGCACCCGGCTCGGGCAGAAGGGCTGCGTCGTCAGCTACGTCAGCTACCGCACCAACAATCCGCCGCCCGCCGGCGCCCTGTTCGGCATGGCCCCGGCCAAGGGCATGACCGTCGCCTGTACCAATCCCGCCGCGCTCGGCACCAAGGGCTGGGCGCCACTCGACAGCTACTGGTACACTCGCTCGCAGCTGCCGGTGCCGGGCGGGCCGATCCGCTGGTCGAGCGAGGGCAGCCCGCCGTCACCCTTCCTGCGCACCGAGGGCCTCGCCTCGGCCCGCTGCGTCAACGACGGCCAGCGCGGCTATCTCGAGATCCGCACCAACGTCACGCCGGGCGCGAAATGGACCGACCGGATCGGCGGCGAGGTCGGGATCGGCGGCATGTTTATCCCCGGCTGGGGGATGCACCTCTCAGACGTCCCCGCCGCGCAGGGCGACCTGATGCGGCTGGTCGAGGCGGTGGCGCGCTAGTCGGCCAGCCAGAACAATTCCTCCACCGGCCGCTCGAGCGCGGCGGCGAGCCGCAGCGCCAGCACGGTGGAGGGGACGAACACCCCGTTCTCGACCGTGTTGATCGTCTTGCGGCTGACCGCGCAGCGCTCGGCGAGCTCGGCCTGGGTCAGGCCAAGCTCGCTCCGCCGCTCCTTCAGCCGGTTGCCGAGCTTGTCGCTCATGCCTCGAGCCCGCGCTGCGCGGCGCGCTCCAGCATGAGGAAGTGGAGGAGGCCGATGCCGAGGCTGAGGCTGATCACCAGGTGCAGCGCGCCGCGCACGCTGATCGGGGCCACCGGCAGCATCGTGTAGACGAGCGCGCCCAGCCCGACCGCGGCGATGAACGCGCTGCGGATCGCGAGCAGCCGGTTCATCCGGGTCGCCTCGTCGTCGATCATGTCGCGAAGGGCCTTCGGCGAGAACCAGAAGCCGCGGGTGACGAGCAGCAGCATCATCAGCAGCGTCAGCACCGCCCAGGCCCCGATCTTGACGTGATCGACCGCCCGGTCGCCATCGGCCGCCGAGAAGTAGATCGCCTGCTGCGAAAGATAGATCACCAGCACCGCGGGCAGCATCCGCATCCGCCGCTGCGCATAATGCTCGGCCTGTTCGCTGAGGCTTCCCTTGGGCCGGCGACGGTCGCGCAGCTTGGCGATGAGAAGCAGCAACAGCCCGAACCCGACGCCGACCAGCAGCCCCCACGAATAATCACTCACGAACCGTCTCCTGTAACCTGTGAGTTACATGTAACCTTCACGTTACTTGCCTGTCAAGCAGGGTCCGCGTGGGGTTCCGTCGCGAGTCCGGCACGGCTAGAGGCTCGGACCATGGCGTCATCCTTCGACCAGCCCTATCGCGGCGGCTTCGTCGGGCCGGAGCATCGCTTCGCGCTCACCGTCTATTTCGAGGACACGGACACCGCCGGCATCGTCTATTACGCCAACTATCTGAAGTTCATGGAGCGCGCCCGCTCGGACATGCTGCGCGCGGCCGAGGTCGACCAGCGCGGCGCGCTCGAGGCCGGGACCGGGGTCTATGCCGTCGCCGAGGCCCATGTCCGCTACCTTCGCCCGGCCAAGCTCGGCGACGACCTTGTCATCGTCTCGACGCTCGAGGAAGTCCGCGCCGCCTCGGTCCGGATTCAGCAGCGAGTCATGCGCGGAGCCGAATGTTGCGCCGAGGGGCGCATCACCGCCGCCTTCCTGACCCCCGACGGCCGGCCGACCCGCCAGCCGCGGGAGTGGGTCGCGCGGTTCCAGCAGATCCAGTCCCAGACGAAGGAGCAGGCATGACGGCGCCGGAAGCCGCCAATCTGATGAGTCCACTCGCCCTCTTCCTCCACGCCGACGTGGTGGTGAAGGCGGTCATGATCGGCCTGCTGCTCGCCAGTGTCTGGACCTGGGGGATCATCCTCACCCACGGCGCCCGGCTGCGGCGGATCAACGCCGCGACCAATGCCTGGGAGCGCGATTTCTGGGCGGCCAAGGACATTGACGCCTTCCACGAAGCGCGCGGCAAGGACGACTTGCCCAGCGCCCGGATCGTCACCGCCGGGCTGACCGAATGGCGCCGTTCGGTCGGGCTCGGCAGCGCCGACCGGAGCGGCGCGCGCGAGCGGCTGACCACGGTGATGAGCGCCGAGGTCGAGCAGGAACTCGACCGCCTCTCGGACCGGCTCAACATCCTCGCCACCGTCGCCAGCGCCGCGCCCTTCATCGGCCTGTTCGGGACCGTCTGGGGGATCATGCGCAGCTTCACCGCCATTGCCGGCGCCAACAACACCAGCCTGGCGGTGGTCGCCCCGGGCATCGCCGAGGCGCTGTTCGCGACCGCGATTGGCCTGTTCGCCGCCATCCCCGCGCTGATCGCCTACAACCGCCTGACCCATGGGCTCGACCGGCTGGAGGCCAGGCTCAACCGCTTCGCCGACCGGTTTCACGCGACGCTGAGCCGCGAGCTCGAGCGGGACGGCTGATGGGCGCGTCGGTGGGCAAGCGCCGCCGCGGCGGGCGCCGGGCGCCGATGGCGGAGATCAACGTCACCCCGTTGGTGGACGTGATGCTGGTGCTGCTGATTATCTTCATGGTGACCGCACCCCTGCTGGTTGCGGGGGTTCCGGTCGACCTGCCGCAGAACCGCGCCGCGCCGCTCGACCAGCAGGCGCAGCCGGTCCAGGTCAGCCTCGACGGCACGGGCGCGATCTTCATCGACGACCAGCCGGTGGCCGAAGCCGCGCTACCCCAGAAGCTCGCCGCCATCGCCGCCCAGCCGGCTCCGCCCGAGGGTCGCCGCATCTACCTGCGCGCCGACCGGGGCCTCGACTATGGCAAGGTGATGCGGGTGATGGGTGAGCTCAACCGCGCCGGCCTCAACCGCGTCGCGCTGGTCAGTGTGGGCGAGGGCCAGTGAGGGTCGACCGGGGCGAAGCGCGGGGAACGGGGCTTGCCCTTGCCCTACATGTCGCCCTGGTGGCGCTCCTGACCACCAGCCTCGCGCGGATGCCCAAGCCGCCCGAGCCCGCCCCGGTCGAGGTCGAGTTCGTCGACAGCGACGAGGTGGCGCTGACCGCTGCCGCGCCGCAGCAGGCAACCCCGCCGCCCGCCGCTGAGGCTCCGGCCGAAAGCCCGCCGGCACCGACCCCGCCAGCGCCACAACCCGCTCCGGCCCCGCCGCTTCCGACGCCGATCGCGCCGCCGACCCCGTCGCCGCGCGTCGAGCAGGTCCGCGCGACGCCGCCGCGCCCCGCGCCGCCGCGTCCTGCGCCCCCAAAGCCCGCTCCGCCGCGCCAGAGCCGGATCGGCGACGATTTCCTCAAGGGCATTCCCAATCCCAATGCCGACCTTGCGCCCAAGCCCGCGCAGCAGGGTGCCGCGACCTTCAGCGCGGCGGCCAAGGCCAGCGTCGACGGGGCGATCAAGCGCCAGATCCAGCCCTGCGCCGACCGCCAGCCGACCCTCGGCCCCGACGCCGACGGAATCCGCGTGGTGGTCAACCTGCGGCTCGACCGCTCGGGCCGGCTGTCGCGCCCGCCGACCTTCGTCCGCTCCAATGCAAGCGGCGACAAGGCCCGCTTCGAAGACCTCGCCTTTGATCAGGCCGTGGCCGTTTTCCGCGCCTGTTCGCCCTTGCGCCTGCCGCCCGAACTGTACAGCACAGCGCAAGGTGGCTGGGGTAACATCAATCTTACCTATGCCGCGAAGTGAGGAACGGATGGTGCGTGTTTTCCTGATGGGTCTGACCGCGCTGGCAGCATCGCCGGCGCTCGCGCAGGAGAGCGACCCGCCGCCCGTCGACGTCGAGGTCACCAGCGGCGGCGTCAACCAGTCGATTAGCATCGCGGTCCCGCCGATGCCGGTCGAGGGCGCCGAGCTCGCACTCGGTCGCAACATCGCGGGCGTGATCGCCTCGGACCTTCGCGGCACCGGCCGCTTCGCGCCGCTGGGGCCGGGCGGCCTGCCCAATTACAGCCTTGCCCAGGCCGATGCGCCGGCATGGGGCGACTGGCGCGGGCTCGGCAGCCAGCAGCTCGTCACCGGCTTCGTCCGCGCGACCGGCCCCGGCCAGGTCACCGTCGGCTGCTACCTCTACGACGTCGGCGCCGGCCGCGAGCTCGTCCGCCAGGGCTTTGCGGTGACCACCGACAACTGGCGCCGGGCCGCGCACAAATGCGCCGATGCCATCTATGCCCGGCTCACGGGGGAGGGGGCCTTCCTCGACACCCGCGTCGTCTTCGTCGCCGAGACCGGGCCCAAGAACCAGCGCCAGAAGCGCATCGCGATCATGGATTCGGACGGCGCGAACCTTCGCTACCTGACCGAGGGCGAGGCGACCGTGGTCACCCCGCGCTTCTCGCCCGACGGTCGCCGGCTCGCTTATGTCAGCTACGCGGGCCGCCGCGCCCGAGTCTGGGTGCTCGACATCGCGAGCGGGCAGAAGCGCCTGCTCGTGCCCGGCCTTGCACTCACCAGCGCGCCGCGCTTCTCGCCCGACGGCAACCGCATCGCCTATGCGCTGTCGGCCAATGGCAATACCGACATCTGGATCGCCAATGCAGATGGCTCGGGCGCGCCCCAGCGGCTGACCAGTGCGCCCGGCATCGACACCGCGCCGAGCTTCTCCCCCGACGGCCGCCGGATCGTGTTCGAAAGCGATCGCTCAGGGTCGCAGCAGCTCTACGTGATGGACGCCGACGGTTCGAACCAGCGGCGGATCAGCTTCGGCGGCCCGGCCGGCTCGCCCTCGTGGAGCCCGCGCGGCGACAAGATCGCCTTCGTCCGCATCGGCGCCTTCCGCGTCGGCGTCATGAACGCCAATGGCGGCGGCGAGCAATTGCTGACCGACGGCTGGCAGGACGAATCCCCGAGTTGGGCCCCCAACGGCCAGTTCGTGATGTTCAACCGCTTCACCCGCGACGGCCGCTCGAGCCTCTATGCGGTCAACGTCAATGGCGGCGCCGCCCGCCGCCTACCCACCCCGCAGGACGGCTCGGACCCGAGCTGGTCGCCCCTGCAGCGCTGACAAGGAGAAGAAGATGCGCAAGTCAGTCACCGTTGCGGGCCTCGCCCTGGCGCTTGCCCTCAGCGCCTGCGGCCGCAAGCCCGCGCCCGAGAGCACCCCCACCGCGCCGGTCACCGGCACCGAGACCGGCTCCGAGGGCGCGAACAGCGACGATGTCGGGCTGGTCGAGCTGCCCGGCAGCCAGTCGGCGCTGGTCGCCGCGGCGGGCTCGGACACCATCTATTTCGGGACCGACCAGTCGGACATTTCGGCCGACGCGCAGGCGACGCTCCGGGCGCAGGCCAAGTGGCTGATCGCCAATCCCAATGTCCGTGCCTCGGTCGAGGGGCATGCCGACGAGCGCGGCACCCGCGAATATAATCAGGCGCTGGGCGAGAAGCGCGCCCAGGCCGCCAAGCAGTTCCTGATGGCGCAGGGGGTGCCGGAGAACCGGCTGCTGACGATCAGCTGGGGCAAGGAGCGCCCGGTCGCGACCGGCTCGGACGAAAGCGCCTGGGCGCAGAACCGCCGCGCGGTCACCGTGGTGGTCAAGTAAGGATCCGTCGCCCCGGCGAAGGCCGGAGCCTCATCGAGGGAAGTGCGGACGGCCCGAGGTCCCGGCCTGCGCCGGGACGACGGGATCAGGCCGCGTAGCGGACGCCGCTGTGGCCGGTCATGGCGAGCCAGGCGCGCGCCGACTTCTGCGCTTCGGCGATCTCGCGGGCGGTCATCTCGACGCTGATCTCGGCACGGCAGGCCTGCCCGCGGGTGCAGCCGTTCAAGGCCGCGAGGTTGAACCACTTGTGCGCCTCGACGAGATCGACGGTGACCCCGCCGCGGCCGGTCGAATAGGTCACGCCAAGCTCGAACAGCGCATTGACGTCGCCGCGCTCGGCGTCGGCGAGACGGCTGCGGATCAGGAATTCGGCACCTTGCTGGCTGATGGCCATGTCACTTACTCCCCTGTGTGTGGAAGCAGGTTCGTCCCCAGCAGGTCACCGAATGGTTAACGTGGTAATTACCAGCTTACCTGTTGCTCCGAAGTGACAGGTATATTGTCGATCAGGCGGACCGTCCCGAGCTTCGCCGCGACCAGCAGCCGCATGTTTTCGCCCACGGTTTCAAGCGGTTCGAGCGAAGCGCCGTCGACCAGGGCCAAATAATCCACTCCGGAGAATCCAGCGGCGAGCAGGCGCGCTTTTCCGTTGGCGAGGCTCGCCGCGACCGATTCGCCGGCAAGGATTTGCCGCGCAATCTCGCCGAGCACTTGCGGAATGGCGACCGCCTGTGCCCGCTCGTCCGTGCCGAGCAGCGCGTTGCGCGACGACATCGCCAGCCCATCGGCCTCGCGAACGGTGGGATGGCCGAGGATGCCGATGCCAAGCCCAAGGTCGGTCGCCATCCGTCGGATCACCGCCAGCTGCTGCCAGTCCTTCTCGCCGAAGATCGCAATATCGGGCCGCACCGCCAGCAGCAGCTTGGCGACCACCGTCGCGACGCCGTCGAAATGGCCGGGACGATGCTCGCCTTCCCAGCGCTCGCTCACCCCCCTGACCGAAATGCTGGTGGCGAAGCCGGCCGGATAGAGCTGGTCGGGGGTCGGCAGCCAGACGAGGTCGCAGCCCGCCGCCTCGAGCTTGGCGAGATCCGCCTCCTCGGTCCGCGGATATTTTTCCAGGTCCTTGGGATCGTTGAACTGCAGCGGATTGACGAAGATCGTCGCGGCCACCCGGTCGGCGACGCGCCGCGCCTCGGCGATCAGCGCGAGGTGCCCGTCGTGCAGCGCCCCCATCGTCGGGACCAGCGCCAGCGTGTTTCCGTGCTGGCGGACCATCGCCACACCCAGCTCCAGCCCGTCGAGCGCACGGATGATTTGCACCGTTGATTCCCTTTGGTTTACTGATGATCCCAACAGGAGGCGCTTAGGCGCGAGGCGGGGAAGAAACCAAGTGAGCCAGCCACATTTCATCGTCTTCGCCAACGAAAAGGGCGGGACGGGCAAGTCGACCACCGCGGTCCACACCGCCGTCGCGCTCGCCGCGGCCGGCCACCGGGTCGCCGCGCTCGACCTCGACCATCGCCAGCGGACCACCACCCGCTATCTCGAGAACCGCGCCGCCTTCCAGCGCCGGACCGAGACCG
The DNA here is from genome assembly GCF_000711715.1 of Sphingomonas astaxanthinifaciens DSM 22298. Taxonomy (NCBI): domain Bacteria; kingdom Pseudomonadati; phylum Pseudomonadota; class Alphaproteobacteria; order Sphingomonadales; family Sphingomonadaceae; genus Sphingomonas; species Sphingomonas astaxanthinifaciens. Next base: position 2,120,279 of record NZ_JONN01000001.1, read on the forward strand.
AGCTGCCCCAGCCGGGCTTCGCGGTGCTCGAGGACCAGCGCGAGGAAGCGCTCGAAGCGGCGATCGCCGCGCTCGGGCAAGAAGCCGACATCCTCGTCATCGACACGCCGGGCCGCGACGATGCCGTCGCCCGCGCCGCGATCCTCAAGGCCGACACGCTCGTCACCCCGATGAACGACAGCTTCGTCGACCTCGACCTCATCGGGCAGGTCAATCCCGACACCTTCAAGGTCACCCGCCCGAGCTTCTATGCCGAGCTCATCTGGAACAGCCGCACCGCGCGCGCCAAGACCGCGGGCAAGAGCGTCGACTGGGTGGTGCTGCGCAATCGCCTCCAGCATATCGGCAGCCACAACCAGCAGCGCGTCGGCGCGGCGATGGACGAGCTTGCCCGCCGGGTCGGCTTCCGGGTCATCCCCGGCCTGTCCGAACGCGTCATCTACCGCGAGCTCTTCCCCAAGGGACTGACCCTGCTCGACCTCAAGCAGATCGGCGAAGCCGGCATCGCCCACATCGCCGCTCGGCAGGAGTTGCGCGAAATGGTCGCTGGCCTGGGGCTTCCCGGCGCGGAAACCGCCAAAGCGGCGTGATCCCCCGCGCGATCTCGCAACCAACTGACGCTCCCTCCGTTCAGGCGCCGTAATGACTCATCGCTTCGATCCCACCATCCTCCGCGAATATGACATCCGCGGCATCGTCGGCCGCACCCTCCACGAACAGGACGCCTATGCGCTCGGGCGCACCTTCGCCGCCGAGGGCCGCGACCAGGGGGCGAAGCGCCTCGCAGTGGGGCGCGACGGGCGCGAGCACAGCCCGTTGCTCGAGGCGGCGCTGGTCCGCGGCCTGACCGAAGGCGGGATCGATGTCGTCCGGGTCGGGCAGGGGCCTTCGCCCATGCTCTACTGGGCGGTCGCCGAGCTCGACGTCGACGGCGGGATCCAGATTACCGGAAGCCACAATCCGGCCGACTATAACGGCTTCAAGATGCTGCTTCCGGGCGGCTCGGTATTCGGCGCTGCGATCCAGGCCCTCGGGGCCCGCGCCGCCGAGGGCCGCTGGAGCGAGGGCCAAGGCAGCGTCGAAGACGTCGACATCATCGACCGCTACGTCGATCGCCTCGTCAAGGACTATCGCGGCGGCGCGTTCAGGATCGGCTGGGACGCCGGCAACGGCGCGGCCGGCCCCGCGCTCGAGAAGCTGGTGGCCAAGCTCCCGGGCGAGCATCACACCATCTTCACCGACGTCGACGGCCGCTTCCCCAACCACCATCCCGACCCCACGGTCGAGAAGAACCTCGAACATCTGAAGGCGCTGGTTCGGGACAAGGGCCTCGACTTCGGGATCGCCTTCGACGGCGACGGCGACCGGATCGGCGCGGTCGACGGGCAGGGCCGCGTGATCTGGGGCGACCAGCTGCTGATGATCCTCGCCGGCCCGGTGCTCGAGGAGCAGCCGGGCGCGACCATCATCGCCGACGTCAAGGCCAGCCAGACCCTGTTCGACGGCATCGCCGCACTCGGTGGCAGCCCGCTGATGTGGAAGACCGGCCATAGCCTCATCAAGTCCAAGATGAAGGAGACGGGCGCGCCGCTCGCGGGCGAGATGAGCGGCCACATCTTCTTCAAGCACCGCTGGTACGGTTTCGACGACGCGCTCTACGCCGCGGTCCGGTTGATCGAGGCGGTGGCGGCATCGGGCAAGAGCCTGACCGAATTGCGCGATTCGATGCCCGAGAGCATCGCCACCCCCGAAATGCGCTTCCCGGTCGACGAGGCGCGCAAGTTCGCCGTGGTCGAGGAAGTCCGCGACCGCCTCACCGCCGAAGGGGCGAAGGTCGATGCGACCGACGGCGTCCGCGTCAGCACCGGCGACGGCTGGTGGCTGCTGCGCGCGTCCAACACCCAGGACGTGCTGGTCGGCCGCGCCGAGGCGAGGGACCCGGTGGGCCTCGAACGCCTGCTCGAGACCATCGACGCCCAGCTCGCCCAAAGCGGGATCGAGCGGACCGAGGCCGACCACTAGGCCCCCGCGGGGCTGGACCTCGGCTGTGCCCGGAGTAGAGGGGGCGCATGCCGAGCGACAACAAGGACGCCTGGAAGGCCCTCGCCGCCAAGGAAGCGCGCGGGGCCGACCTCAGCCGGACCACTCCGGAAGGAATCACCTTGAGGACCGTCTATGGTCCCGAGGATGCGGCGGGCATCGACCCCGGCTATCCCGGCATCGCGCCTTATACCCGCGGTCCCTATGCGACGATGTACGCGGGCCGGCCGTGGACCATCCGCCAATATGCGGGCTTCTCGACCGCCGAGGAATCGAACGCCTTCTACCGCCGCAACCTCGCCGCCGGGCAGAAGGGTCTCTCGGTCGCCTTCGACCTCGCCACCCACCGCGGCTACGACAGCGATCACCCGCGCGTGACCGGCGATGTCGGCAAGGCGGGCGTCGCGATCGACAGCGTCGAGGACATGAAGCTGCTGTTCGACGGCATTCCGCTGGGCGAAATGTCGGTCTCGATGACCATGAACGGCGCGGTGCTGCCGGTGCTCGCCTTCTACATCGTCGCGGGCGAGGAGCAGGGGGTCGACCGGGCCGCGCTCACGGGCACGATCCAGAACGACATCCTCAAGGAGTTCGCGGTCCGCAACACCTACATCTATCCGCCCGAACCCTCGATGCGGATCGTCTCGGACATCATCGCCTTCACGTCGCGCGAGATGCCGAAGTTCAACAGCATCTCCATCTCGGGCTATCACATGCACGAGGCCGGGGCGACGGCGGTGCAGGAGATGGCCTACACGCTCGCCGACGGCATGGAATATGTCCGCTCGGCGATGGCCGCGGGGCTCGACATCGACGCCTTCGCGCCGCGCCTGAGCTTCTTCTGGGGCATCGGCATGAACCTCTTCATGGAGGTCGCCAAGATGCGCGCCGCGCGCACCCTGTGGGCGAGGATCATGACCGACCTCGGGGCAAAATCCGAAAAGTCGAAGCTGCTCCGGACCCATTGCCAGACCAGCGGCGTCAGCCTCACTGAGCAGGACCCCTACAACAACATCGTCCGGACCACGATCGAGGCGCTCGCGGCGGTGCTCGGCGGCACCCAGTCGCTCCACACCAACAGCTTCGACGAGGCGATCGCGCTTCCGACCGACTTCTCGGCGCGCATCGCCCGCAACACCCAGCTGATCCTCGCCGAGGAAAGCGGGGTGACCGCGGTCGCCGATCCTCTGGGCGGCAGCTGGTATGTCGAAGCGCTGACCCGCGAGCTCGAGGAAAAGGCCTGGGCGCTGATCCAGGAAGTCGAAGCCATGGGCGGCATGACCAAGGCGGTAACCGCCGGGCTCCCGAAGCGCCGGATCGAGGAAGCCGCCGCGCAGCGCCAGGCCAAGGTCGACACGGGCGAGACCGTGATCGTCGGCGTCAACCGCTACCGCCTGCCCGAAGAGGCCGAGCTCGACATTCTCGAGGTCGACAACGCCAAGGTCCGCGCCGGCCAGATCGAGCGGCTCGAGAAGCTCCGCGCGACACGCGACGAAGGGCAGGTCCGGGCCGCGCTCGACGCGCTCGAACAGGGTGCGCGCGCCAACGCTAATTTGCTCGCGCTCAGCGTCGAGGCCGCCCGCGCCCGCGCCACGCTGGGCGAAATCTCCGACGCCCTCGAACGCGCCTTCGGCCGCTATGCGACCAAGCCCGAGCCCGTCAGCGGCATCTACGGCCAGCGCGCCGACCAGCGGTGGGAAGAGGCCAAGCAGGGCACGGTCGCCGTCGCCGGCCGCCTCGGCCGCGCACCGCGCATGCTGGTCGCCAAGATGGGGCAGGACGGCCACGACCGCGGTGCCAATCTCGTCAGCTCGGCCTTCGGCGATTTGGGCTTCGAGATCGTCGCCGGTCCGCTGTTCCAGACCCCGCGCGAAGCCGCCGAACTGGCCGTCACCAGCGACGTAGACGTGGTCGGCGCAAGCAGCCTGGCGGCGGGCCACAAGACCCTCATCCCCGAGCTGATCGGCCACCTCAAGGACTTGGGCCGCGCCGACATCAAGGTGATCGCCGGCGGCGTCATCCCCGCCCAGGACTATGCCGAACTCCGCGCGGCGGGCGTCCAGGCCATCTTCGGCCCCGGCACCAACCTCGCCGACGCCGCCGACGAGGTGCTGCGCCTCCTCGGCCACAATAAGCCTCCTTTGGACGAGGCGGCGGAGTGATTTGGCGGCGGGCGGCGATCTTTGCGCTTTGGGCAGTTGTATGTTTTTTCGGTTTCTTCGTTGCGGTCTTCTTGACGCAGATGGGCGATTGTTTCGACGTTGCCGAATGCAAGCAGTTCAAGAATAGCGCGATGCATTATATTCTGATCGGCGCGCCTTCGATCTGGATCGGCGGCTCATTGCTGATGACTTATCGGTGGAGCCGGAATGTTCAGTAAAATCCTGATCGCCAACCGCGGCGAAATCGCGTGCCGGGTCATCAAGACCGCGCGCCGAATGGGCATCAAGACCGTCGCGGTCTATTCCGATGCCGACGCCCGCGCGCCGTTCGTGAAGATGGCCGACGAAGCGGTGCACATCGGCCCTCCGCCCGCGGCACAGAGCTATCTCCTCGCCGACAGGATCATCGAGGCCTGCAAGGCGACCGGCGCCGAAGCCGTCCACCCGGGCTACGGCTTCCTGTCCGAGCGCACCAGCTTCGCCGAAGCGCTCGCCGCCGAGGGCATCGCCTTCATCGGACCGCCGGTGAAGGCCATCGCGGCGATGGGCGACAAGATCGAATCGAAGAAGCTCGCCAAGGCCGCCGGGGTCAACGTCGTCCCCGGCTTCGTCGGCGAGATCGAGGACACCGAGCATGCCGTCCGGATTGCCGGCGAGATCGGCTATCCGGTAATGATGAAGGCCTCGGCCGGCGGCGGCGGCAAGGGCATGCGCCTCGCCTATTCCGAGCAGGACGTCCGCGAAGGCTTCGAGGCGACCAAGCGCGAGGGGCTGAACAGCTTCGGCGACGACCGCGTCTTCATCGAGAAATTCATCGAGGACCCGCGCCACATCGAGATCCAGATCCTCGGCGACCAGCACGGCAACATCCTTTATCTGAACGAGCGCGAATGCTCGATCCAGCGCCGCCACCAGAAGGTGGTCGAGGAAGCGCCGTCGCCCTTCGTCACGCCCGAGATGCGCAAGGCGATGGGCGAGCAGTGCGTCGCGCTCGCCCGCGCGGTCGGCTATTATAGCGCGGGCACGGTCGAGCTGATCGTCTCGGGCAAGGACCCGACGGGCAAGAGCTTCTACTTCCTCGAGATGAACACCCGGCTCCAGGTCGAGCATCCGGTGACCGAGGCGATCACCGGCATCGACCTCGTCGAGCAGATGATCCGCGTCGCCGCCGGCGAGAAATTGCCTTTCACGCAAGGCGACATCGGCATCGACGGCTGGGCGATCGAGAACCGCGTCTATGCCGAGGACCCCTATCGCGGCTTCCTCCCCTCGACCGGGCGCCTCGTCCACTACCAGCCGCCCGTCCCCGGCTGGACCGACGACGGTAAGGCCAACGGCCGCCGAGGCCTCGATGGCGTGCGCGTCGACGATGGCGTGTTCGAGGGCGGCGAAGTGTCGATGTTCTACGACCCCATGATCGCCAAGCTCGTCACCTGGGCCCCGACCCGCGACGAGGCCGCCGACAAGCAGGTGGAAGCGCTCGACGCCTTCCGCATCGAAGGCCTCGGCCACAATGTCGATTTCCTGTCCGCCATCATGCAGCACCCGCGCTTTCGTGTCGGCGAGCTCACCACCGGCTTCATCGCCGAGGAATATCCCGAGGGCTTTCACGGCGCGCCGCTCGACGCGGCCCTCACCGCCGACCTGTCGGCGATCGCCGCCTTTGTCGCGACCGTGCACGAGGTTCGTGCCGGCCAGATCGACCAGCAGCTGAGCCGTCCGCCGGTCAGCCAACGCGACCATGTCGTCCGGCTCGACGGCGGCGCCGAGCACCGCGTCCGCTTCAGCGTCGACAAGGTCGTGGTCGATGAGGGCGAGGGGCTGGTGTTCGACGCCGACTACAGCCCCGGCCAGCGGCTCGTCCGCGCCCGCATCGGCCAGCGTCAGCGCACCGTACTGGTCGCCCGCGACGGCCGCAGCTGGAAAATGACCACCCGCGGCGCGACCCACCGGGTCACCGTCATGACCGCCGAGGTCGCCGCGCTCGCCCGCCACATGATCGAGAAGGTCCCGCCCGACCTATCGCGCCTGCTCCTCGCGCCGATGCCGGGGCTGCTCACCCGCCTCGACGTCAAGCCCGGCGACAAGGTCGAGGCCGGCCAGCCGATCGCGGTGATGGAGGCGATGAAGATGGAAAACATCCTCCGCGCCGAGAAGAGCGCGACCGTCAAGGCGACCCCCGTCGGCGCCGGCGAAAGCGTCGCCGTCGACCAGGTCATCGTCGAGTTCGAGTAAGTAAAACGGGAAGCGCGTCATCCCGGGCTTGACCCGGGATCCCGCTTCTTCGCTTCTTCACATGACCAAGCGGGACCCCGGATCACGTCCGGGGTGACGAAAGACCGTCAGGCGCTCGTGCCCCCGTCGATCGTCACGCAGGCCCCGTTGACTCCGCTGGCGTCGGGGTGGAGCAGCTGCACCACGCTGTAAGCCACTTCGTCCGCCGTGATCAGGCGGCCGTTGCCGTTGGTCTTGGCCAGCATCGCCCGCGCTTCCTCGACGCTGCGGCCGGTCGCGCCCGCGATCCGCTCGGCGCTCGCATCGACCATCGGCGTGTCGACGAAGCTCGGGCAGATGGCGTTCACCGTCAGGCCGGTGCGTGCGAATTCGAGCGCGAGGCTTCGCGCAAGCCCCACCGCGCCATGCTTGGAGGCGACATAGGGAGCCGCCATCGCGCCGCCCTTCAGCCCGGCGACCGAAGCGACGATCACCAGCCTCTTGCCCGGCGCCTGGAGGTCGGGGAGGGCGAGCTGCGCGCCGTCGAACAGGGCAGTGAGATTGGTCGCCAGAATCGCGTCCCAGGTTTCGCGCTTGGTCCGCAGGAACGGCCGGCTGTCGCCGATGCCCGCATTCAGCACCACATAGTCGAACGCCCCATGTGCCGCGCGCGCGGCGGTGAAGGCCCGGCTTTGCTGCTCGGGATCGGTGACGTCGGCGACAAAGGCCGAACCGCCCGTTTCCCGCGCCACCGCCTCGATCAGGTCGGCGCGCCGTCCGATCAGCGAGACGGTCGCGCCCGCCGCGGCGAGAGCCCGCGCGACGGCGGCACCGATGCCCGTGCCGCCGCCAGTGATGAGTGCATGCTTGCCAGTCGCCCAGGTCATGCTCGCGATCCTAACGGCGGCGCGGGCAAAGAGAAGGGCGACCCGGCCGCCCGGGCCGCCCTTCCTACCCCTGGCAGTTCTTAGTGAACGCCGAGACGACGCTGGAAAAATGGTGCTCGCCCCGTAGCCTACGGGTCGCTGACAATCTTGCAAGCACGTTTCGGGCGGCAAAATCGCACGGTTCACCGTTACCGGCGAGGGCTTTGCCAAGGGTCCCGTCCTGTGCCACGAGGCCGCTTCATAGGAGCAGCCCGAAACCATGAAGACCAGAGCCGCCGTCGCCTTTGCCCCCAAGCAGCCGCTCGAGATCGTCGAGCTCGACCTCGAGGGCCCCAAGGCCGGCGAGGTGCTGGTCGAGATCAAGGCGACCGGCATCTGCCACACCGACGCCTACACGCTCGACGGCCTCGACAGCGAGGGTCTCTTCCCCTCGGTCCTCGGGCACGAAGGCGCGGGCATCGTCCGCGAGGTCGGCGCCGGGGTCACCTCGGTCAAGCCCGGCGACCATGTCATCCCGCTGTACACGCCCGAGTGTCGCCAGTGTAAGTCGTGCCTCTCGGGCAAGACCAACCTCTGCACTGCCATCCGCGCGACGCAGGGCAAGGGGCTGATGCCCGACGGGACCAGCCGCTTCTCCTACAAGGGGCAGACCATCTTCCACTACATGGGCTGCTCGACCTTCTCGAACTTCACCGTCCTCCCCGAGATCGCGGTAGCGAAGATCCGCGAGGACGCGCCGTTCCAGACCAGCTGCTACATCGGCTGCGGGGTCACCACCGGGGTCGGCGCGGTGGTCAACACCGCCAAGGTCCAGGTTGGCGACAATGTCGTGGTGTTCGGTCTCGGCGGGATCGGCCTCAACGTTGTCCAGGGCGCGCGGCTGGCGGGCGCCAACCGGATCATCGGCATCGACCTCAATCCCGACCGCGAGGAATGGGGCCGCCAGTTCGGCATGACCCACTTCCTCAATACCAAGGGCATGAGCCGCGACGAGATCGTGGCGAAGGTGGTCGAGCTGACTGACGGCGGCGCCGACTACAGCTTCGACTGCACCGGCAACACCGAGGTCATGCGTACCGCGCTCGAATGCTGCCACCGCGGCTGGGGCACCAGCGTCATCATCGGCGTTGCCGAGGCCGGAAAGGAGATCGCCACGCGCCCCTTCCAGCTGGTCACCGGCCGCAACTGGCGCGGGACGGCCTTCGGCGGCGCCAAGGGCCGCACCGACGTGCCCAAGATCGTCGACTGGTACATGGACGGGAAGATCGCGATCGACCCGATGATCACGCACGTCCTCAGCCTCGAGGAGATCAACAAGGGCTTCGACCTCATGCACCGGGGCGAGAGCATCCGCGCCGTCGTCGTCTACTAGGAAAAGGGGAACCACCATGTTCAGTCACGTCATGATCGGCTCGAACGACATCGAGCGCTCGAAGAAATTCTACGATGCCCTGTTCACCGCCATCGGCGGCCGCGAGGGCCGGGTCGATCCCAAGGGCCGCGTCATGTATCTGAAGGACGGCGGCATCTTCATCATCACCAAGCCGATCGACGGCCAGCCCGCCACCCACGGCAACGGCTGCACCCTGGGCTTCAAGGTCGACAATCCCGAGCAGGCCCATGCCTGGCACGAGGCCGGCATTGCCGCCGGTGGCACCCCGATCGAGGACGCGCCCGGAGTCCGTTCGGGCATGGGGGTCGACCTCTACCTCGCCTATCTGCGCGACCCCGACGGCAACAAGATCTGCGCCATGCACCGGATGCCGCAGCCCGCCTGATGGTCGAAGTCGTCAGCGAAGCCCGAAGCCACGGCGGTCGCCAGCTCGTCCTACGGCACGACAGCCGGGCGACGGGCACGCCAATGACCTTCTCGCTCTTCCTGCCCCCGCAGGCGGAGCAGGGGCGGGTGCCGCTGGTGACCTATCTGTCGGGGCTGACCTGCACCCACGCCAATGTCACCGACAAGGGCGAATATCGCGCCGCCTGCGCCGAATTGGGCCTCGCCTTCCTCGCGCCCGACACGTCCCCACGCGGCGACGGGGTCGCGGACGAGGAGGGCTGGGACATCGGGCTTGGCGCGGGCTTCTACGTCGATGCGACCGAGGCCCCCTGGTCCGCTCATTACCGCATGTGGAGCTACGTCACCGAGGAGCTGCCGGCCCTCGTCGCGGCCGAGTATGCAGCGCTCGACATGTCGGCGCAGGCGATCACCGGGCACAGCATGGGCGGGCATGGCGCGCTGACCGTCGCGCTCCGCCATCCCGGCCGCTTCCACGCGGTCAGCGCCTTCGCGCCGATCGTCGCCCCGTCCGAGGTACCGTGGGGCGAGAAGGCCTTTTCGCGCTATCTCGGTCCCGACCGCGCCGCCTGGCGGGCCCACGATGCCGTTGCGCTGATCGAGGATGGTGCGCGGGTTCCGGCGATCCGCATCGACATCGGCGCCGCCGACCCGTTTCTCGAGCGGGAATTGCGTCCGGAACGGATCGAAGCCGCGGCCGCCGACGCCGGGATCGAGCTGATCCTCGAGCGCCGCTCAGGCTACGATCACAGCTACTTTTTTATCTCGACCTTCCTTGCCGAGCACCTCCGCTGGATGAAGTCGCGGCTCGGTTAATCGCGCGGTTTCTCTAAAACCGATCAATAAAATGTAGCGTAGCTGCAACACTCTCCTGCTTTGTCCGGACGCCTGGCAACCGTGCGCATTTCTCCTCGTTGAGGGGGCGCCGAATTGTCCGAGTAATGGGAAACGGCATGTGCGCATGCCTTCCCGAACAGGGGAGTAAAGAGTGATCACACGTACAAAGCTTGCGCTGCTTGGCAGCGCCTCCGTCGCCGCCTTCACCTTCCTCCTTCCTGCCAGCGCTTCGGCCCAGAGCAGCACCTGCACCCTCCAGGCCCTCAGCACGACGGTCTTCAACTGCGTCAACGGCGCGACGCCGGTCTCGACGGTCACCGTCACCGGGGGCACTTTCGTCGGCACCGACCCGCTGACCGTCAGCAGCCTCACCGGTGACATCACCGTCACCGCCGTTCCCGTCAGCGGCGGCGTGCTCCAGAATACGAGCAACGTGCCGGGCACCAACGCCCTCACCCTCACCAACGGCTTTCTTGGCGGGGCGATCACGCTCACCGCGCCGGGCCAGGCGATCAGCACCACCGGAACCGACGTCGACGCGCTCCAGTTCAGCGCGAACGGCGGACCCGTCTCGCTGACCGTCGGAAACCTCACCACCACCGGCGACAACAGCTATGGCGTGCTGGGCGGCGGCGGGACCACCACCACCATCACCACCGGCAATATCTCGACCCTCGGCAACGGCTCCTACGGCGCCTCGGTCGGCTCCGACGGCAACCTGTCGCTGACCACGGGCACGATCCAGAGCGGCGACGTGGGCGCCAGCCTCTTCAGCAACACCGGATCGGTCAGCCTCAACAGCGGTCAGATCACCACCGCCGGCAATTCGGTCAGCCTGTCGGGCGCGACCGGCGCCAGCCTGACCGCCGCGGGCATCACCAGCAACGGCGGCAATGCCGTCTCGATCGCCTCGCCCGCCGGCCCGATCACGCTCAGCACCGGCGCGGTCCTTGCCGCCGGCAGCGGGATCGACATCAGCGGCGGCACCGGCGCGGTGTCGGTCACCAATTGCCCGTCGGTCACGGCCAATGCCGGGACCGGCATCGGCGTGACCACCAGCTCGGGCGCGATCGCCGTCAATTGCGGCACCGTCACCGCAGAAGGTGGCGACGCGGTCAATCTCGCCAGCACCTCGGGCAATGTCTCGGCGACCCTCGGCAATGTCCTCGCGAACGGCGCGGACGCCGATGGCGTGATCATCGCCACCGATGGCACCGTCACCACCGCGTTTGGCACTGTCACCGCCACCGGCGCTGATTCGATCGGCCTCGGCATCACTGGCGGCGCGGGCAACGTCCAGGCCGGCTTCGGCAATGTCACCACCGCCGGCACCGGCGCCAGCTATCCGGTCAACATCACGACCACCACCGGGAACATTGCGGTTGCGGGCGGCAACGTGATCGCCAGCGGCGCCGGCCAGATCGGCGTCAACCTCGCCTCCACCTCGGGCAACATCAGCGGCACGGTCGGCACCATCAGCGCCAACGGCCTCGGCAGCCGCGGCCTCGTCGCCTCGACCGGCGGGACGATCGCCCTCACCGCGGGCGCCATCACCAGCAATTACGAAGGCGTCATCCTGACCGGCAACGGCGTGTCCTTCACCGGCAACGGCGTGACCTCGACCAACGAAGGCGCGGCCGTGGTACTCAATGGCGGGACCGGCAACGTCCTCGCCCGGACCGGCAACATCACCGCCAACAGCGGCAATGGCATCGAGGCCACCGCGCAAGGCTCGGTCGACATCGGCAACTGCGGTTCGGTGACGGCGCTGGGCCTCGTTCCCAGCGCGTCGGTCATCCCCGCCAGCGGGGTGCTCGCCAGCTCGACCGGCGGGGGTGACGTGACGGTCAGCTGCGGCGTCATCAACGTCGCCGGGACCGGCGTGTCGGCGACCTCCAACGGCGGCGACATTGCCGTCACGACGACATCGGTCACCTCGGGCGGCCGCGGCGTCGCGATCTCCACCAGCGGCACCGGCACGGTCACCACCAATCTCGGGCCGATCACCACGGCCTCGGCCAGCGGGATCGGCCTGTCGATCACCAACGGCACGGGTGCGGTCGATGCGGGCTACGGCAACATCACGACCAATGCCTTCGCTGATATCGGCGGGACGCCTTACGCCCTGCAGATCAATTCGGGCGGGACCGTGAACCTGCGCGGGACGGGCGCCACGCTGCGCACCAACGGCGCCGGGGTCACCGCCGCCATCGTCAACGGCGCTGGGATCACCGGCAACCTCGGCAACGTCACCACCACCGGCGCGGGCTCGGCGGGCGCGGTCATCACCTCGACCGCCCCGGTCAACCTCACCGTCGGCACGGTCAACACCACCGGCAATGCGCTGACGGTCAATGCCGGCGCCAACAACGTCACCCTCACCACCGGCGCGGTCACCGCGACGGAAGCGGGGGCGACCGGCACGGTCATCAATTCGACCGGCGCGGTGACCTTCACCGGCGGTCTCCAGCGCGCCAATGCGGCCGACGCGCTGCAGATCAACGGCGGGGCAGGGGCGATCAACGCCACCGTCGCGGGAGCCACCACCACCGGGGCGGGCGCCAACGGCGTCCAGATCACCGGCAGCGGAGCGGTGACCTTCAACAACACTGGCACGATCAGCACCTCGGGCGCAGGTTCGGCCGGTGTCACCATCACCGGCGTCACCACCGCGGCGGTGACCTGCGGCAACATCTCGACCACCGGCGCCAACTCGCCGGCGTTCGACCTTGCGGCCAATGGCAACACCAGCGTCACCTGCGGCACGATCAGCACCACCGGTGCGGCGTCCGACGGGATCAACATCACCAACGCCAGCGGCACCACCACGGTGACCGGCGGCACGACGACCGTCTCGGGCGCCGACTCGATCGCGATCGACGTCGCCACCCAAGGCACGGGTGCGGTCACGGTGAACACCGGCGTGGTCACCTCGACCGCGGCCAATGCCGCCGCGGTGCCGAGCTTCGCCGCGGTTCGGGTGGTCGGTGCGGGCGCGGCCCCGGTCACGGTCAATGCCACGGGCAATGTCTCGGCGACGGCCGGCTCGGCGATCTGGGCCCAGTCGGCGGGGACCGCGACGGTCAACGTCAACTCGGGCGTCACCGTCCAGGGCCCGACCGCGGTCACCCTCGGCGGCGCCACCGGCAACACCCTAGTCATCAACGGCACCATCCGCAGCACGACCTCGGCCACCACGCCGGCCTATGTCCTCGCCGGGGCCGGTCCCCTCACCCTGACGCTTGGGTCGACCGGGTCGATCCAGGGTCCGCTGACCTTCACCGCGGGCAATGACATCTTCAACAATGCCGCGGTCTACACCCAGTCGGGGACGATCGACTTCCTCGCCGGCAACGACACCTTCAACAACAGCGGCACCTTCAACCACGCCGGCATCGTCCAGTTCGGGGCGGGCGCCGACGTGCTCAACAACAGTGGCCGCCTCAACCTCAGCTCGGCCGCGGCGTTCGAATTCGGCGCCGATGCCGACGTCTTCAACAACACGGGGACGCTGGCGCTGGTGAACGGGGCGCAGAGCCTCGCCAATCTCGAGCTGTTCAACAACAATGGCGGTCTGATCGACCTGCGCGACGGCGCCGCCAATGACGTGCTGACCATCCCCGGCAACTACGCCGCGACCGGCACGGCGCGCTTCGGCATCGACGTGGTCGGCGCCGGGCTCGTCAACACCGCCGACCGGCTGGTCATCGGTGGCACCACCAGCGGGACCACCACGGTGCTCGCCAATTACGTCAACCCGGTGGTCGATCCGACCGGCGCGCTGATCGTCGATTCGACCGGCAACAACATCGCTTCGGGCGCCTTCGTCCTTGGCGGTGCGACCAGCGCCGGGCTGATCAACTTCGGGCTCGAGACCCGCGGCGGCGACGTCTACCTGGTCTCCAACCTGAACGCCATCGGCTTCGACCAGCTGTTCGTGAACCGCATGGGCAGCGACATCTGGTACCAGTCGGCCGAGGCCTACCAGGCCTATGCCATGAGCCGCCGGGTCGACTACGGGAACGAGCGCAAGCATCCGCTCGGCATCTGGGGTCAGCTCTACGGCTCGCGTGACCGCTACGGCGATCGCAACCGGCAGGTGACCGCCTTCGGGACCAGCTTCACCACCAACAACCGCTTCGAGGCGCATCGCCGCGGGGCGCAGGTCGGGCTCGACGTCGGCTTCTCCAACTTCATCGTCGGCGCGACCGCCGGCTATGAACATGCCAAGGGCGATTCCGACCTCGGTACCGACATCGACGTCGAGGGCTACAACTACGGTGCCTATGCCCAGTTCGGGGCCAAGCAGGGCCTCTACGCCGGCCTGCTGTTCAAGCGCGACAATTACGACGTCCGCATCGTCAACAGCAGCGTCGGGGCCGGGCTCGTCCGTCCCGAAGGCAAGAGCACCGGTCTCGACGGCGAGGTCGGCTTCCGCTTCGGCAATCCGGGCGGGCTGAACTTCGATCTCGGTGCGGGCCTCAGCTACGTCCGCAGCAAGATCGACGACTACAGCTTCGGCAACGTGCTGTTCGACAACGACCGCTACAAGAGCACCCGTGGCCGCCTCCAGGCGCGGGCGACCTTCGCGGGCACGATCGCACCGTTCGTCGACGCCAAGCTCTTCCACGAGTTCGGCAAGGCCAATGACCTGACCCTCGTCTCGGGCAGGTCGGTCACCACGCTCGACGACGCCAAGCGCGGCACCTGGGCGCGGCTTGAGGCCGGCATCGGCGGCGGCGTTGGCGGCGGCCCGCTGCTGTCGGGCTGGGTCGACCTCGGCGACACCCGTGGCTGGGGCATCCGCGGCGGCTTCCGCTTCTAAGCGGGACCGTCCGGTCCAAACGAAGAAGGGCGCCAGGAGCAATCCTGGCGCCCTTTCTCGTGGCCGCTCGGTCGGATGCCCGGGCTCAGGGGGCCCAGTGAATGTCGATCGGCTGCTCGGCCTCGGCCAGCAGGCGCCCGATCGGAAGCCGGCTCGACTGGCCGTCGGAGATCGCCTGCTCGAGCAATTCCTTCTTTTCCTCGCCCTGGATCGTGATGATCAGTGTGCGCGCCGACAGCAGGGCGGCGCGGGTCAGCGTCACGCGCGCGACCGGTGCTTCGGCCGGGAGCGGATCGGGGCGCACGCCGACGGCGCGGCGGGCATTGGGGGCGTCGAGCGCCTTCTGCATGTCGGGGCCGGCGAAGATCGAGGCGGTATGCCCGTCCGCACCCATTCCCAGCCAGACGAGATCGGGCGGCCACGGCAGGTCCTGCAGCCGCGCATCGGCGATATTCCCGGCCGCGTCGACATCGTCATTCTCGCCGCCGATCGGGATCACCCGGGCGCCCGCGCGCATGAAGCGCTGCGCCAGCATTCGCGCGTTGCTGAGCTCGTGGTCGACCGCCACCAGCCGCTCGTCGGTCGGGATGATGGTGACCTTCTTCCACGGCCGCTTGGCTGCGACCAGCTTGTCGAAGATCGGCAGCGGGGTCTTGCCGCCGGGCAGCGCCAGCAGCGAAGCGTCGCGCGCGTCGATCGCGCTGTCGATGATGAAGCCCACGTCCCCGGCGACGGCCTCGGCCATCTCCTCGACGCTGTCATATTCCCACCATTCGGCTTCGATCATCACACACTCCCGGAGTTGCGGCCCGCAATCCACTTCCCGCCGAAGCGGGTCAAGCGCCCTTATCCCGCGAAGCGGGGGGTGCGCGACCAGATTGGAAGATGGTGACCCCTACGGGACTCGAACCCGTGTTTCAGCCGTGAAAGGGCCGCGTCCTAACCACTAGACGAAGGGGCCATGCTTGAAGCCGGGCGCTGCCTAGGCGAGGCGAGCGGAACGGTCAAGCGAGTGCGGCATCCTCGAGATGCAGTTCGGCCTTGTCGCCCCCGTTCCACGTGTCGCGGTGGACCGTTCCGGCCAGCCACAGTTTCTGGTCACCCGACATCGACAGCAAGGCCGCGCCCAGCGGGGTGTCGGCCGCGCGGAAGGCGATCCACTTGAACCGCGCCCCGTCGGCCCCGAGCGCGAGCCCGCGGACATGACCGTTCCCGACCACGCCGACCCCCATCAGCCGCGCCTCGCCCGCCGCCACCCGCGGCTGCGGCCAGCCGACGCCATAGGGTCCGGCCGCGTCGAGCGCGTCGCACAGGCCCCCCGCGACCCCGCGCGGCGCGCAGAGGGTATCAAGCAGCAGCGCCCGGTTGGCGGTCGCTGCGGCGACGTCCTCGGCGAGCCGGTCGGAGAGATAGCGGCGTAAGGGCTCGACCCCGCCGGGCGCGACGGTGACGCCCGCTGCCATCGCATGGCCGCCGCCGCCCACCAGCAGGCCTTCGTCCTTGGCCGCGAGCACCGCCGCGCCGAGGTCGACTCCAGTGATCGACCGGCCCGAGCCCTTGCCGATCCCGTCGTCGCCGACCGCGATCACCAGCGACGGCCGGCCATATTGTTCCTTGAGCCGCCCGGCGACGATCCCGATCACGCCGGGATGCCAGCCCTCGGCCGCGACCGTCACCACCGGCTCACCCGCCTCGGCCCGCGCCGCCTCGAGCGCCTGGTCGAGCACCGCCTGCTCGATTGCCCGCCGCTCCTCGTTCAGCCGGTCGAGCTCCTGGGCGATTTGCCGCGCTTCCTCGGGATCGGTGGTGGTCAGCAGCCGGACGCCGAGATCGGCGCGCCCGACCCGGCCGCCGGCGTTGATCCGGGGGCCGAGCGCGAAGCCGAGGTCACGGCAGGTCGGCGCGGCCGTCAGCCGGGCCGCCTCGGCCAGCGCCTTGAGGCCGACATTCTGCCCGTGCGCCATCACCTTCAGCCCTTGGGCGACGAAGGCGCGGTTGAGGCCGTGGAGCTTGGCCACGTCCGCCACCGTCCCCAGCGCGACGAGGTCGAGCAGCTCGATCATCCTCGGCTCGGGCCGGCCGGCGAAGAAGCCGCGCTGGCGCAGCGTCCGGACCAGCGCAACGCCCAGCAGGAATGCCATGCCGACCGCCGCGAGATGGCCGTGGGCGAGCCCGATCTCGCCCTCGTCGAGGCGGTTGGGATTGACCAAAGCGTGGACCAGCGGAAGCGCCGCCGCGCACTGGTGGTGGTCGACCACCACCACGTCGAGCCCGACCGCCCGCGCCCCGGCCAGTGGCTCGAACGCCTGCGCCCCGCAGTCCACGGTGACGATCAGCCCCGCGCCCCGTTCCTTGAGCGCGAGGAGGGCGGGGAGGTTGGGCCCATAACCCTCGGCCTGGCGGTCGGGGATATGGATGAACGGCTCGGACCCGAGCTGGCGCAGCAACAGCGTCAGCAGCGCGCTGCTGGTCGCGCCGTCGACGTCATAGTCACCGAAAATGGCGATCCGCTCGCCCGCCATGATCGCCGCGGCGACGCGCTCGGCGGCCGCGTCCATGTCGCGAAAGGCGCTCGGATCGGGCAGCAGGTCGCGGATCGTGGGCGCGCGGTAGCGGTCGAGCTCGTGCGGCGCGACCCCCCGGCCGAGCAGCAGCTCGTCGACCAGGGTCGTCCCCATCTTCTCTTCCGATTGCGGCCGCCGCCAGCGCCATGGCTGTCCGGACAGCGACCGTTCCACCCCAAGCGCCGCACTCATCGCTGCGACGATAGCAGCTCCGCCTGCAAAAGACTCGCCTCTTTTCGCGGCAGCGAGGGGAGGCGATGCCCGCCCGATCCGCTGCCCGCGACGTCGATCAGCAGGCTGGCGATGCCGAACCGGCGCGACAGTCCATTTTCGGTCAGGTCGATGCTCTGGATGTTGGCGAGCGGGATGATCACCGTCCGCCGCCGCCACCAGCCGGTGCGGATCAGCAGCCGGTCGCCTTCGCGGACAAAGGCCGTGCCCCGCCACTCGAGCCAGCGCAGCGGCCCAAGCACCAGCAGCAGCGGAAAGACCGGCAGCAGGGCGAGGCAGAAGAGCGTGACATGCGCCCTGTCCACCCGCTGCCAGGCCGTGGCCTCGGACGGAAGCGACCAGCCGAGCTCGCCCGCCACCGGCGCCAGCTCGTCCCAAGTCGCCAGCGGCGCCAGCACATGGTCCCTGGCGTCCTTTCCCTCGCTGGTGTCGCTCGCCAGGCTCTCGACCGCGAACCGGTAATAGCCCAGCCGCTGGCGGATCGGCCCGGTCGCGATGACCCCGGCCTGGATCCGCCGGAGCGGCAGCGAGACGTCGGTCCTGGTCAATAGCCCGCGCCGCCGCCGGAGCGCGCGGCCGCTGCGGGTCAGGGTGAAGCCCCATTCGCGCGGCAAGGTCCGGACCACCCCCGTCGCGATCCCGACCAGCACCAGCACCAGCAGGCCCCAGGTCGCCACGCCGAAGCGATGCGACAGCACCCACGTGCCAAGCCCGCCGTCGGACAGGATCGGACGCCAGAACCTGCGGCTGAAGGGGTCGACATCGAGGACATTGCCGAGCGTCTGGCTGGCACCGAACAGCGCCGCGAACAGCGCCAGGCTGAAGCTCAGGAAGCCAAGCGTCACCACCCGCCGCACGTCCATCGCGAACAGGGGCGCGGGCTCGGCCTCGGCCTCGCCTTCCGCGACGGCCGAGGGCACGGCCCCGCCGCTGCGCCGCGCCCGGACCAATGCGCGCAAGGCCTCGGCACGGGCCAGCGACACCGCCTCGAGCACGCCTTCCTCCTTGCCCGCGGTCGAGCTTCCGGTCTCGAGCGTCACCCGCGCGACCCCGAGCAGCCGTTGCAACAGGGGCTGGGCGATGCTGACGTCCTGCACCCGGTCGAAGGGGATGGTGCGGTGGTTGCGGTGGAGGATCCCGCTGTCGATCCGGATCGCGTCCTCGCCCACCCGGAAGGAGAAGCGCCACCAGTGGAGCAGCACGGCCGCCAGCGTCACCGCCACGATCCCGCCCAGCATCACAAACGCGACGAAGGTCTGGCCCTTGAAGGCGAAATAGCCGCCCGCGGCGATCCCGCCGAACAGGTTGCGCGCCGCCGCCCCCAATCCGCTCAGGAGCGCGACCGGGTGGAGATGTTCGGCCGGTGCCTGGTCGGCGGTCACGCGGCGTCCGGATCGGCCTGGATGTGACCGCGGATCACGCCCGCCAGTTCGGCGGCGCGGGCAGGGCTGAGGCCGGGGAGGGTGACCGTGCTGTTCTGCGTGCCCGCCGTGTGGACCACCAGGCTCGCAGTCCCGAACATCTTGTCGAGCGGCCCGCGGGCGATGTCGAGATGCTGGACCCTCGTCAGCGGCACCAGCGTGTCGGTGTGGAACATCCAGCCGCGCACCACCCGCAGCAGCGCGGGCTCGAGCGCATAGCCCAGCCGCCGCCACACCCGCTGGGGCGCAATCACCACCGTCATCAGTGCGAGCAGCGGGACCAGCACCATCAGCAGTCCCCCGAACGGGGTCTCGGCCAGGACCAGCCGGTCGAGCACCACCGAGCCGACGACCAGCGGCAGCCAGATCAGCAGGTTGTGGATCCGCAGCACCTGCCGGTAGCCGGGCTCGACCCGCTCCAGACCCGGGGTCGTCTCGCCATCGTCATCGACTGTCATAGACGCATAATACAGCGCGCCTGACCGGCGTCAAACGTCCTTGCGATGCTCGCCGGAAATCCGCCGCACCGTGCCCGAGCTCGCCCGCATGACGATGCTCTCGGTGGTGATCATGCTCTTGCGGCGCTTGACGCCCTTGAGCAGCGACCCGTCGGTGACGCCGGTCGCAGCGAAGATGCAGTCGCCCTTGGCCATGTCGTCGAGCTTGTAGATCCGGTCGAGGTCCTCGATCCCCCAGCGATGCGCGCGGGCGCGCTCGTCGTCGTTGCGGAACAGCAGCTTGCCCTCGATCTGCCCGCCGACGCAGCGCAGCGCCGCGGCCGCCAGCACGCCCTCGGGCGCGCCGCCCGAACCCATGTAGATGTCGACCGTGGTCTCGGGATCGGTGGTCGCGATCACGCCCGCGACGTCGCCGTCGGGGATGAGCATGATGCCGCAGCCGAGCGCGCGCAGTTCGGCGATGATCTCGGCATGGCGCGGCCGGTCGAGGACGCAGGCGATGATCTCGTGCGGTTCCACGCCTTTGGCCGCGGCGAGGCTGCGGACATTCTCGGTCGGCGAACGTTCGAGGCTGACCGTGCCCGGCGCATAGCCCGGCCCGATCGCCAGCTTCTGCATGTAGACGTCGGGTGCGTTCAAGAGGCACCCGGCCTCCGCGATCGCCAGCACGGCGAGCGAATTGGGCCCGGCCTTGGCGGTGATGGTGGTGCCTTCCAGCGGATCGAGCGCGATGTCGATCTTGGGGCCGGTGCCCTGCTCGGAGCCGACCTTTTCACCGATGTAAAGCATCGGCGCCTCGTCGCGCTCGCCCTCGCCGATCACCACGGTGCCGTCCATCGGCAGCTCGTTCAGCGCCGCGCGCATCGCCTCGACCGCCGCCGCATCGGCCGCCTTCTCGTCGCCGCGCCCGACCAGCGCGGAAGCGGCGATCGCCGCGGCCTCGGTCACCCGGACCATCTCGAGGACGAGTACTCGGTCGAGCACATGGGACGCGTTGATCACGGGCTGGATATCCTCCTGTTGGCGCCTCGGCTCCTAGGCGCGGCAGGCCCGGTGGGCAACATGGCGCCGATGTCGCCGATCCGGCGTTGGGGGACCATGCGCTTCGCCATTTGCCTGCTCCCGCTCTGCCTCGCCGCCTGCGGCGGGTCCGACAATGTCGCCGATAACGTCGTCGGGCCCCCGATCTCGGTCACCAGCGAGACCCCCGGCGACTGGTCTGCGCTTGCCGGCATGATCGGCCGCCGCCCGTCCGAAAGCGGGCTGATCGAAAACAGTCCGATCAGTGTCGATCTCGCTGCCCGCCTCGGACCCGATTCCGCCGCCTATCGTGACGCGATGATGCGCGCGGGACCGCTGGTGCGCGACGGCGCGCTGATGGTCTCGCGCGGACCCGATGCCTGGCTCGTCATCCAGCCCGCCGAGCACGCCTTCCGCGCCGGCCTCCTTCGCAACGGACGCTGGCAGGACTGGCAGACCCCGGGCGCCAGCGTGCCGCGCCCCGCCGCCTGATCATTCGTCGCCGGCGGCCTCGTCGACCTCGACCTCGTGCGCGAGCAGGGTCTTGCGGACGCGAATCGCCCTTGCCGCCACCCGGGTCTCGATCAGGAAGATGCTGAGACCGGCCGCCAGCGTCACCATCGAGCCGATGAACAGCAGTGCGATGGCGGTTCCGACGTGAAGATTGGTGAGCGATGCGGCGAACAGCAGCACCACGACCGCGCAGACCAGCACCGCCGAGGCGACGGTCGCGGTGATCGCGGTGCTGACCAGCCGCATCCGCCGGTCGACGATCCTGAGTTCGCGGATCAGCCGGTCGTGCTCGTCGCCCCGGCTGGCGAGGATCATTGGCTCGAGCGCGCGCCCGCGATCGACGATCCGCGCCAGCCTCGAGGCGCAGACGTTGAGGAAGGCGCCGACCCCGGCGAGCAGGAACACCGGCGCTACCGCCAGCTGGATGATCCGTGCGATCGCGGTCGCGCTGTCGGTCGTGTCGATCACGTGGCCGTCCCGGCCGAGCGGCACCGGTCCGAGCAATATTTCACATTGTCCCAGTCGCGCTCCCACTTCTTGCGCCAGGCGAAGGAGAGGCCGCAGGCCGCGCAGGTCTTTGTCGGGAGGTCGGCCTTCTTGCGCATCCGGGGCATGGAACAGGTCATGCGAAACGCGGGCCCCCTAGTCAAACCGCGCCCTTGTCATTCCGGCCCCGCCACCCCTAGTCGGACCCATGTCTTCCGCAACCGCCCGGGCCAGCGACGCCGCGCCCATCGTCGCGGCGCTGGTCGTCGCCCTGCAGTTCGCCGGCCTCTCCTGGTGGGGCCTGTCGGCGCTGGTCCTTGGCGCGACCGTGCTCGCCGCGGTCCATCATGCCGAGGTGGTGGCCGAGCGGGTGGGGGAGCCGTTCGGGACGCTCATCCTCGCGCTCGCGGTAACCGTGATCGAGACCGGGCTGATCGTCAGCCTGATGCTCGCCGCGCCCGAGGGCGCCTCCGCGCTTGCCCGCGACACGGTGATCGCGGCGAGCATGATCATCCTCAACCTGCTGCTCGGCCTGTGCCTGATCGCCGCCGGCCGCCGCGCCGACCAGCAGCGCTTCATCCGCACCGGGGCCAATGCCGCCTTGAGCACCATCGCCGCCTTGCTGGTGCTCAGCCTCGTCCTGCCGAACTTCACGACAAGCGCGCCCGGGCCCGTCTACAACAACGCCCAGCTCGCCTTCGTCGCGGGCTTCGCGCTGATCCTATACCTGACCTTCGTCTTCGCCCAGACCGTCCGCCACCGCGACTATTTCGTCCGGCCCGAGAGCGGCACCGACGACGGCCACGGCCCCAGCCGCAATGCCGCGCGGCGCTCGATGGCGCTGCTGGTCGTCTGCCTGTTCGCGGTGGTCCTGCTCGCCAAGGGCCTGTCCAAGCCGCTCGAGACCGCGATCGCCGCCGCCGGCCTGCCGCGCAGCCTGGTCGGCATCGTCATCGCGGGAATTGTCCTCCTCCCTGAGGGACTCGCCGCGGTGAAGGCGGCGCGGATCGGCCGGCTTCAGACCAGCCTCAACCTCGCTTTGGGCTCGGCGCTCGCGACCATCGGCCTGACCATTCCCGCGGTCGCCATGGTCTCGTTCCTGCTCGGCCTGCCCCTGGCGCTCGGGCTCGACCCCAAGGGCATCGTGCTCCTTGCGCTGACCCTGTTCGTCGCCAGCCTGAGCCTCGCGCGCGGCCGGGTCACCGTGCTTCACGGCGCCGTCCACCTCGCGATCTTCGCCGCCTACATCCTGGTGACGATCGTCCCCTAAGCCCCCTTGAGGAGCTTCTTCACGCCGCGTGCGGCCTGGCGCAGGCGCTGCTCGTTCTCGACCATCGCGATCCGGACGAAGCCCTCGCCCTCCTCGCCGAAGCCGACGCCCGGCGCCACCGCCACGCCCGCCTCGACCAGCATCTTCTTGGCGAATTCCATGCTGCCCATGTGCCGGAAGGGCTCGGGGATCGGCGCCCAGGCGAACATCGACGCCTGCGGCACCGGAATGTCCCAGCCCGCCCGGCCGAAGCTCTCGACCAGCACGTCGCGCCTTTTCTTGTAGAGCGCGCGGGTCTCCGCAACGCAGTCCTGCGGCCCGTTCAGCGCCGCCACCGCCGCCGCCTGGATCGGCGTGAAGGCGCCATAATCGAGATAGGACTTCACCCGCGTCAGCGCGGCGATCAGCTTGGCGTTGCCGACCGCGAAGCCGATCCGCCACCCCGCCATCGAATAGGTCTTGCTCATGGACGTGAACTCGACCGCCACCTCCTTCGCGCCGTCCACCGCGAGGATCGAGGGCGTCGGCTCCTCGCCGAAATAGATTTCCGCATAAGCGAGGTCGGAGATGATCCAGATCTCATGCTCGCGCGCGAAGGCGACCAGCTGCTCGTAAAAGGCCTTGTCCGCGACATAGGCAGTCGGGTTCGACGGATAGCCGATCACCAGCGCCTTGGGCCTGGGCACGGTGTAGCGCATCGCGAGCCGCAGCCGCTCGAAGAAGTCGGGCCCGGGCGCCGCGGGGATCGAGCGGATCGCCGCGCCCGCGATGATGAAGCCGAAGCTGTGGATCGGATAGCTGGGATTGGGGGCGAGGATGACGTCGCCCGGCGCGGTGATGGCCTGCGCGAGGTTCGCCAGCCCCTCCTTCGAGCCCAGGGTCACGATCACCTCGCTCTCGGGGTCGAGTTCCACCCCGAAGCGCCGCTGGTAATAAGCCGCCTGCGCCTTCCGGAGGCCCGCAATGCCCTTGGACGCCGAATAGCCATGCGCGTCGGGCTTGGCCGCGACTTCCGCCAGCTTGGCGATGACGTGCGGCGGCGGCGGGCTGTCGGGATTGCCCATGCCGAGGTCGATCACGTCGCGCCCTTCTGCCCGCATCGCCGCGCGCATCCCGTTCACTTCGGCGAAGACGTAAGGCGGCAGCCGCTCGATGCGGTAGAAGTCGGTGTGCATGGGCCCGTTGTGACGCCCCTGCTGCACTGCGGCAAGGGTCAGAGCAGGCGAGTGGGCGAGGGGTCGCCACGCTCCGCCACCAATTGCCGCCGCGCCTCGGCGCGACATGCGGTGTAGCGCTCCTGAAGGTCTTCTCCGTGCCGCTCCGCGAGGGCCGCCAGCACCCCCGCATCGTCGCGCCGGGCGACCAGCGCCGCCACCGCGTCCGGCTCCTCGCCGAGCGCCGCCGCCAGCAGGCGAAAGGTCCGCACCCGCAGGCGAAACTCGAAATCGGCCAGCCGCGCCGATTCCGTCTCGCCCTTCTT
>NZ_JONN01000002.1:300000-387253 GCF_000711715.1 Sphingomonas astaxanthinifaciens DSM 22298
TGCTCCCACACGGTGTCCCAGAAGACCGATTGCGGCGACCACAGCAATTGCTGGCTGTCGCGGGGAAAGCGCGGTGCGATGGCGCACAGCTCCCTCACCCGCGGATCGGTCGGGCAATGCCGCGCGAGCCAGGGCTGGACGATGCCGTCCTCGTGCAGGCTTGCGAACAGGAACGCCTCGCTGCGCGGCGCATAGGTCGCCTTGTGGAAGTAGAAGGCGTTGGCGACGAACTGGATGCCGACCACGAATAGCAGAGCGACGCCGAGCGCGGCGAGCCGGGTCAGCAGCGCTCGCCAGGCGAGCCCGCCGAGCTTGAGCGCTGCCAGCGCCGCGAGGCAGCTTGCGACCAGCAGGGCAGGGTAGGTGCTGTGGGTCAGGCAGAGCGCGGCCGCCGCCAGCCACAGGAGCGGGCTTCCCGGCGCGCCCGGATCGCGGTTCGCGCCCAGCCAGCCGAGCAGCACGATCGGCACCGCATAAGCGTCGGGCATGAGTTGCGAGGCGTGCCACGGGCCCGTCGAGAGCGCGAGGACCGCAAGCCAGGCGAGCGGCCAGTGCGGGGCCTCCATCCGCCGCGCGGTGGCGAGCGGCAGCAGCACGGTCGCCACCAGCTGGGGAAGGAGGCCGAGCCACAGCCCCGCGATCCCGCCGACGCTGACGAAGGGCTTCAGGTAGAGGCCGTAGAAACTGCTGCGGTCGCTCAGCCAGTAGCGGCCCCAGCCGACCTTGAGATAGCCGCCGCTGTCGGGGAAGAAATGGGGCAGGCCGTTGAGGATCGCGGGCCACAGCAGCACCAGCGCCAGCAGCGCCGCGAGCCACGCGGTCCGCTTCCCGCTGCCACTGGCCTTTGTGCCTATCATCCCGCCCCCCGGCACGCGCCGCTGGAACTCGCGGCGGCAATACCCATTTACCTGATCGAAAGGGGAAGCGACGACAAGGGCGGGGCGAGCGAGCAGAAGGACTACGTCCCGAGTGAAGACACCAGCCGCCATTGCCGCCGTCTCCCGGACGCTTCACCGGCGCTCGCTCAACGTGCTCGGGATCCTCGAGAACCGCCTGGCCCCGATCATCATGGGCTGGGTCGCTTTGATCCTCGCCGCCTGTTTCCTGCGCATCCTGGTCAGCCCGCTGCCCCCGCAGGGCCTGAGCCTCGCGATGGTCACCCCTTACCTCCTCCTGATCGGGGCGCCGGCCGCCTCGCTGCTGCTCGCGCTGCGCTGGTTCGCCGATGGCGAGGCCATGCCGCAGCCGAGCTATCGCCTCGCCCGCGCCGGACGCTGGCAGGACCTCGCGCCCAGCATCGCGCGCCGCCATCCGCTCTACGGCACGAGCGGGATCATGGTCTCGCTGCTGGTCGGCATGTTGCTCAACATCCCCGTGCGCGCCGCCGAATATCTGATGACTATGCCCGCGATCGGTGCCGCCGCGCCCGAGTGGCTGTCGGTGCTCCACTTCTGGATGACGCTCGACGCGGTGCTGGTGAGCAGCCTTTATGCGGTCTGTTTCGCCGCCGCGATCCGCAAGGTGCCGCTGTTTCCGCGACTGCTCCTGCTGGTGTGGCTGGTCGACATCGCGATGCAGCTGCTGATCGCGCAGGGCGCGGTCGCGACCGGCCTGCCTCCGAGCGTCGCCGCGCCGCTCCACGTGCTGCTCGAGAAGAATATCACCAAGGTGATGATCAGCATGGGCCTGTGGCTGCCCTACCTGCTGCTGTCGACCCGGGTGAACGTCACCTATCGGAGCCGCATTCCCGCCTAATGGCCCGCTGAAAAATAATCGTCATCGGGCGGGAACCTTTCGGGGGTCGCCCGATTCGCGACGCCTCAAATCGTTTTCCATCCGTTCTGAAGACGCACCACTTTGGATGGATTTGTGTGCGACTTTAGGACGCTCTCGCCAAGCCGTTCGCGGATTTCCGGGAAATAATACGTCCAAAAATCGCGCTTTATCAGTGCGTTGAGTGCCAGAGGCGGGCGCTCGGCGATTAACCCCCGTTAAATCGATATACTTGACAAGAGTTTAAGGTTGGGAGCCTCCTTATGCAGCGATGCGGCTGGGAGGCCTCGACGCAAGGAAGAGCTGGCGTGGGGCCAGGCCAGTCCTTGCCAGCGGGAAATCCTTTCGGGGCTGCGCCGCCTGGGGAGGTGCGGGGGCATAATTTCCCGTCTCCGGAATTCGCAATTCTAGGGGATAAACTGATGACCACTTTCAAGAACCTGCTCATCGACGAGTCCGGCGCATCGGCGGCCGAATATGCGCTGATCCTTGCCATCGTCGGCACCGCCATCGCGGTCGCCGCCATCGGCCTCGGCAAGTCCGTCGCCGGCGCGATGAACAACGCCAAGTCGTGCATCGACACCAAGGGCACCACCTGCAGCTAAGCGGGCTACGGAGAGCATCGACTGCGCTGCTCTCCACATATCTGAAGAAGGGGAACGATCATGTCGAACTTCGTGAAGCTCGTTCGTGACGAGTCCGGCGCCTCGGCGGCCGAATATGCGCTCATCCTTGCGATCGTCGGCACCGCCATTGCGGTTGCCGCCATCGGCCTCGGCAAGTCGGTTGCCGGTGCGATGAACAGCGCCTCGAGCTGCATCGACACCAAGGGCAGCACCTGCTGACGAACTGGCCGCGCCTTCGGGCGCGGCCTTACCTCGCTGGGGAGCCAAGAGAATGTCGAACTTCGTGAAGCTCGTTCGTGACGAGTCCGGCGCGTCGGCCGCCGAATATGCGCTGATCCTCGCGATCGTGGGCACCGCCATTGCGGCCGCGGCCTTCGGTCTCGGCAAGTCGGTCGCTGGCGCGATGAACAATGCGTCGTCGTGCATCAACAGCCCGACCACCACCAACTGCAATTAAGCGCAGTGACGGCAAGTAAGCGGGCCGATGCGGCCCGGCATGCTCCCCACTGTTGCAATAAAGTCGCGAAAGCCAGTGTAGCTTAACAACACTATTTACGATAAGTTAGTCCGCAAGGGGGAACAGCGGATGCTGAGAAGGCAATCTCTGATCGCGCTCGGGGTGGCCGTCAT
The DNA here is from genome assembly GCF_000711715.1 of Sphingomonas astaxanthinifaciens DSM 22298. NCBI lineage: Bacteria > Pseudomonadati > Pseudomonadota > Alphaproteobacteria > Sphingomonadales > Sphingomonadaceae > Sphingomonas > Sphingomonas astaxanthinifaciens. Next base: position 303,030 of record NZ_JONN01000002.1, read on the forward strand.
CCTAGGCCTCGTCGCTGTCTACCTTGCGAACATTTACCTCACGAGCCGCGCCGGCAATGACCAGCGCACGCCGGAGGGGATGGCGCGGGTCGCGGTTGCGGCCGTTCCGCTGGGCTACGGGACCGAGCTGACCGCGGACAAGATCCGCTTCGCCGAATTCCCGACCTCCGCCATTCCCGCGGGCACCTTCCGCACCGCCGACGAGCTGCTCGTCCCCGGCGAGCGCCGGGTCGTGATCCGGCCGATGGAGGTCAACGAACCGATCCTCGGCTCCAAGATCTCGGGCAAGGGGCAGGGTGCCTCGATCGCCGCCACGCTGCCGGATGGCCGCCGCGCCGCCACCGTCCGCATCAATGACGTGTCGGGTGTCGCCGGCTTCATCCAGCCCAACGACAGCGTTGACGTGCTGATCACCCGCCAGAACCAGACGGGGCAGCAGGTCACCGACGTGCTGCTCCAGAACATCCGCGTCATCGCCATGGGCCAGCAGGCCAATAACGAGACCGGCCAGCCGGTGGTCGCCAGCACCGCGACGCTCGAGGTGGTGCCGATCGACGCGCAGAAGCTCGCGCTCGGCCAGCAGGCGGGGACGCTCAGCCTGGTGCTGAGGAAGCCTGGCCAGCAGGAGGACATTGCGGGGGTCAAGACCGTCAGCCTGTCCGACCTGCGCTACAGCATCTACGGCGCCGCGCCCTACAACAACGGCAATGCCGCCGCGCCGGCGCAGCCGAAGCCGGTGGTCCGCGTGATCCGCCAGCCGGCGCCGCGTCCCCGACCGGTCGCGACCGCGCCCGCCGCGCCGCCGCGCCCGACGGGCTCCAGTGTTCAGGTGGTGAGGGGCACCGCCGGAAGCGATTATCAGGTGGGGGACTATGCTGGTGGCAGGTAAGCGAAAGGCGGTTCTCGCCGCGCTTGCGCTCGGCGCGACGGCGCTGACCGCGGGTCTCGGGAGCCCGGGCGTGGCCCATGCGCAGCGGGTGGTGAGCGAGACCGACGCGGTTCACGCGGGCGAGCTCAACGTGCCCGTCAACAAGAGCCAGGTGCTGCGGGTCGACCGGCCTTATGCCAAGGCGCTGATCGGCAATCCCGAGATCGCCGACGTCCTGCCGCTGACCGACCAGTCGATCTATGTGCTCGGCAAGAAGCTCGGCACTACCAGCCTGACGCTCTACGACCGGTCGAACAGCCTTATCGCGGTGATGGACGTTGCGGTCGGGCCCGATGTCATCGGCCTCAAGAAGCAACTGTCCGAGCTGATCCCGGGTGACCGGGTCGGCGCGCGGATGAGCAACGACAGCATCGTCCTCGAAGGCATTGTCTCGAACGCGGTCGCCGCCAATCGCGCGGCGCAGATCGCCGAGACCTATGCACCGGGCAAGGTCGTCAACCTGCTGTCCATCGGCTCGGCCCAGCAGGTCATGCTGGAAGTCAAATTCTCCGAGGTGAAGCGCTCGGCGCTGAAGCAGCTGGGCGCCGGCTTCTTCGTCGGCTCGGACGGCGGCAAGTTCAGCGGCGCGATCGGCGGCGGGGCCGGGGTGGTGGGCTCAGGCCCGCCGACGCTTGGCGCGATCACCGACAGCTTTGGCGTCCTCACCCGCACCTTCCGCGCCTTCGGCACCAATTTCGAGGCGACCTTCGACGCCCTCGAGCGCAAGGGCGCGATCACCACCCTCGCCGAGCCGACGCTGATCGCCTTGTCGGGCGAGACCGCGAGCTTCCTGGCCGGCGGCGAATTTCCGATTCCGGTCGCGCAGGGCAATGGCGGCGGCAGCGGGGTGGGGGCCGGTTCGGGCGCCATCTCGATCGAGTTCAAGCCGTTCGGCGTCAGCCTCGCCTTCACGCCGACGGTCCTTGCCGACGGGGTCATCAACCTGCTTGTCGAACCCGAGGTCAGCTCGATCGACAACAGCGCCTCGATCGTCGTCAACAACCTGCGGATCCCGGGCCTCCAGACCCGCCGCGCCAAGACCACGGTCGAGCTTCGCGACGGCGAAAGCTTCGCCATGGCGGGGCTGCTGCGGAAGGATTTCTCGAGCACGGTCCGGCAGTTCCCGCTGCTCGGCAACATCCCGATCATCGGGACCCTGTTCCGTTCGACGAGCTTCAATCGCGACGAGACCGAACTGGTCATCATCGTCACGCCCAGGCTCGTCCGCCCGGTCCGGCCCGACCAGCTCGCCGCGCCGACCGACCGCGTGAAGGGGCCGGCCGATGCCGACATCCTGCTGCTCGGCCGCACCGACACCGGAGTTCCGCCGGTTGCTCCGATCAGCGGTGCGACCCCGCGGCCCGCGGCGCCCGGCGCGGCGACCACCACCGGCGCCGCGACCGCGCCGGCGGCCACCGCTCCGACCGGTCTCGAAAAGGATTACGGCCATGTCCTGTAAGTGGCTCGCATGCGCCGCCGCCGCCACCGCGCTCGCCGCCTGCCAGAGCGTCGATCCGGTCAGTCAGTCGCCCGATCCCTATTTCGGCGACGTGACCGCCCGCAACAAGGCGGTGCAGGTCATTAATCCCGATCCCGTCTACACCGCCGACGCCGCCCAGCCGGGCGCCAATGGTGAGCGCGGCGCCAAGGCCGTCGATCGCTACAAGAAGGGCGAGGTCAAGGACACCAAGCGGATCAGCACCGGCGGTAGCAACGGCGGTGGCGGTAGCGGCGGCGGGTCCGGTCCAAGCTGAGGTATGCGGAGATGCTCGGCCAACTAGGAAGGTTGATCAGGGGTGAGGAGGGCGCCATCGCGCCGACGCTCGCCTTGTCGCTCTTCGGGTTGCTGGCCATCGGCGGGGTCGCCTTCGACTATGCGCGCCTCGCCGCGCTCGACACCGAATTGCAGAGCGCGGCCGACCAGGCGGCGCTTGCCGCCGCGACCCAGCTCGACGGCAAGTCGGGCGCCTGCGCACGGGCGGCGGCGGCAGCCGCTGGGCTACTTTCGAACCAGGCCCTCTTCGCCAATGACGGTGGCGGGATGGCGGTGAAGGTCGCCAACGAGGCCGCCTGCGATGCGACCGACAACGTCCGCTTCTATCAGAGCTGGGACGATTCCACCGATACGCCCGGCACGGCTGCCACTTCCGATGCCAATGCGAAGGTGGTGGTCCTCAAGGTCAATCCGCGGACGGCCAATTTCGCGCTGACCCCCGTCGTCGGCGCAATCTCGGCAAGCAATCTGACGGCGGAAGCGGTTGCCTCGCTCGAGGGGGGCGCGATCTGCAAGGTCCCGCCGCTGATGATCTGCAATCCCAACGAGGGCAGTCTCACCAACGCCAATTTCCCCAATTCGACCGACATCGGGAAGGGGTTGCTGCTGCTGCCGGGAGGCGGCGGGACGCAGTGGGGTCCGGGCAACTACGGTTATCTCGACTTCGGCTCGGGCGCCAACACCCTCGAGAAGGCAATGGGCGCCAACGTCAATGCCGAGCCCTGCCTTGCCGCGAGTGCGGTGAACACGAAGCCGGGCAATACCGCGAGCGCGACCGCGGGCGTCAATGTCCGCTTCGACATCTACCAGAACGGCCTGGTCAATACCTGCGACCGGGCGACCGGCAATTGCTCGCCGGCGCTGAATGTCGGCAAGGACCTCATCCACTCCCAGTTCAGCACCGGAACCGCGCCCAACGAGACCGCGAGCAACAGCGACAATTGCGGGTTCAAGACCGGCAGCGAGCCGTGGGATTTCGACACGCCCGCCTATCTTCCCGACCCGACCACCCGGGCGCAGCCGACCGCGCTCGGCACGCCCAGGGTGATGGGGATGCCGCGCGATATCTGCCACGCGATCAGCACCGATGGCGACTGCGGCGGCACGTCGGTCAAGAGCAAGTTCGGCGACGGGTCGTGGGACCGCAATCTCTATTTCTACGTCAATCACCGCACGCTTTATCCGACCGCTCCGACGGCGCCCAACAACGGCTGGCAGAGCATCCCGTCACTGATCAGCTGGGCGAACACCAATCTCGCCGGCACCGGTCGAACCGTCGCCACCGTCACGCGCTATGACGTCTATCGCTGGGAGCTGCAGCAGATGGCCGCCGCGGCCATTTCACGACGCAGTGCGCTGATCACGACCATTGGCAACGGCAAGAACGCCAAGGATTATTACGCCTATCGCGGGCCTGCCTGTGCCACCGGCCTGGCGCCCTCGGCGACGGTCAAGGATCGCCGCCTGCTGACCGCCGCGGTCGTCAATTGCACCGCTGACAACGTCCAGGGTTCCACCAACGTCAAGCCGATCGGCTGGGTCGATTTGTTCTTCGTCGAGCCGTCGCTCGATCGGGCCCGCACCGGGAAGGACCAGCTTTACGTCGAGATCACCGGTGTCGCGAAGCGGCCCAATGGCGACGACGCCTTCCAATATTATCTGCGCCAGCGGCCGAGGTTGCTGAAATGAGCCGGCTTGCGCGCGACACCCGAGGGTCGGCCGCGGTCGAAATGGCGCTGGCGCTGCCGATCCTGATGGCCCTGTTCTTCGGCTCGGTCGAACTCGGCAATTATTTCCAGTCGCAGCACGTCCTCGTGAAGGGTCTGCGCGACGGTGCCGTGTTTGTCGCGCGCCAGGATATTTCGAAATTCAACTGCACCACGGGCGCCATCGATTCCGGCGTCGTGACCGAGGCCAAGAAGCTCATCCAGAAGAGCGTTCTCGACAACGCCGCCGACGACCGGCTTCCGCTCTGGGCGAATACGACGACCTACAGTTTCGGCGTCGCCTGTCCGACCTCGGTCTCGATCACCACGTCCAGCGGGACGACGACGACCGGCATGGGCGGCATCTACGTCGCCAATTCGAACCGCGCGCCGGTGGTCACGATCAATGTGTCGATGCCCTATCGCCTGCTCATGTCGGGTTGGGGCCTGACCCCGATCAGCCTCAAGCTCAACGCTACCCAGCAAGCCGTGGTGATGGGCATATGAGCCGCCTCCGCTTCCTTCGCGACGAGCGCGCCGGCACGATGGCCGAATTCGCGCTGACGCTGCCGCTGCTGATGACCTTCCTCTTCGCGATCATCGATGGCGGGCGCTACCTTTACCAGCGCAACAAGCTCGAGAAGGCCGCACAGATGGGCGTGCGGATGGCGGTGGTGACCACCCCCGTCGCGACCGGGCTGAAAGCCATGACCTTCACCTCGGTGGTTCCGGGCGAGACCATTCCCGCAAGTGCGCTCAATCCCGTGGTTTGCCGGGACACCGGCGACTGCAGCTGCACCGGCACCGCCTGCCCGTCGTCGCTGGCCCGCGACAACGCCGCCTTCGAGCGCATCTACGACCGGATGAAGCTCTTCTATCCGGCGCTCCTCAAAAACAATGTGGAGATCGTCTATTCGGGCTCGGGCATCGGCTATTTGGGCGATCCCGACACGACGTCGCCCGACGTCAAGCCGGTCGTCACTGTCCGGATCCGGAACGACGCCACCACAGTGGCTGGCAAAACCACCGACAATAGCGTCACCTTCATTCCCCTCACCGGCTACGGATGGGCGACGATGAAGATGCCGGCCTTTCAATCTTCGCTGACCGCCGAGGACCTCGTCGGCTCCCAATCGAACTGAGACAACGCATGAGTGTCATGACCCCTCCCGAAAGCAGCAAGAGCTTCCGCCCCCAGGGCGTCGAGGCCGGGGTGCACCTGTACCTGTCGGGCTTCGAGGGGGACAGCGCGGCGCTGCTCGGCGCGCGCGTCGCCGGGCTTCCGCTGCATCTCAGCATCGTGCCCGTGACCGAGTGGATCGATCCCACCGACCTTGCCACCGCGGCGGTGGCGGTGGTCCAGGTCGACGCCGATGCGCCGGCGTCGATGAAGCGCTTCGAACGGCTTGCCGCGAACGATGGCAAGCCGCTCATCGCCGCCTGCTACGAGCCGCCGCTGGCGCTGGTCCGCCAGCTCCTCAAGGCCGGCGCGCATGACGTGCTTCCGCTGCCGCTCGCCATCGACGATCTCGAGGCCTCGATCGCCCCCTTGCGCGACCGCGCGGTCGAGCAGGTCAGCGCCGAGCAGATCGTCACCAACAACCGGCTGGTCGCGATCATCAAGGCACGCGGCGGGATCGGCGCCACCGCGGTCGGCGCGCAGCTCGCCTGCCGTTTCGCCGCCGCCGAGGTGCAGGCCGGACGCGAGGCGGCGCTGATCGACTTCGACGTGCAGTTCGGCGACGCGGCCTTCCAGCTCGGGCTTCGCCCCCGGCTGACGCTCACCGACCTCATCGAGGCCGGTGCCAGGCTCGACGGACCGCTGCTTCGCTCGGCGATGACCCAGCACAAGAGCGGTCTGCAGGTTGCCGCCGCGCCGACCGACATGCTGCCGCTCGACAGCCTCACCAACGAGCAGGCGATCGCCATCGTCGATCGCGCGCTCAAGGAGTTCGGCACGGTGTTCGTCGACCTTCCGGCCAATTGGTCCAACTGGTCGCTGAGCCTCGTCGCGCGCTCGAACCTGATCATCCTCTTGACCGACCTGTCGGTCGCGGGGCTCAACCGCGCGCGCCGCCAGATCGACCTGCTCGCCGCGCAGGATCTCGGCAACATCGAGATCAAGGTGGTCGCCAATCGCTTCAGGAAGGGCCTGTTCAAGACGGTCAACCTGGGTGACGCCGAGGAAGCGCTCGGGCGCAAGATCGCCTTCACCATCGCCGACGAGCCCGACCTCATGAATGCGGCGATCGACCAGGGCCTGCCGGTCGGCGAGATCAGCCGCAAGGCACCGCTGGTGCGTGACCTCGACGCGCTCGACAAGGCCATCACCACCGCCCTTCGGCTGGAGCGCTGAGACCATGTGGCAGATCCGCAAGCCCAATTCGTCCGCCGCCCCGGCCGAGGAGCGCGTCGAACCGACGCTCGCCGAACGCCAGCTGATGAGCGTCGGCGATGCCGGCGCCTTCGCCAAGCGCGACGTTCACACCGACCTCAAGGTCGAGCTTCACCAGCGCCTGATCGACTGCATCAACCTTTCGGCGCTCGACGGCATGAGCCGCGAGCAGATCGCCGAGGAAGTGGGCGAGATCGTCGAGGAGGAACTCGCCAAGCAGAACCATGCGCTCAACCTCGTCGAGCGCCGCCGGCTGATCGACGACGTGCTCGATGAACTCCTCGGTCTCGGGCCGCTCGAGCCTTTGCTCAAGGACACCACGATCACCGACATCCTGGTCAATGGCCCGGACCGCGTCTTCGTCGAGCGCTATGGCCAGCTCGAGCCGAGCCCGGTCCGCTTCAAGGACGACAAGCACCTGCTGCGGATCATCCAGAAGATCGTCTCGGCGGTCGGTCGGCGGGTCGACGAAAGCTCGCCGCTGGTCGACGCGCGCCTGATGGACGGAAGCCGCGTCAATGCGGTGGTGCCGCCGCTCGCGCTCGACGGGTCGCTGCTGTCGATCCGCAAGTTCGCCAAGGTTCCGATCTCGATGTCGCGGCTGGTCGAGATCGGGTCGATCCCGGCGCAGGTCGCCGAGGTGCTGAAGGCGATCGTCGCATCGCGCCGCAACGTGCTCATCTCGGGCGGCACAGGCTCGGGCAAGACGACGCTGCTCAACGCCATGTCGGCCTTCATCGACAATCGCGAGCGGATCGTGACCATCGAGGATTCGGCCGAGCTCCAGCTCCAGCAGAGCCATGTCGCCCGGCTCGAGACGCGCCCCGCCAACATCGAGGGCAAGGGCGAGATCGGCCAGCGCGACCTCGTCAAGAACGCGCTTCGCATGCGTCCCGACCGGATCATCGTCGGCGAGGTCCGCGCCGGCGAGGCGTTCGACATGCTGCAGGCGATGAACACCGGCCACGACGGCTCGATGACCACCGTCCACGCCAACACGCCGCGCGACGCCTTGTCCCGCCTCGAGCAGATGATCGGCATGAGCGGGATCGACATTCCCGCCCGCTCGGCTCGCGCGCAGATCGCCTCGGCGATCAATGTGGTGGTCCAGATCGCGCGCCTGTCCGACGGTCGCCGCCGGCTGATGAGCCTGTCCGAAATCACCGGCATGGAAGGCGACGTCGTCACCATGCAGGAGATCTTCCGCTTCCGTCAGACCGGCATTTCGGCCGACGGCGGCGTGATCGGCAAGTTCGAGGCGACCGGACTTCGGCCGCGCTTCCTCGACCATGCGATCACCCACGGCCAGGTGCTGTCGCCCGACCTGTTCCGGCCCGATGCGAGGTTCGAGTGATGGAAGGCACGGTCCTTCGCGTTCTGGTCCTCATCGTCATCTTCGCGGCGGTGCTGCTGCTGGTCGAGGCCCTGCTCGGCGCGGTGCTCCGCTCACGCGGGGAAAGCCAGGCGATCAACCAGCGCCTGACGATGATCGGCCGCGGCGTGTCGCGCGCCGACACGATGAACCGGCTTCGCCGCCAGGACGGGCTGGTCATCCACCGCCTGCCGACCTTGCTCCAGGGTCCGGGCCGCCGGCTCGAGCGGATGCTGATGGCGGCGGGGATCGTCGCGCCGACCGCGCAGCTGCTGCTCGGGATCATGCTCGCGCCATTGCTTCTCCTCGGGCTGATGATCCTGCTCGCGTGGAGCGCAGGCTTCGCCATGGGTTTCGGCCGCCTCGTGCTGCTCACCGCCATCGCCGTCGCGCTCGGGCTCGCCATTCCCTTGCTCTTCCTCCAGGCCAAGGCGGCGCGGCGCCGCAAGAAGATGCAGGAGCAGTTTCCGGTCGCGCTCGATGTCTTCGTGCGCGGGCTTCGCGCCGGGCACCCGGTCGCCGCCGCGCTCGATCTGCTGACGGTCGAGATGCCCGATCCGATCGGCAGCCAGTTCGGTGTGGTCGTCGACGAGGTCACCTATGGCGCGGACCTGCGCGACGCGCTCGCCGACCTCGCCGAGCGCTGGGACCTCGACGACATGCGGATGTTCGTGGTCAGCCTCTCGGTGCAGCAGGAGACCGGCGGCAATCTCGCCGAGATCCTCGAGAATTTGAGCAAGGTCATCCGGGAGCGCACGGCCTTGTTCCTCAAGGTCCGCGCGCTGTCGTCGGAAGGGCGGATGACCGCGATCATGCTCACCGTCCTCCCGGTGCTCGCCTTCACCGCCCTGTTCCTGCTCAACCCGGCTTTCTACCTCGACGTCGCCGCCGATCCGTTCTTCGTGCCCGGCTTCGTCGCGCTGATCGTGGTCTATTGCATCGGCGTGTTCACGATCCGCCGAATGGTCGACTTGAAGGTCTAGGGGCATATGATCGAGAGTTTCGCCGCCAGCAGTGCCGTCCGCCTCGCGGTCCTCGTGATCCTCTTCGCGGGCGTGGTCGCGGGCGCCTTCGGGATCATGAACCTCGAGCTCGGCCGGCGCTCGATGCGCCGCCGGCTCGAGACAGGGGCTGAGGATGCGCCCATCCCGGGGCTTCTGCCGTCGGGCTCGCTGCGCAGCAGCGACAGCGAGAGCAGCTGGGCCCGGCTGATCGCGCGGATCGAGAAGTCGGGGCTCAGCCTCGCCGACACCAACGACCATTCGCTCCGCCAGAAGCTCGCCGCCGCCGGCTTCAGCCAGCCTTGGGCGCCGCGCGCCTACACCCTGATCCGCCTCGCGCTGGTGATCATCCTGCCGGCGCTGTGGCTCGCCTTCCGCTTCCTCAGCCCCGACCGGCCGAGCCTGATGTGGCTCTATTTCCAGTGCATGCTCGCCGCGCTCGCCGGGCTCTACCTGCCGCCCTTGGTGGTCAGCGCCAAGGCCGACCGCCGGCAGGAAGCGATCATCAACGGCTTTCCCGACGCGCTCGACCTCATGCTGGTCTGCGTCGAGGCGGGGCTCGGGCTCGAGGCCGCCTTTGCCCGGGTCGGGCAGGAGATGGCGAACACCCATCCGCTGATCGCCCAGCAGCTCGGCAATGTCGTGCTCGAACTGCGCGCGGGCCGCAGCCGCGAGGATGCGCTGCGCCGGATGGCCGACCGTGCCCAGGCCGACGAAATCCGCGCCTTCGCGACCCTGCTCATCCAGTCGACAAAGCTCGGTTCGTCGGTCGCGCAGACCTTGCGCATTTACGCAGCCGAAATGCGCGAGAAACGGCGGATGCGTGCCGAGGAGAAGGCGCATCGCCTGCCGGTGTTGCTGTCGGTGCCGCTTGTGGCCTGCATGCTTCCGGTGATGATCGGCGTGCTGATGCTGCCAGCCGCGATCCGCGTCATTCGCAGCCTGCTTCCAGCCTTGGGGGGATAGGATGAAGAGGGGGCAATTGTTCGCCGCATCGGCGGCCGTCGCAGTCTTGCTCGGGGCCTGCGCCGCGCACCAGCCGTCACTGACGCTGCGGGAGCGGACGCCGGCGCTCGCCGAGGGCCAGCAGACCGCCGCCTTTCGCGTCGCCGAAGCGCGCAGTTACTTCCAGCTGGGCAGCATCGGCCTTGCCACCGAGGGCTTCCGCCGCGCGCTGCGCGAGGATCCGGCCAGCGTCGACGCGCTGAACGGGCTTGCCGCCTGCTACGACCAGCTCGGCCGCTTCGACCTGTCGCGCAGCTATTATGAGCGCGCGCTCGCGCTCGCCCCGACTGACGCGCGGCTTTACGCCAATCTCGCCACCTCGCTGACCATGCAGGGCAAGAGCGCCGAGGCCGCCGCGGTGCGCGCCGAAATGGCCAGCCGCCTCGCCGCGGGTAGGGAAGTGAGCGTGGCGCTCGCCGCCCCGGTCCCGGCCCCCGCGCCGATCGCCCCCGCTGCGACCGCGCCGCTTGCCGCCCCGGCGCCCAGCGTCAGCCTGCCGATCGACCGCGCCAGCGACGAACTGCGCGTCGCCGAGCGACCGTTCAGCGGGCCCCGGCTCGAACGGGTCAGCCTCGCCGAGATGATCCTGGTCACCTCGCCCGCGACCAGGCTGCCCGTCCGTGTCGCCGAGGCCGGTCCGTCCAGGCCCGCGCCGGCCCGTCCCGCGCCGCGGCTCGCCGCAATCCTGCCCGTGCCACTCAAGGCCGCGCCGGCGCCGGTGCGGGTGATCAATGCCGCGCGCGTGACCCGGCTCGCCGCCAATACCCGCAGCCAGCTCCAGTCGTGGGGCTGGCGGACCGTCGCCATCGCCAATGCCCCCGCCGCCGCCGAGCGTTCGGCGATCCTCTTCCCCGAACGCCGCCGCAAGGAAGCGCAGCAACTCGGCCGCCGGCTCGGAATCGACCTTCACATGCAGGTCGCGGGGCAAGGCGGGGAACTGGTCGTGCGCCTTGGCCGTGACATGGCGAGGCGCCGGATCAGCGCATGAGCCTGGCTCTGGCCGCCTTGGTCGCGGCCGCCGCGCCCGGTTCCAGCATCGCCGAAGCCATGCGTGCGCTCGACGCCGGCCGGCCCGAGCAGGCGCGGGTGATGATCACCGCCGCAATCGGGGAGGGGGCCACTGGCCCCGCGGTCGACCGCCTGCTCGCCGACCTTGCCGCGACCGAACAGCGCTGGCCCGAGGCGACCGCGCGCTACCAGGCCCTGCTGGTCGCTGCCCCCGATGACGCGGCCCTGCTGCGCAGCGCGGGAATCGCCGCGCTGCAGATGGGCGACCTCAATCGCGCGCAGCTGTGGCTAGACCGCGCGGTCCGCTTGCCTTCTGCCGATTGGCGGGCGTGGAGCGCGCGCGGGGTCGCCGCCGACCGCCGCCGCGACTGGGCCACCGCCGACCGCGCCTATGCCGCGGGGCTGACCCTCGCCCCCGACAATCCGTTGCTGCTCAACAATCTCGGCTGGTCGCTGCTGCTGCGCGGACGCTGGCAGGAAGCGGCCTCGTCGCTCACCCGCGCCGCCCGGCTGTCGCCCGCCAATCGCCGCATCGCCGACAACGCCGAGCTCGCCCGCGCCGGCGTGGCCGCAGATTTGCCCGCGCGCCGTGACGGTGAGAGCGATGCCGCCTTCGCCGCGCGGCTCAACGACGCGGGGGTGATTGCCTTCGCCAAGGGAGAGAAGGGCAGGGCCATAGCCGCCTTCGCGCGCGCGCTCGAGGTCAGCGATGCGTGGTTCGATCGCGCAGCCAACAATCTCGCCCTCGCCGAGGGCGCAGGCAACTAGCGGAAGCTCGACGCCACGGCGGTGCCGCCCTGCGGCCGCGACCGGGTCTGCGGCGCGACCGCGAAGCGGAAATAGCTCGCTTCCTGGCGAAGCTCGGCGAGCTGCTCGGCCTGGCTGTGCGGACGCAGCCGGACCGGACCGTCGGCAAAGGCGAAGTGGCTGTGGTCGCCCTCGTCGAGCGATTCCATCAGGTGGAAACCGGCGCGGCGAAGCTCGGCGGCGATCATCGCGTGGCTGACGCCGGGCGCGCGGGCAATGTCCATCGCGCGGCCCGACAGGTGCCAGCTGTTGCGCACACCGCCGACCCGGCGGTTATGCTCGGGGCTGCGCAGCGTGCTGGTGACCCGGCCGAAGCGCGCGCCGATGCTGGCCGCGGCGCTGATCCGGAAGCCGCCGGCGAGCGGCAGGCGCGCCAGTGGGGCGGGGGAGGCGAGCGGTGCCCGGGCCATCGGGGCCGCGGCGCGCGGAAGTTCCCCAACGGTTCGAAGTCCGAAATCGGTCGGCTGCGCGGCGCTTGCGCCCAATAGTAGAAAGATGCCCCCAAGCATCGCCCGACCCCGCTCTCAGATGACGCAGGTTTAACCGAAAATCAGCGGCAAGTCGAGGCGAGGGAAGGGCCATGACGAGGCCCTGTCCCAGCCCGGGAACGGGTTCGGCGCGCCCCGGAAATCCGCCGCTGGTCGCCTTGCCCGCACCGCCTGGCGCGTCGATTGTGGCCTCGCCGTCAGCCTCCAAGTCCCTGAATGCGGCCAGCTTCCCCTCCGGGCGGCCTTGCCCCGGCGTGGCACGATGGCCATATTCGAGCCAAGAACGCTCCCGGATACGCAACGCGTTAAGCCTCTGGAGAGTTTGATTGTGACAGAAAGCGGGCTAGGCTGCCCGCTCGGCCGTGTGCGGACGGTCGGCAGACAAGGACGATTATGACCAAGCTTTCCGGTGGCGACGGCAAGAGCACGCTCTATTGCAGCTTCTGCGGCAAGAGCCAGCACGAGGTGCGCAAGCTCATCGCCGGGCCGACCGTCTTCATCTGCGATGAATGCGTCGAGCTGTGCAACGACATCATCCGCGAGGAATCGAAGTCGGCGCTGGTCAAGACCCGCGACGGCGTTCCGTCGCCCTCCGAGATCAACAAGGTCCTCGACGATTACGTGATCGGGCAGAGCCGCGCCAAGCGGGTCCTCTCGGTCGCGGTCCACAATCATTACAAGCGGCTCAATCACGGCGCCAAGACCGGCACCGAAGTCGAGCTCGCCAAGTCGAATATCCTGCTTATTGGCCCGACCGGCTGCGGCAAGACCTTGCTCGCGCAGACGCTGGCGCGGATCCTCGACGTGCCCTTCACCATGGCCGACGCGACCACGCTGACCGAGGCGGGCTATGTCGGCGAGGACGTCGAGAACATCATCCTCAAGCTGCTCCAGGCCAGCGACTATAATGTCGAGAAGGCGCAGCGCGGGATCGTCTACATCGACGAGATCGACAAGATCAGCCGCAAGTCGGACAATCCCTCGATCACCCGCGACGTGAGCGGCGAGGGCGTCCAGCAGGCGCTCCTGAAGCTGATGGAGGGCACCACCGCCAGCGTTCCGCCGCAGGGTGGCCGCAAGCATCCGCAGCAGGAATTCCTGCAGGTCGACACGACCAACATCCTGTTCATCTGCGGCGGCGCCTTCGCGGGCCTCGAGAAGATCATCGGCGACCGGCTCGAGGGCAAGTCGATCGGCTTCGGTGCGCACGTCGCGGCGCCCGAGGAGCGGCGCACCGGCCAGGTGCTCAAGAACACCGAGCCCGAGGACCTGATGAAGTTCGGCCTCATCCCCGAGTTCATCGGCCGCATGCCCGTGATCGCCACGCTCGAGGACCTCGACGAGGAGGCGCTGGTCAAGATCCTGGTCGAGCCCAAGAACGCGCTGGTGAAGCAATATGCCAAGCTGTTCGACATGGAAGAGGTCGAGCTGGCCTTCTCCGAGGACGCGCTGTCGGCGGTCGCGCGCAAGGCGATCGAGCGCAAGACCGGCGCCCGTGGCCTCCGCTCGATCCTCGAGGCGATCCTCCTCGACACCATGTTCGACCTGCCCGGCATGGACAATGTCGAGAAGGTTCACGTCGACAAGGACGTGGTCGAGGGCCGCAAGGAGCCCGTTCGCGTCTACGCCAACCGCGAAGCCAAGGACGACGCGGCGGCCTGACCGCTTGCGGACGGCCGCGCTCCGGCCTCATGGCCAGGGCGCGGCGGCCTCGCCTCAGTCCTTCTTCCCTTCCTCGTCCTTGACCGGGCGGATCTTGCCGGGCGCGACGACGTAGGCGAACTTGTCGTTCAGCTCGTCGGCCACCTTCTTCATGCTGCGCGTTTCCTCGGCGCTGGCTTCGGGCTTTTCGTGGACGAAGACCGCGCGGGTGACCGCCTTGTCGCCCTCGATCCCGATCGAGCGGGTGATCCGGACCGCCCCGAACCGCCGGTCGATCTGCTCACCCTCGGCCTTGAAGCCCTTGCCCCCATTGGGAAGCAGGATCGTCTCGCTGCTTGCGATATAATAAGGCCAGTTCATCACCAGCGGCAGGTCGCGGTCCTTGTCGCCCGAGCGGCCGTCCTCGAACTCCCATTTCACGGTGTTCTGGCTGAGCTCGTAGCGATAGCCCTTCAGGCCCTTGATCGGCGACCAGTCCATGGTCGCGGTCCCGGCGAAGGTCACCTTGTAGCTGCCGTCGGGCTGCTCCGGCTCCTCGGACTTGAGCGCAAGGTCCTTGTTGGCAACCCCGGGCACGAAATTCTGCAAATTCTCGAGATGCTTGTCGGCATCCTCGCTCGCCGCCTTGGCCGCGCGCATCTGCGAGGCGGTCTCGTCGCGAAGGACCAGCGTGGCGGTGAACGGCACCCGCCGCTCGAACCCCTGGCGACCGTCCCAGACGACATCGGCCTGGGACAGGGCCTGCGCGGGGATCGTCCGCGCGATGGAGATGAGGTCGGTGCCGGGGACGAGGGGAAGCCCGCGCACGAAGGCGGACCGGCTCAGCTCGGAAACGGTTCGCTGCCCGTAGCTGGTGGGATCGAGGTAGAGCGTCCTGCCATTGACCCGGGCGCGCACCATCACATGGTCGAAGACCGCCAGCGAGGGGTGGAGCTCGGGCATGTACGAATTGAGGCTGCTGCTGACGAGCATCGGCTCGGCCTCGATCCCCAGCCGGTCGAGCAGGCCGAGCAGGAGCGCGGTCTTGCCCTTGCAGTCGCCGAACTTCTGCTCCCACGTTTCCTCGGCGCCGACCGGGACATAGGCGCCCTGGCCGAGCAGCAGCGCGACGTAGCGGACCTTTTCCTGCGCCAGGCGAAGCGCGGCGAGCAGGCGCTGCTCGGGATCCTTGGAGGCCGCGGCGATGCGGTCGGCCTCGGCAGCGAGCGGCGAGCCGTCCTTGATCGTGCGCGCCTTGGCGAACAGCGGGATGACCGCGGTCGCGACCTCGTTCCAGTTCGACCAGGCGGTCACCTGCACCAGCGGCGCCGTGAAGCGCGACGGCGTTCCCGTCGGCCATTCGCGCGCCTTGGCGCCGCTTCCGACGAAGAAATAGTCGGTGTAACCGCCGGCCTTGGTGACCGTCGGTTCGGCCGTGGCCGGCGCCCGATACCATTTCACCGCCAGGTCGTCGGGGACGATCAGCCGCCGCTCGGTGCGGTTGATCGTCTCGTCGGCGTTGACCATCCACACTTCCTCGGGCCGGACCGCGATGACCGGCGCCTTGGTGGTGTAGCTCACCGCCACCGTCAGCCGGTCGCCGAGCTGGAGGCCCTTGACGGGCAGCACCACCGTGCGGCCACCGTCGAGCATCGCCTTGTCGAGGTTGGTCTCCTGCCGGAGCACCATCATCGCGGCGGGGTCGAGGGCGTTGATGACCTTGCCCGCGCGGTTGATCTCGATCTTGTGGATGGCGAAGTCGGAGCGCTCGACGTTCCACGGCATCGCGACCGTGCCGATGCCCTGGAGACCGGTCACCGTCTGGGGCTGCGCGACATATTCGAGATAGGTGGTGGTCGCCTCCCGGGCGAGCCGCTCCTGGACGTTGAGGACCAGAACCTGCGCCGGCAGCGCGAGCAGCTTGGGATTGGGGGTCGGGACCTTGACCGGCACGACCCAGGCCGGAGCGGGCCTGATCGAAGGGGTGGGATCGGCCGCGTGGGCCGCAGCAGGCATTACCAGCACGGCCGCGGCCATGCTGCCCCCGAACGAACGCATCATCACTTACTGTCCCCCTTAGTACCCCGAGCACTAATGCAGATCAGTCTAACGAGGCTTTACCGCCTCGCAAGCGGCGCCCGGGCCACAGTTGAACTTGTTCGTCTCTTGGGCTAAGCGCCGCTCCGTCATTCGTGACAATCATCGATGAGCGCCTTTCGGGGCACGCTGGCCGGCGAGGTTTCGCCCGCCGGCGGTTTTCGCTTTGTGCCCGTCGATACCGGAGTTGAGTGAGAATGTTCGAGACCCTCAGCGACCGCCTCGGCGGCGTATTCGACAAGCTTCGCGGCCGCGGCGCCCTCACCGAGGCCGACGTGCGCGGGGCCATGCGCGAAGTGCGCGTGGCGCTGCTCGAGGCCGACGTCGCGCTGCCGGTCGCCCGCGACTTCGTCGACCAGGTCACCGAGCGTGCGGTCGGCCAGGAAGTGCTGCGCTCGGTCACGCCGGGCCAGCAGGTCGTCAAGATCGTCAACGACGCGCTGGTCGAGATGCTGGGCGCCGACAGCGCCGAGCTCGACCTCGCCGTCACCCCGCCCGCGGTCATCATGATGGTCGGCCTCCAGGGCTCGGGCAAGACGACCTCGACCGCCAAGCTGGCCAAGCGGATCACCGAAAAGGACCGCAAGAAGGTCCTGATGGCGAGCCTCGACGTCGCCCGTCCGGCGGCGCAGGAGCAGCTTGCCGTGCTCGGCCGCCAGGCCAAGGTCGACACGCTGCCGATCGTGCCCGGCCAGTCGCCGGTCGACATTGCCCGCCGCGCGCTCCAGTCGGCCAAGCTTCAGGGCTATGACGTCCTGCTGCTCGACACCGCGGGCCGCCTCCACGTCGACGACAGCCTGATGGGCGAGATGAAGGCGGTCGCCGAGGTGAGCCGTCCGGCCGAGACCCTGCTCGTCGTCGACAGCCTGACCGGCCAGGACGCGGTCAACGTCGCCAAGGGCTTTGGCCAGCAGATCGACCTCACCGGCGTCATCCTCACCCGCATGGATGGCGATGCCCGCGGCGGCGCGGCGCTGTCGATGCGCGCGGTCACCGGCAAGCCGATCAAGTTCGCCGGTACGGGCGAAGGCCTCGAGGCGCTCGAGCCCTTCCACCCGAGCCGCGTCGCCGGGCGCATCCTTGGCATGGGCGACGTCGTCAGCCTGGTCGAGCGCGCCGCCGAGACGATCAAGGTCGAGGACGCCGAAAAGCTCGCGGCCAAGATGGCCAAGGGCAAGTTCGACCTCGACGACCTGCGCATGCAGCTCCAGCAGATGCAGCGCATGGGCGGCCTTGGCGCGCTTGCCGGCATGATGCCCGGGATGAAGGGCATGAAGGGCGCGATGGAGAAGGCGCAGGACACCAAGGCGCTGATCCACCTCGAGGCGATGCTCTCCTCGATGACCGCGACCGAGCGGGCCAAGCCCGGTCTCATCAACGCCAAGCGCAAGATCCGCATCGCCAAGGGCGCGGGACGGACCGTCCAGGACGTCAACAAGCTCCTCAAGATGCATCAGGAGATGGAAGGCGCGATGAAGCGCCTCAAGAAGATGGGCGGCCTCGGCAAGCTCGCGGCGATGTTCGGCAAGGGCGGCATGGAGGGCGCGATGGGCGGCCTCCTCCCCGGTGCCGGAGCGCCCGGCCTGCCGGGTCTTCCCGGGGGTTCCAGCCCGTTCGGCCTGCCGCCGGGCGGCGACCGTTTCAGCAAGAAATAACAACGAACTAGAAGAAGGAATGAACCAATGGCAGTAGCAATTCGCCTCGCTCGCGGCGGCTCCAAGAAGCGTCCTTATTATCGCATCGTCGTGGCCGACAGCCGCAACGCCCGTGACGGCCGCTTCATCGAGAAGGTCGGCACCTACAACCCGCTGCTCGCGAAGGATTCGCCCGAGCGCGTCAAGCTCGACCACGACCGCATCAGCCACTGGCTGAGCGTCGGCGCCCAGCCGACCGATCGCGTCGCCCGCTTCCTCGACGCCGCCGGCCTCAAGGAGCGCACCGCGCGCAACAACCCGAACAAGGGCAAGCCGGGCGAGAAGGCGACCGAGCGCGCCGAGGAGCGTGCGACCAAGGCCGCTGAGGCCGCCGAGGCCGCTGCCGCCGCCGCCGCCGAGCCGGCCCCGGCCGAAGAGCCGGCCGCCGAGGAAGTGGTCGCCGAGGAGGCTGCCGCCGAGACCCCGGTCGTCGAGGAAGCCGCTGCCGAGGCTCCGGCCGAGGAAGCTCCGGCCGCCGAGGCCGAGCCGGTCAGCGCCCCGACCCAGCCCGAGCCGGCCGAAGGTTCGGACGAGGCCGCTCCGGCCGAAGGCGCCGAGAAGGCCGAAGGCTAAGCCATGTCCCTCGACTTCGCTCGGGACAAGCGGAGCCACGCTCCGTTGGTGCCGGGCGAAGTCGAGACCCATTGCCGATGACGACCCGCATCACCCTTGCCGCCATCGCCGGCGCCCATGGCGTCCGCGGCGAGGTGCGCCTCAAGTTGTTTGGCGAGGGGCCCGAGAGCCTCCGCGCCCACGACAAGCTTCATGTCGGCGGCCAGCTTCGCCGGCTGCTCCATGTCGGCGGCACGGCCAAGAGCCCGACCGCGCGCTTCGAGGGCGTCGCCGACCGCAATGCCGCCGAGGCGCTTCGGGGCACCTTGGTCGAGGTCGACCGTGACGCCTTGCCGCCACTTGGCGAGGGCGAATATTATCATGCCGACCTCCTCGGCCTGCCCTGCGTGGACGGCGACGGAGCCGCACTCGGCACCGTGGTCGCGGTCGAGAATTTCGGCGCCGGCGACCTCCTCGAAATCGAACGTGACGGCGGCAAGCGCGCGCTCATCCCGTTCCGGCCCGGGATCGCCGACCTCGAGGACGGCCGCATCGTGCTCGACCCCGCTTTCCTCGCCTAGCCCACTAACGCGCCCTTAACCCTCGCGCGTTACCTCGGCCCTGATGCAGCCGAGTGAAGTGAGGCCATGGACGATCTGATTGCCGATTTCGTCTCCGAATGCCGGGACATGCTGGAAAGCCTCGGCGGCGAGATCGTCGCCTGGGAGGCGCAGCCGCAGGACCGCGCCCGGCTCGACAGCATTTTCCGCTTCGTCCACACGGTGAAGGGAAATTGCGGCTTTTTCGACTTTCCCCGGCTCGAGGCGCTGAGCCACGCCGCCGAGGACGCGCTCGCCGATGTCCGCGCCGGCCGCCGCCAGCCCGATCCGGCCCTCGTCAGCGCGGTCCTCGCGGTGATCGACCGGATCGGCGAGATGGTCGAGGTGATCGCCGCCGGCCAGCCGCTTCCGGACGGCAGCGACGAGGACCTGATCGAGGCCCTCAAGCCCGGCGCCGAGCAGCCCGCCCAACCGGCCCAGCCCGCGCCTGCGGCCAACCCCGTCGCCAATGCCTTCGCCAGCGGCGCCGCGCCGCGCACCATCCGCCTGTCGGTCGACCTACTCGACCGGATGATGAGCGGGGTCAGCGACCTCGTCCTCGCCCGCAACGAGCTGGCCCGGCGGCTGCGCGACGGCAATGCCGATGTCGCGGTGGCCGGCGCCTTCGAGCGGATGAGCGGGATCATCGCCGAGATGCGCGACGCCATCACCCGGACCCGGATGCAGCGGATCGAGAGCCTGTTCGTCGGCCTGCCGCGGATGGTCCGCGACCTTTCCGCCGAGCTCGGTCGCCAGGTGCTCGTCGACATCGACGGCGGCGACGTCGAACTCGACCGCGAGATGATCGAGATGATCCGCGACCCCCTGACCCACATCGTCCGCAACGCGGTCGACCACGGGATCGAGCCCCCGGCCGAGCGGCTCAAGGCCGGCAAGCGCGAGATCGGCCTCCTGAGCGTCTCGGCGCGCCAGTCGGGCAACCAGATCCTGATCGACATCGTCGACGACGGCCGCGGGATCGACGGCAAGAAGCTCGTCGCCAAGGCGCTCGACGTCGGCATCATCGAAAGCGCCGACGCGGCCCGCCTGTCGTCGCGCGAGCAGCTCAACCTCATCTTCGAGGCCGGCCTGTCGACCGCACGCGAGGTGACCAGCATCTCGGGCCGCGGGGTCGGCATGGACGTCGTCCGCTCCAACGTCGAGCGGATCGGCGGTCTGGTCGAAGTCGAAAGCAAGGTCGGGCAGGGGACCCGCATCACCGTCCGGGTGCCGCTGACCCTCACCATCATTCCCGCGCTCACCGTCTCGATCGGCAACCAGCATTTCGCCATTCCCCGGGTCGCGATCGAGGAGATCGTGCGAGCGGGCGGCGAGGCGGTCGAACTGTCCCATGTCGGCGGCGCGGGCATCGTCACCATCCGCGGCCGCCGGGTCCCCGAGATCGTGCTCGCAGACGTGCTCGGCCTCGACAGCCCGCTCACCGAGGAGGAGCGCACCTTGATCGTCCTCAAGCCCGCCGGCGGCGACGTCTATGCGCTGGCGGTCGACCGGGTCCACGACCATGAGGAACTGGTGGTCAAGCCCGCCGCGCCCGCGGTGATGGCGACCGGCCTCTATGCCGGGACCACGCTTGCCGACGACGGCTCGCCCATCCTGCTGTTCGACCCCGCCGGGCTCGCCCGCGTCGGCGGCGTCAAGATCGAGACCCAGGAACGCAGCGTCCGCCTGCTCGACGAGGCCGCGCCCGCCAAGGCCGAGGAAGCGACCCCCGTGCTCCTGTTCCGTGACCGGCTCGGCAACCGCCGCGCGATCCGCCTGGGGATCGTCGACCGGATCGAGGAAGTCCCGGGCAGCGCGATTTCCATGGCCGCGGGCCGGATCCGCGTGCAGCTCGGCCAGGACATACTGCCGCTGGCCGGGATCGACGTGCCCCCGGAGGCGCACGAGAAGGTCCGCCTGTTCCGCCTCAGCGACGGCGACGTCCAGCTCGGCCTCGCCTTCCGCGAGGTGATCGACCTCGACGCCATCGCCGAGAATGTCATTCCCGCCGACGTGCCGGGTCCGGTCGAGGGGGTGACCCTCGTCGCCGGCGAGCCCGCCGAACTGGTCGACGCCCACTGGCTGTTCGCGACCGAAGGGCAGGGGGCGGCCGCGCTCGACACCCCGCCGGTGTGCCGCCTCGACCTCGCCGACCCGTGGGTCCGCAACATGCTCCGACCGATCGTCGAGGCCGCGGGCTATCGCGTGGTGCCGAGCGACAGCGAGGTCGCCGCCGACCTCGCCATTGCCTGGGCCGGGACCGAGGGGGCCGCCGCGAAGCGGACGCTCTGGCTCAGCCCCGAGCCCGACGCGCCGGCCAACGAAAATCACATCTACCGCTACGACCGCGCTGGCCTGCTGGTCGCGCTGCGCGATGCCGCCGCCAGGGGAGCAAAGGCATGAACGAACTCCTGCTCGTGGTCCGGATCGCCGGCCAGCGCGTCGCCATGCCCGCCGCGCGGATCGAGAGCGTGGTCGAGCTCGACACCCTCATTCCAGTGCCCCGCGCGGCCGAGCATGTCGCGGGCCTCTCGGCGCTGCGCAGCCGGGTGCTGACGGTGATCTGCTGCCGCCGTTCGCTCGGGCTCGACATGCCCGACGTGCTCGACGGCATCCTCGAAGCCGCGGTGACCGAGCTCGACGGCCATCATTATGCGTTGATCGTCGACGGGGTCGAGGACGTGATCGAGGCCCAGAGCGATCCCGCGCCGGTCCGCGCGGCCATGGGCGAGGGCTGGGAGCGGGTCTCGACCGGCATGGTCGAGACCGAGGAAGGCGCGCTGCTGCTGGTCGACGTCGGCGCGCTGGTCGCCGGCCCCGATGCCGCCCGGCAGGCGGCCTGACCAAAATCTTAACCCTCGCAGGCTAGACCTCCTTTCAACGAACCAACTGCTTCTCGGAACGGTGCTCCACTTATGAAGACCTGCCTCATCGTCGACGACTCCAAGGTCATCCGGAAGGTCGCGCGCCACATCCTCGAGACGCTCGAATTCAGCGTCGAGGAGGCCGGCGACGGCCGCGAGGCGCTCGAGCGCTGCGAGGCGGCGATGCCCGACGTGGTTCTGCTCGACTGGAACATGCCGGTGATGAGCGGCATGGAATTTTTGAAGCTCCTTCGCCAGCGCGGCCACAGCGACCAGCCCAAGGTCGTCTTCTGCACCACCGAGAACGACATGGCGCATATCCGCGCCGCGCTCGAGGCTGGGGCGGACGAATATGTGATGAAGCCGTTCGACCGCGAGACGCTCCACATCAAGCTGCAACTCGTCGGCGTCGCCTGAGCCTCCTCCCATGGCTTCGGCGCTCGCCAGACAGACCGCGGCGCCCCATCACCCGCAGGTCCGCCCGCTTCGGCTGATGATCGTCGACGATTCGCTCGTCGCGCGCGCGGTGCTGACGCGGATGGTCGAACTGGGCGGCGGGATCGAGATCGCCGCCGTCGCCGGCACCGCCGAGGACGCAGTCGAGGCGCTCGCCCACGTCCGCGTCGATGTCATTCTCCTCGACCTCGAAATGCCGGGGGCGGGTGGGCTGAACAAGCTTCCCGACATCCTGCGCGTCGCGCGCGGGGCCCGGGTCCTGATCGTTTCCAGCCTTGCCGAGGAAGGCGCCGCGGCGACCGTCCGGGCGCTGGCGCAGGGCGCCGCCGACACCTTGCTCAAGCCCGGCACCGGGCGCATCCAGGGCCGCTTCGCCGACATCCTGATCGCCAAGATCCGCGCGCTCGGGATCACCGAGGAAGAGGAAGCGACCCCGTCGGGCCCGACGCCCGCGCCGCTCCGCGCGATGGCGACCGAGGAATTGTCGCTGCTCGCGGTCGGCGCCTCGACCGGCGGGATCCACGCGCTCGGCCGCTTCTTCGCCGACCTGCCGCGCCGGATCCACGCGCCTATCATCGTCACCCAGCACCTGCCGCCACCCTTCATGGACGTCTTCGCGCGCCAGCTTGGGACTGCCGCCAAGCGCGTCACTCGCATCGCTGCCGACGGCATGCGCCTCGTCGACGACGAAATCCTGATCGCGCCGGGCGATGCCCACCTCACCGTCGAGGAGCGCCGTGACGGAAGTCTCGCGGTGCGCCTGACCGGCGGGCGGGCCTCGAGCGGGTGCCTTCCGAGCGTCGACCCGATGCTGGCCAGCGTCGCCGCGCTCAAGCGCCCCGGCGCGGTCGGGGTGATCCTGTCGGGCATGGGCCGCGACGGGGTCGAGGGCTCGACCGCGCTGGTCGCAAGCGGGGGATCGGTCCTGGTCCAGGACGAAGAGACGAGCGCGGTCTGGGGAATGCCGCGCGCCGTCGCCGAGGCGGGGCTCGCCGCCGCCATCCTGCCCCCGGAAAAACTTGCCCGTCGTGTTGCGTCCCGGATTGGCCAGACCCATGCAGATCAGTGATTCCAGCTCCCGGATCCTCGCGGGCATGCTCGAGGCCCGCACCGGGCAGCAGCTGACCATGAGCCGTCGCTGGCGGCTCGAGACGGCGCTGTCGCAATTGCTGCGCGAGCGCGGGATCGCCAGCATCGACGAGCTCATCACCATCCTCGTCATGGGCCGCGAGCCCAGCCTGTCGACCCGGGTCGTGGAGGCTTTGTTGAACAACGAAACCTATTTCTTCCGCGATCGCGTGCCGTTCGACCTCCTCAAGGCCTCGGCGCTGCCCGAGCTCGCGCGCCGCCGCGAGGGGTCGAAGACGCTCCGCGTCTGGTCGGCGGGCTGCTCGGCGGGGCAGGAGGCCTACAGCCTCGCCATGCTGTTCGCCGAGGACCCTGTCCGCTGGAACGGCTGGACGATCGACATCCTCGCCAGCGACGTCAGCGAAAGCGTGGTCGAGCGGGCGCGGGCGGGCACCTATACCCAGTTCGAGGTCCAGCGCGGCCTCGGAATCCAGCAGATGATCCGCTGGTTCGAGGAGACCCCGGCGGGCTGGCGCGCGGCCGAGGCGCTGCGCAAGTCGGTCCGCTTCCAGGTCCACAATTTGCTCGAGCCGCCACCGCATCCGGGCCGGTTCGACCTCATCCTGTGCCGCAACGTCCTTCTCTACCTGAACGACGCGACCCGCAGGAAGGCCTTCGACCGGCTCTCCGCCGCGCTGTCGCCCGATGGCTGGCTGATGCTCGGGGCAGGGGAGACGGTGATCGGCCAGGCGACCAGCCTCGAAACCGACCGCGAGATGCGCGGCCTCTACCGGCTCAAGGACCAGTCGGCCAAGGCGGCCTAAGCCTCTTGACCTGGCGCGCCGCTTTTTGTCCCTAGGGGCCCGTGGACTTCATCTCCCGCCCTTCTCCCAACCATGACGAGCGCGCGCTGCCGGTCAGCATGATCGTGCTCCATTATACCGGCATGCCCACGGCCGAGGGGGCGCTCGACCGGCTCTGCTCGCCCGAGGCCAAGGTCTCGGCCCATTATTGCGTCGACGAGGACGGCACCATCTACTCCCTTGTCGAGGAGGAGCGCCGCGCCTGGCACGCGGGGAAGAGCTTCTGGCGCGGGATCCGCGACGTCAACAGCGCCAGCATCGGGATCGAGATCGTCAATCCCGGCCACGAATTCGGCTATCGCCCCTTTCCCGACGAGCAGATCGCCGCGCTGATTCCCTTGGTCGCGCGGATCAAGGACCGCCACGGCATCGGCCGCGGCAATGTCGTCGCTCATTCGGACATCGCGCCGACCCGCAAGGAGGATCCGGGCGAGCTGTTCCCATGGGAGGCGCTCGCCAAGCGCCGCCTCGCGCTGCCGAGCCCGACCCGCAACCTCATCGACCCTTATTGGTCCGACGCCGCCTTCCTGCTCGCGCTCGAGCGCTTCGGCTATGACGTCACCGACAGCTGGAAGGCCGTGATCGCCTTCCAGCGCCGCTTCCGGCCAGAGCGGATCGACGGGATCATCGATGGCGAATGCCGGGCGAAGCTCCTCGCCCTGCTGCTGCCGCGGCCGCAGGGCGAGCCCTGACGCTAGGCAAAGGCGCCTCGAGCGACTATCTGGCGCGCAACCCCATTCAGACCGTCTAGCTAAGGATCCGCGACCCCATGGCCGCTCAATATGCCTTCGTGATGAAGAATCTCACGAAGACCTTCCCCGGCGCGAACAAGCCGACCCTCAACAACATCAACCTGCAATTCTACCAGGGCGCCAAGATCGGCATCGTCGGCCCCAACGGCGCGGGCAAGTCGACGCTGATCAAGATCATGGCCGGGCTCGACAAGGAGTTCACCGGCGAGGCCTGGCCGGGCGAGAACATCACCGTCGGCTACCTGCCGCAGGAGCCCGAGCTCGACCCCAGCAAGACCGTCCTCGAGAACGTCAAGGACGGCGCGCGCGACGTCGCCGACATGGTCGATCGCTTCAACGCCATTTCGGCCGAAATGGGCGATCCCAAGGACGACACCGACTTCGACGCGCTGATGGAGGAAATGGGCGAGCTCCAGGGCAAGATCGATGCGGTCGACGGCTGGACGCTCGACAACCAGCTCGAGATCGCGATGGAAGCGCTGCGCTGCCCGCCCTCGGACTGGTCGGTCCAGGACCTGTCGGGCGGTGAGAAGCGCCGCGTCGCGCTGACCCGCCTGCTCATCCAGAAGCCCTCGATCCTGCTCCTCGACGAGCCGACCAACCACCTCGACGCCGAGAGCGTCCAGTGGCTGGAAACGCACCTCAAGGAATATGCTGGCGCGGTGCTGATGATCACCCACGACCGCTATTTCCTCGACAATGTCGTTGAGTGGATCCTCGAGCTCGATCGCGGGTCTTATTATCCGTACGAAGGAAACTACTCCACCTACTTGGAAAAGAAGGCGAAGCGCCTCGAGCAGGAGAGCCGCGAGGAGAGTGGCAAGCAGAAGGCGCTGGCCCGCGAGCTCGAGTGGATCCGGCAGACCCCGGCGGCCCGCCAGAGCAAGTCCAAGGCGCGTATCCGCAAGTTCGAGCAGCTCCAGGACGCGCAGGACGACCGGCGGATCGGCAAGGCGCAGATCGTCATCCAGGTGCCCGAGCGCCTCGGCGGCAAGGTCATCGAGGTGGAGAACATCTCCAAGGCCTATGGCGACAAGATCCTGTTCGAGAACCTGAGCTTCACCCTGCCGCCGGGCGGGATCGTCGGCGTCATCGGCCCCAACGGCGCGGGCAAGTCGACCCTGTTCAAGATCCTCACCGGCAAGGAAGAGCCCGACACCGGCACGGTCAGCCTCGGCGAGACCGTGCGCCTCGGCTATGTCGACCAAAGCCGCGACCATCTCGATCCCAAGAAGAACGTCTGGGAGGAGATTTCGGACGGGCTCGACTACATGAAGGTCAACGGCCAGGACACGAGCACGCGGGCCTATGTCGGGGCGTTCAACTTCAAGGGCCCCGACCAGCAGAAGAACGTCGGCAAGCTCTCGGGCGGTGAACGCAATCGCGTCCACATGGCCAAGATGCTCAAGCAGGGTGGCAACGTCCTCCTGCTCGACGAGCCGACCAACGACCTCGACGTCGAAACCCTGGGCGCGCTCGAGGAAGCGATCGAGAATTTCGCCGGCTGCGCCGTGGTCATCAGCCACGACCGCTTCTTCCTCGACCGCCTCGCGACCCACATCCTCGCCTTCGAGGGCAACAGCCACGTCGAATGGTTCGAGGGCAATTTCGAGGCCTATGAGGAAGACAAGCGTCGCCGCCTCGGCCCCGAGGCCGACCGCCCGACCCGCACCAGCTACAAGAAGCTGGCGCGGTAACGCAGAGCAGGCCCGGCCTTGAGCCGCGGCCGGCCCTCGGCCATGCTGGAGCCCTCACTTCTGGAGGGGGCTCCACATGACCGCTTATCCGCTTACCATCGCCACCTTGCTGCTGGCGCTCGCCATCTACATCTGGGCGATGCTCAAGGTCGGCCGGGCGCGGGCGACCTACAAGGTGCAGGCGCCGGCGGTGACCGGGCACGAGGCGTTCGAGCGGGTCTTCCGCGCCCAGCAGAACACGGTCGAGCAGATGGTGCCCTTCATCCCCCTGCTGGCGCTTGCCGCGGCCTTCTGGGGCGACAAATGGGGTGCGCTCTACGGGCTGGTCTGGTGTGCCGGGCGGGTCCTCTACATCACCACTTACGCCGTCGATGCGCAGAAGCGGGCGCTGGGATTCCTGCTGACCGCGCTTCCGACGATGCTCGTGATCCTCGGTCTCGCGGGGACCCTTGTCCTCCGCGCAGCCTAACCTGGATTAAGGGCTTTACTCTTCGTTAACTCTTGTAAGGTTACGGAACAATTTGGGTAGGGCGTTTCCGCGTTTCTGGAGGCACCGTTGGAACAATTAGTTTATGTCAGCACGTCGCGGGTCATGCCTGACTCCGCGACGATCGAGGCCATTCTCTCGGCGTCGCGTCGCAACAATGCGCGCGATGGGCTGACGGGCCTGCTCGTCACCGGCGGGCGGCGTTTCCTGCAGGTGCTGGAAGGGCCGAGCGAGCAGCTCGCGGCGGCCTATACCCGGATCCGCGCCGACGAGCGCCACTTCGCGCTGGTGCAGCTCAGCCGCCGCCCGATCGTGGCGCGCAGCTTCGCCGACTGGAGCATGGGCTTCGAACAGGGCTATGCCACCAGTCTCGCCAGCGTGGTCGAGCAGCTCACCGAGCGCGTCGCCGACCCCGACCTCAAGGCGCAATTCCGCTCCTTCGCCGAGATGCACAGCCAGCCGGCCTGAACCAAGGCTCCGCTTCCGCACCGCAGCAGGGCCGTGTAAGGAGCGCGGCCATGACCTCGACCAACGACATTCGCCGCTCCTTCCTCGACTATTTCGAAGCCGCCGGGCACAGCCGGCAGGCGTCTGCGCCGCTGGTGCCGCAGAACGATCCCACGCTGATGTTCGTGAACGCCGGCATGGTCCCGTTCAAGAACGTCTTCACCGGGCTCGAGACGCGGCCGTACAGCACCGCCACCTCGTCGCAGAAGTGCGTCCGCGCGGGCGGCAAGCATAACGACCTCGACAATGTCGGCTACACGGCGCGCCACCACACCTTCTTCGAAATGCTCGGCAATTTCTCGTTCGGCGACTATTTCAAGGAACGCGCGATCGAGCTCGCCTGGGGCCTGCTGACCCGCGAGTGGGGGCTGCCGAAGGACAAGCTGACGGTCACCGTCTACCACACCGACGACGAGGCGTTCGGGCTGTGGCAGCGGATCGCCGGGCTTCCCGACGAACGCATCATCCGCATCGCCACCAAGGACAATTTCTGGGCGATGGGGCCCGACGGTCCCTCGGGCCCGTGCAGCGAGATCTTCTACGATCACGGCGATCACATCCCCGGAGGTCCTCCGGGCAGCCCCGACGAGGACGGCGATCGCTTCGTCGAGATCTGGAACCTCGTCTTCATGCAGCATCTGCAGGAAAATGACGTCATCGTTTCCGACCTGCCGCGGCCGTCGATCGACACCGGCATGGGCCTCGAGCGGATCGCCGCGGTCATGCAGGGCGTCCACGACAATTACGACACTGATACCTTCAAGGCGCTGATTGCGGCGTCCGAAGCG
Source organism: Sphingomonas astaxanthinifaciens DSM 22298 (assembly GCF_000711715.1). NCBI lineage: Bacteria > Pseudomonadati > Pseudomonadota > Alphaproteobacteria > Sphingomonadales > Sphingomonadaceae > Sphingomonas > Sphingomonas astaxanthinifaciens. Next base: position 331,579 of record NZ_JONN01000002.1, read on the forward strand.
CTGACCAGGACCGCCGCGAAAGGCGAGCAAAAGGCCTCGCACCGGGTCATTGCCGATCACCTCCGCGCGACCAGCTTCCTCATCGCCGACGGCGTGCTCCCGGCCAACGAGGGCCGCGGCTATGTCCTGCGCCGGATCATGCGCCGCGCGATGCGCCACGCGCACCTTCTCGGCGCGTCCGAGCCGCTGATGCACCGGCTGGTTCCCGCGCTGACCGCCGAAATGGGCGCCGCTTACCCCGAGCTGATCCGGGCGCAGCCGCTGATCGAGGCGACGCTGCGCCAGGAAGAGACCCGCTTCCGCCAGACGCTCTCGAACGGACTCAAGCTGCTCGACGAGGCGACGGCAGGGATGGGCGAGGGGGGCACTCTTCCGGGCGAGACCGCCTTCAAGCTCTACGACACCTATGGCTTCCCCTACGACCTGACCGAGGATGCGCTGCGCGCCCAGGGGCTCGAGGTCGACCGCGCCGGCTTCGACGCCGCCATGGCCGAGCAGAAGGCCCGCGCCCGCGCCGCCTGGAAGGGCTCGGGCCAGGCCGCCTCGGACGAGATCTGGTTCGATCTCGCCGAGGAGCATGGCGCGACCGAATTCACCGGTTATGCCGGCCATGACGGCGAAGGCGTGGTCCTCGCCATCGTCCGCGACGGCCAGCGTGTCGATGCGCTCGGCGCGGGCGAGGAGGGGCAGCTGCTCCTCAACCAGACCCCCTTCTACGCCGAGAGTGGCGGGCAGGTCGGTGACGCCGGAAAGCTCAGCACCGTGAAGGGCTTCGCGGGCGATGTTTCCGACACCTCGAAGCAATTGGGCAAGCTCCACGTCCTCAGCGTCAAGGCGACGGCGGGCAGCCTCGCGGTCGGCGACACGGTCCAGCAGCAGGTCGACGAGGAGCGCCGCCGCAGGGTCCGCGCCAACCACAGCGCGACGCACCTCCTCCATGCCGCGCTGCGCCGCCGGCTTGGCAGCCACGTCACTCAGAAGGGCAGCCTCGTCGCGCCCGACCGGCTGCGCTTCGACTTCGCCCACAATGCCGCGCTGTCGCCCGACGACATCGCCGCGATCGAGGCCGAGGTGAACTTCCACATCCGCCGTAACGACCCGGTCTCGACCCGGCTGATGACCCCCGACGAGGCGATCGCCGAGGGCGCGATGGCCTTGTTCGGCGAGAAATATGGCGACGAGGTCCGCGTCCTCTCGATGGGCCGCGGCGACGGCGACTCAACCTACAGCGTCGAACTGTGCGGCGGGACCCACGTCGCTGCGCTCGGCGACATCGCCCTGTTCAAGATCGTCTCCGAGAGCGCGGTGTCCTCGGGCGTGCGCCGGATCGAGGCGCTGACCGGCGAGGCCGCGCGCCAGTGGCTGATCGAGCGCGACAATCGCCTTCGCGCCATCGCGGCCAGCCTCAAGGCCGCGCCCGACGAGGCTCCGGCGCGCGTCGCCGCGCTGGTCGAGCAGACCCGCCGCCTCGAGCGCGAACTCGCCGATGCAAGGCGCCAGCTCGCGCTTGGCGGGGGCGGGGCGCAGGCTGCGGCGGGTCCGGAAGAGGTCGGCGGACTGAAGTTCCTCGGCCGCGTGGTCGAGGGGCTCGATCCCAAGGTCCTCCGCTCCGAGCTCGACTCGATGAAGGGGCAATTGGGCTCGGGCGTCGCCGCGCTGATCGCGGTCAACGACGGCCGCGCCTCGGTCGCCGCCGGGATCACCGCCGACCTCGTCGGCCAGTTGAGCGCCGTCGACCTCGTCAAGGCGGCGGTGGCGACGCTGGGCGGACAGGGCGGCGGCGGCCGTCCCGACATGGCGCAGGGCGGCGGTCCCGAAGGTGCGAAGGCACCGCAAGCGCTCGAGGCGATCAAGGCCGAGCTGGCGAAGGTCTCGGCCTAGCGCCGTCGCCCGAGCATCGGCTCCTCGACCAGCTCGCCCGCTTCGCGGATCTGGGCGCGGAGCTGGCTTCGCTTCTCGTGGATCGAGGCGATGACCGGGCCCATCGCCACCCCGATGTCGACCAGCAGCGCCTCGCTCATTTGCAACGAGCCCTCCATCGTCTCGGGCACGGCGTCGGTCGCGCCGGCCTTGTAGAGCTGCGCGGCATGGGCGCCGTCGCGGGCCCGGGCGATGATCGAGATGGCGGGGCAGGCGGCGCGGATGTCGCGCGTCAGCCGCACGGTCAGCACCGGATCGTCCATCGTCAGCACCACCGCGGCGGCCTGCGAGAGGCCGAACCGCTCGACCACGTCACCGCGCGCGACGTCGCCGAACAGGACGTTCCGCTGCTCCTCGCGCGCGGCCGCGACGCAATCGATGTCGCCATCGACCGCGAGATAGGGCCGGCGATGCTCGACCAGCATGTCGGCGACGATCCGCCCGACCCGCCCGAAGCCGAAGATGATCGTCATGTTGGTGGCGACTGAGGCGCCGCTGCTCAGCGCCTGCGGATCGAACCGCCGCGCCACTCGCCGTCCCGCCGCGGCGAGCAACGGGGTGAGGGTGAGCCCGATCGCGGTCACCAGCGTCCAGAAGGCGGCCGCCCCGGCGCCGATCACTCCGGCGGCGAGCGCGCTTGCCAGCACGATCAAGGTGAGCTCGGACGGGCTTGCCATGAGGAGGCCAGTCTCGAGCGCGGTCCCGGTCCGGCTCCGCCGCCAGCGCAGCAACGCGAACACTACCAGCGCCTTGCACAGCAGCACCGCCAGCGTCGCCGCGAGGAGCGCGGGCCAGTTCGCCGCCAGCGCGAGGAGGTCGAGCCGCATCCCGACCGTGATGAGGAAGATGCCGAGCGCAAGGCCGCGCAAGGGGGCGGTGATGACCTCGACCTCGGCGTGATAGTCGGTCTCGGCGATCAGCAGCCCGGCGATGAGCGCGCCCGCGACCGCGCCCAGGCCGACCGCGCCGGTGGCGACGCTCGCGAGCATCAGCACGAGCAGCGAGATGGCGAGGAACAGCTCCGGGCTCTTGGTCCGCGCGGCCTGCGCGAACAGCCGGGGGAGGAGGAAGCGGCCGACCAGCAGCAGCCCCGCGATCATCGTCGCGCCGCCCGCCGCCACGCCCAGCAGCGCCCCGGTCCCGCTCTTGGCGTCGAGCAGGAGGAGAATGGGGACGAGGCTCAGGTCCTGTAGCAGCAGAATGGCGAGCGCGGTCTGACCGGTGGTACTGCTCGTTCCCGCGAGCGGCATGACGATCGCGGTCGAGCTCATCGCCAGCGCGATCCCGAGCACCAGCGCCGACACCGGCGACAATCCGCCGAGGCTCGCCAGCCCCGCGCCGAGCAGCAGCCCGGTCGCCAGCATCTGCGCGCCGCCCAGCCCGAACACCTGCCGCCGCATCCCCCACAGGCGGCGGAAGCTGAGTTCGAGCCCGATTCCGAACAGCAGCATCAGGATGCCGATTTCGGCGAAGGGCTCGATCCGGCTGCGGTCGTCGATGGTGAAGGGGTCGAGCCAGGGATGCGCCTGCGCCAGGAGCCCGAGGCCCGCTGGCCCGATGGCCGCGCCGACGAGGATGAAGCCGATCACCGGCGAGATGCGGATCCGTGCGAAGGCGGGGATCACCACCCCGGCGGCACCGAGGATCACCAGCGCGTCGCTCAGTCCCTGTCCGCCCAGTTCGCCCGCCATAGGCCCTTGTGCCGTAGGCGGGGTGAGGAGCCAAGAGCGGCGGCCGCCCGTTTTCCCGTCACACCGACAGGAGAAAGAAGATGGCGACGAAGAGCTTCAAGGCCGGCGACAAGGTCAGCTGGTCGAGCCACGGCGGGACCGCCCATGGTCATGTCGTGAAAAAGGTCACCAAGCCGATGGACATCAAGGGCCACCATGTCGCGGCGTCCAAGGACAATCCGGAATATCTGGTGAAGACCGAGGAAGGGAAGGAAGCCGCGCACAAGGCGGGATCGCTCCGGAAGGGCTAGACCACCACGGACCGTGTGCCGGGAACGACCGGCAGGATAGGGCCGGTTCGCCGATGGGCGAGCGGCCCTATTTTCGTGCGCGGTCCCGATTCGAACGCGCCGGTTCGGGCCTGTTCTCAACCGATTCGCCAGCTTTCCGCGCTGCTCGCAGCCCGGCGGCCAGACAGATAATGGAGGCTAGCGGAAGGCGCATGGGGGCAGGACGGACACCGCTGTTCCGCAGTTGCCCGCGACTCATTCCACCCGCAGTCGGGCTAGCGCTAAAGCCTTGCCCCACAAAGAAAATGCGCGCCGCGGCAGAGGCCACGACGCGCATGTTTCAAACTCTTTATCGGTCGGCCGAAGCCGATCGGCTGCTTAGCCGCGGCCACCCGCGGTGGCGGCGCCCGAACCGACGAGCCAGTTCCAAAGACTCCACATGACACTTGCTCCCTGTTCCACGGCATGACGCCGTTCCAGGAGTCACTATTAACCTTAATCGATACGGTTAGCAAATGAGTAAGCATATTCATTAGGCATATTTCTGCGCAGGACAGAAGAACGCGCTCCGGACTTGCGGCAGTTTAAGAAACGGTGATGGTGGAAGGGGCTGGCCCCCGGGGATCAGGCGACCCGGCGGGCCGAGCGGACCTGAAGGCGCTGGATCAGCTCGCGAACGCCCATCGGGCGGCCGATCGCGAAGCCCTGGGCGAGGTCGCAGCCCATGCGGGTCAGTTCGTCGAGGCACTGCTTGTCCTCGACCCCCTCGGCGACCACAGTGCGGCCGAGCGAATGGGCGAGCGCGATGGTCGACTGGACCATGATCAGGTCCGACCGGTTGACCCGCATCGATTTGACGAAGCTCTGGTCGATCTTGATCTCGTTGGCGGGGATCTTCTTCAGGTAATCGAGGGTCGACAGGCCCGTGCCATAATCGTCGATCGCGACCCGGATCCCGAGGCGGCGGAGTTCGTCGAGCGTCGCCAGCCCGCTTTCGGCATCCTGGAGCGTCGCGGTTTCGGTCAGCTCGAGCGTCAGCTTGTCGGGCGCAAGGCCGTGGGTGTCGAGCATCGCCCGGATCCGGCTCAGCAATTCGCGGTCGGACAGCAGGCGGGCCGACAGGTTGACCGCGACCTGGAACGACACTCCGCGCTTGTTGATCGCGGCGGCCGAGCCGATCGCGCGGTCGAGGACGAAATCGGTGAGCTTGGCGATGCGGCCGTTGTTCTCGGCGGCGGCGACGAATTCCGCCGGGCTGATCGGACCCTTGTGCGGGTGGGTCCAGCGGGCGAGCGCCTCAGCGCCGACGATCCGGCCGCGCTGGATGTCATATTGCGGCTGATAGGCCAGCCACACCTCGCCCTGGTCGATCGCCTGGTCGAGCTCGCCGAGCAGCGACACGCGCCAGTTCACTTCCTCCTGACGCGCCGGGTCGTGGAGCTTCCAGCGAAGGCCCTCGATCCAGGCCTCGTCGGCAGCAAGGACGGCGCTGCCGATCCGGTTGCCGAGCGAGCGGGTCGAGCCGAGTTCGGCGCCGAAGCTCAGCGCGATGTCGATCTGGCGCCCTGCGACCTGCACCGGCGAGCGGAACAGCGAATGCAGCGCCTCCAGGTGATTGCCGATCGGAGCGGTGGTCGGGACCGTCCAGGCAAAGGTGCCGTCGTCGCCCTGATAGATGGTGTCCTGGTGTCCGGTCGACAGCCGCGCGACGATCTGGCGATAGGCTTCCTTCTGCTCGGCCTCGGGAAGTGCGCTGCTGATCTCGGCGTGATTGTGGATCTTGGCCAGCACAAGCGGCTGGTCGATCAGGCGATTGCTTCGCAGCGTGGCGAAGGTTGGCAGGCCGGTCAGCTCATTGACCTGGCTGCGCTCCTTCCAGCGCATCAGCGCCAGCCGCCAACCGACGATCAGCAGCATGGCCAGCGCGGGCACGATGTCGATCGAAACATAGGCCTGTTCCAGGAACAGGGGGGCAAACAGAAGCACTGCGACGCCCCCAGCGAGGCTAAATAAGGACCAGCGGTCGCGGCGCGACGTTGCAAACCAGGCGAGCAACGCTGCCAGGACGATGGCCGGAAGACCTCCCAAAGCCCTCGGGGTGCCGCGCAGCAGTGTTTCGGCGCCCAGCACATGGACATAGGCTCCGGCGGCCCTGCCATAGCCAGGAAGCCAGAACTGATCGCCCAGTTGGTCGGCGTTGAGGCCGATGATCAGGTCCTTGCCCTCGACGGCGCTGCGCGCAGTTCTTCCGCTCAGCAGATCGGCTGCGCTCACATAGGGGACCGAAGCGGGCTGAATCGAATAGTCGATCCAGAAGGAGCGCGTGTCGTTCTTTGCTCGATGCGCGAGGCTGCCGGCGAAGGTCGACATCCGCTGACCTTCCACCTCTACGCTGACATGGTTCGAACGCACTGCGTTGTAATAATCGTATAAGGTAGTGGCACTCGCGGTGGAGGCATGATCGGCAAAGATCGGTAGCGGGCGCGTTAGCTGCGTTTTGAGCGCCTTGTCAGAACCGACCGCCTGCCGATCGGCCAGGACGACCCGGCCTGACCGTCCAATCGCCGAGGAAAGTGCGCGATCCTCATCGGGACGCGAAGGGCTATCGTAGATGAGATCGAGGTGAATGCTCTTCGCGCCGGCGGCCGTCGCGCGGTCAATGAGTTTGGCCTGCGTCGAGCGCGGCCAAGGCCAGCTACCGATCTTTTGCAGGCTCTTGTCGTCGATTCCGACGAAGACGATCTTGCCGCTTGCCTTGCTCGGGTGGCTGGCATTGCGCGCGGTACGCAGCGCATCCTCGAGCGGTTGGCCGACCTGCAGGCCCCAGAACACCAGGGCAGCCACCAGCGACCACAGAAGCAGCCGGTGCGGCCTCCGTCGTTCGTCGCCCTGCTTGTCGGTTCCCGAGCGCATGCAGAGTTCATTGCCCGACAAAGGTTAGGAAATTGGAAACCGATCGGGGGTGAACGGCAAGAAGGTCCGTTGCGGACCCGCCCGCTTTGCCGCTAGCCCTTGCCCGGCCGCCATGCCATGCAGGGCGTCACAACAGGGGAGGGCGCGTGGACTTCATTTCCATCCTGTCGATCTTCGTCATGGCCTGCTTCGTCGGCTATTACGTGGTCTGGTCGGTGACCCCGGCGCTGCATACGCCGCTGATGGCGGTAACCAACGCCATCTCCAGCGTGATCATCGTCGGCGCGCTGATCGCCGCCGCGGCGGCCGGAAGCGCCTCCTCCAAGTGGCTCGGCCTCCTCGCCGTGGTGCTCGCCAGCATCAACATCTTCGGCGGCTTCGCGGTGACCAGCCGGATGCTCGCCATGTACAAGAAGAAGGACAAGTGATGGCGGGGGTGCACACCGACTATATCCTCGCCGCGACCTTCCCCGCGGCACCCACCGTCGAAGCCCATGCTCAGCCCGCCTGGGTGCTGCTCGCCTATCTCGTCGCCGGCGTCTGCTTCATCCTCGCGCTTCGCGGCCTGTCGAGCCCCGCCACCAGCCAACGCGGCAACCGCCTCGGCATGATCGGCATGGGAATCGCGGTGGTGACGACCTTGCTCGTCGCTTTCGGGGTCGGCAATTTTTTCGGCGGGCCCGCGGACGAGACGCGCTATCTCGTGCTCGACCAGATAGCGCTACTCGAAATCCTCGCCGCCATCGCCATCGGCGCCGTGATCGGCATCGTCACCGCGCGCCGCATCAAGATGACCGACATGCCGCAGCTGGTCGCGGCCTTCCACAGCCTGGTCGGCCTCGCTGCGGTGCTGGTCGGCGCTGCCGCCTTCCTCAATCCCGAAGCGTTCGGCATCGCCGCAATCATTTCGCCCATCGCTTCCGCGCCGGTGGTCAACATCCTGCCGGTGAGCCGCCTCGAAATGGGCCTCGGCGTCGCGATCGGCGCGATCACCTTCTCGGGGAGCGTGATCGCGTTCCTCAAGCTCAATGGAAACATGAGCGGGGCGCCGATCCTGCTGCCCGGCCGCCATTTCCTCAACCTCGGCACGCTCGCCGCCATCCTGATCCTGATCGGCTATTTCACGCAGGACCAGTCGCCCTGGATCTTCTGGACCGTGATGGCACTGTCCTTCGCCATCGGCTTCCTGCTGATCATCCCGATCGGCGGCGCCGACATGCCGGTCGTGGTCTCGATGCTGAACAGCTATTCGGGATGGGCCGCGGCGGCGATGGGCTTCACGCTCCACAATAGCGCGATGATCATCACCGGCGCGCTGGTCGGAAGTTCGGGCGCGATCCTCAGCTACATCATGTGCCGGGCGATGAACCGCTCCTTCCTCAGCGTCATCGCCGGCGGCTTCGGCGCGGTCGCGGGCGGCCCCGCGGGCGAAGTCATCGACCGGCCGTACAAGCGCGGCTCGGCCGAGGACGCCGCCTTCCTCATGAAACAGGCCGACCAGGTCATCATCGTTCCCGGCTACGGCATGGCGGTGGCGCAGGCCCAGCACGTGCTGCGCGAGATGGCCGACATGCTCAAGAAGGAGGGGGTGAAGGTCAAATACGCGATCCACCCCGTCGCCGGCCGCATGCCCGGGCACATGAACGTCCTGCTTGCGGAAGCGAACGTGCCCTATGACGAGGTGTTCGAGCTCGAGGACATCAACAGCGAGTTCGCGCAGACCGACGTCGCCTTCGTGATCGGCGCCAACGACGTCACCAACCCCGCGGCCAAGACCGACAAGAGCTCGCCCATCTACGGCATGCCCGTGCTCGACGTCGAAAAGGCGCGCACCGTGCTCTTCATCAAGCGCTCGATGGGCGGGGCGGGCTATGCCGGCGTCGACAACGAACTCTTCTACCGCGACAACACGATGATGCTCCTCGCCGACGCCAAGAAGATGGTCGAGGAGATCGTCAAGGCGCTGGGGTAGATACGCTCCCGCAACGCCCTGTCGCCGCTTCGCAACAGCTCGCCTTTGCCGCGTTAATCGCGCCAACATTTGACGTTCATGCGCTTGTCCGAAATCCCGCCTTGAGCGACAACGCTCCCGTTAACTATTTGGCGCCGCACCGGAACGCGGCGGGGCAGGGGACGGACAGAAGTGCGCAAGCTCGGAATGGTCGGTGGGGCGAGCTGGAATTCGACCGCGCTCTATTACGAGCATATCAACAAGGGCGTCGCGCGGCGCCTCGGCGGGCTGCACAGCGCGCGCCTGCTGATCGAGAGCCTCGACTGCGAGGACGATTATGCCGCCTTTCACCGCAAGGGCGATTGGGCCGGGGGCGAAGCGGTCATTCTCGACACCGTGACGCGGCTGGTTGGCGCGGGGGCCGAGGGGCTGATCCTCACCTCCAACACCATGCACAAGCATTATGACGCGGTCGCGGCCGCGGTCGCCGTCCCCGTCCTCCACATCGGCGATGCCGCGGCCGAGCGGGTCGCCGCCGACGCTCGCGGCTCGGTCGCGGTGCTCGGCACCCGCACGACCATGACCGAGCCCCATGTCCGCTCGGCCTTCGAGAAGCGCGGGATCCGCCTCGCCCCGATCGAGGACGCCTGGATCACCGAGGTCGACCGGATCATCTACGAGGAACTCGCCGCCGGCCGCGTGGTCCGCGAGAGCCAGCGCAAGCTCAAGACCCTCATCACCGAGCTCGGCAAGAAGAGGGTCGAGGCGGTGGTGCTCGCCTGCACCGAGCTGGTGCTCGCGGTCGACACCCGCGCCAACGTGCTGCCGGTCTACGACACCACCGAGATCCACGCGGCCATTGCGGTCGAGTGGCTCCTCGGCGAGCCCGAACAGGCCCGCGCCGCCGCCTGATCAGGCGGGCTGCACGGCAGTCTCGCGCCGGATGGGCGCGGGGAGGGGGCGCCAGACCCTGAGGGCCCAGGACGACGCGATCCAGATCGTCCCCATCATCGCCCAGGCGACCAGCCCGTCGGCGATGTAATGCCAGCCGAGGTGGACCGAGCCGATCAGGATGAGCAGCGCGAAGGACCAGGCCGCGATCCGCACCAGCGGGCGCGCGCGCCAGGCGGTCAGGACATAGAGAAAGCTCACCGCATTGTGCATCGAGGGCATCGCCGAAATGCCCATGGCGAAACCATATTCGCGCTGTTCGTGCGCGATCCACAATTGCTTCTGCCACTCGAGCGCCTGGAGGTGATACCCCGCCGCGTCGATCGCGTGGAGCCGCGCCATCAGCCCGTCATAGGCCGGCGCCGAGGCGGTCCCGATCAGCCGCGCGTAACAGGGGCCGGCGGAGGAGAAGAAGAAGGCGCTGACTACCCCGATGAGCACGAAGCCCAAGGTCAGGCTGAGGAAGAAGCGCGCGCGCAGCGCCGCCGGCGCGAAGAGGGCATAGAGCAGCACCGCCGCGAACAGCATCGGCACCCAGGCGGTGTAGATCCGGTCGAGCACGAGGGTCGCTTCGGGCGAGGAGAAGAGGCCGTGGGTCACCTCCCAGCCGCGGCGGCCGAAGAAGATGTAGCGCGCAAAACCCGCGAAGGTGTCGTCCCACTCGAAGGGACGGTAGATCGGAAGCAATTGCTTGAGCGCTCCGAAGGCGCCGAGCAGCAGGGGCATCAGCAGCACGGGGCCGACCGTCGCCGCCAGCTCCTCGCGGCTGTGGAAGCGGGCGCGGGCCATGGTCGCGATCGCCGCGATCGGCCGGGCTTCGCGGCGCAGCGCGACCGAGGCGGCGACCCCGATCGCCAGCGCCACCAGGATCAGCGGCGCCAGCCGGTATACGGCCGCGACATATTCCCAATAGACCGACAGCACCGGGATGCCGACGCGATTGCCCATGATGATCGCCGCGATCGAGGTGCCGACCGTCAGGCTCATGATGAGCGCAAGCCATTCCAGCCCGGCGGCGATGCTCGTCCGCTGGCTGGTGGCATCCATGGAGGCGGAGCGCATCAACACGCATGAAAAATAGCGGAAAACCGCTAAAGCAATGGTTAACGCCCTGACCGGTTCGGTGCGGGGACTTCAGGCGACCTCGATCCGCTCGATCGTGACCGGCCCGCCGGGGCCCTCGACCTCGTCCCCCTCGACCGCGCCGAGCATCGCGCGGACCAGCGGCGCGGTGAAGCCGACGCGGCCCGTGGCGGGCTCGCTCTCGTCATGACCGACGATGGTGATGACCTGCTCCTTGCCGTCGCGGAGGAAGGTGACGCGGGTGCCGACCGCCACGTCCTCGCCGTCGGGGGTGGGCGCGAGCTGGGCGCTTGCCGCGCGACTGCGCCAGTAGCGCGCTTCGCGAAGCAGCTTCTTGCGCGCTTCCTCGGTCAGCTCCTCGGCCAGTTGCGCTTCGATCTCGGCGGCTTTGGCCTCGATCAGGGCCAGACCCCGGGGCGTGACCAGATTGGGTCCCGGCGGGATCGGCAGCTCGAAGGTCGGTTCGAGATGCTCGTCATCCGATTCGCGACGAAAGGCGACACTCATGGCAGGACGACGTTGGTCATTTCAAAGATCATAGGTTCGACGAACCGCGGGGGAAAGCGAAGGTTGCGCCCGGCCTGTGCCGCCACCCGTGGCGGAAATTCGCCGATCGCCGTCCACATTGTCACCAAAGTGCAACATCGGGGTCTTTCGACCAAGGGACGCTTTACCCGGCAAGCCTCCCTGCCCACAAACAGGTTGTTGCCCGGGGGCATTAATTCACATTGTAGTCTCGGTCCTGTCCCCCCGGTGCAGATAGGGGAAGCAGTTTGTCTCAACGTCTTATTATCGCGCGGTTGCTGACGGGCACCGCGGCTTTTGCAGCGCTTGCAACGCCCGCCTTCGCGCAGGACAGCCAGGCCACCACGCCGGCGCAGGAGCCTGCCGCCACCACCGCGCCGGCCCCGGAAGTCGATGCGCCGACCACCGCCGAGGACGACAGCGCCAACGATATCGTTGTCACCGGCTCGCTGTTTCGCCGCGAGAATGCGCAGACCGCGCTTCCGGTGACGGTCATCACCAGCGACTCGCTCGTCAAGGCGGGCATCACCAACACCGCTGACGCGGTCCGCCAGGCGGCCGCCGACGGCGCCGGCTCGATCGGCGTCGGCTTCACCAGCGGCTTCTCGGCCGGCGGTTCGGCCGTGTCGCTGCGCAACCTCGGTGTCTCTTCGACCCTGTTGCTGGTCAACGGCCTGCGCTCGGCCAATTATCCGCTGAGCGACGACGGCCACAACAGCTATGCCGACCTGACCAGCATCCCGCAGGTCAATGTCGAGCGGATCGAAGTCCTCAAGGACGGTGCCTCGTCGCTCTACGGCGCGGACGCGATCGGCGGCGTGGTCAACATCATCACCCGCAAGCAGTTCCGCGGCATCGAGGGCGGCGCGGAAGGCGGCCTCAGCCAGAAGGGCGACGGCGAGAAGTATCGCGTCAAGCTGCTCGGGGGCATCGGCGACTACGGCAATCGCGGCTGGAACCTCTACGTCGGCGGCGAATATGAGAAGAACGGCAAGATCACCGCAAATTCGCGCGGCTTCCCGTTCAACACCCTCGACCTGCGCGCGATCGGCGGCCGCGACAACAATCGCGCCGACGACACGCTGACCACGCCGACCCCCAATGCGGTGGTCACCCGGGTCACCCAGACCGATCTCAACAACCCGCTCGCGGGCTCGGTCGCCAATGCGACCTCGCCGGCGATCTTCACCTCGCTGACCCCGCTCGACCAGTGCCGCTTCGGGACCTTCTCGGAGAATACCTCGTCGCGTGTCGGCACGGCCTGCGCCCACGACCTCACCCGTGAATATGTCGAGATCCTGCCGCCGCAGGAGCGCTATGCCGGCGTCGCCCGCTTCAGCGTCCGTCTCGGCGATTCGATCGAGGGCTATGTCGAGGGCAGCTACTCGCACAACCGGGTCGACATCACGCTTCCCCCGCGCGGCATCCGCCAGACGCAGGCCTTCGGTGGTTCACCGACGACCTCGACGTCCAACCCGGGCATCGTGCTTCCGGTCTACATCTGCTCGTCGGGCGTAAACTGCGCCACGGCGGCCGACCGCCAGCTCAACCCGAACAACCCTTATGCGGCGGCTTATGCCAACGACCCCGCCAATGGCGCGGCGCGCATCTACTATCTGTTCGGCGACGTGAAGGCGGGCTCGGTCCGCAAGAACGAGCTGTATCGCCTGACCAGCGGGCTTCGCGGCACCATCGCCCAGAACTGGGACTGGCGCGTCGACGTCGGCTATTCGCGCGACAACCTCGACCTCAAACAGACCGGCTTCGCCAATCTCAACGGGCTGGTGAAGGCGATCAACACGGGGTCGTACAACTTCGTGAACCCCGAGCTGAACTCGCAGGCGGTTCGCGACTCGGTGCTGCCGGCGATCACCTCGCTGTCGGATTCGACCGAGTTCACGGTCGACGGCTCGGTCCGTCATTCCTTGTTCGAGCTTCCGGGCGGTCCGCTCCAGGTCGCGGTCGGCGGCCAGTATCGCAAGGAGAAGCTCAACAACCGCAGCGCCAATCCGAACCTCGACGTGCCCGGCCTCTCGACCGCGCAGGCGTTCGGTAACCGCGACGTCTGGGCCGGCTATTTCGAGATCAGCGCACCGGTGCTCGACACGCTCGAGCTGACCGCCTCGGGTCGTTACGACGATTATTCGGAAGGCTTCAGCCACTTCTCGCCCAAGGCCAGCTTCAAGTTCCAGCCGATCCGGCAGATCGCGCTCCGCGGCTCCTATTCGGAAGGCTTCCGGGCACCGACCTTCGCCGAGAACGATCCGCGCAGCTCCTTCTCGGGCTTCGTCGGCTACAATCCGGGGACGGCCTCGCCGGCGTTCAAGGCGGCGCACATCAACAATGCCGGCTATTACGCCAATTACTCGGTCGGCCGCGGTTACGTCGGCAATCCGAATATCGAGCCGGAAACCGCCAAGAGCATCACCCTCGGCGGCGTGTTCGAACCGACCCGCTGGCTGCAGTTCACGGCCGACTATTTCCACGTGAAGAAGTCGAACCTGATCGTGACCGGCCCGCTCGCGGGCAAGGCGATCGACGCTTACTATTCGGTCGCGGGCCAGACCTTCGCCTCGGCGGCGGACGCCGCGGCGGCAGGTTGCGCCCTGGTTGCCGCAGTGGGTGCGGGCTATTCGTGCAACGTCATCGACGCGGCCGATCCTTTCGCGCTCAACGCCCTTCCGCGCCTGCTGGTGCTGAACGCGCCCTACGTGAACGCCAACTACGACATCGTCGAAGGCCTGCAGTTCACCGCGGCGGCCAATGTCCCGATCACCGACGCGATCAAGCTGCGCAGCCGCCTCGATGTCCAGGAAACGATCAAATATGATCGCCACCTCGACAATGGCGACGTCCAGCGCTTCACCGGCACCGTCGGCCCGGCCGACCTGTCGTCGGGCGGTGGCACGCCCAAGTGGCGCGGCAACTGGCAGAACACCCTCGATGTCGGTCGCTTCTCGCTCACCGCGACGACCTATTTCGTCGGTGCGATGAAGGGGGTTGCCACCGACCAGGGCAATCTCGACACGAGCTGCGCGGCGACGATCTACAAGGACGCGAATGGCGGCAACAGCTTCTGCCGCATCAAGTCCTTCGTCTATGCGGATCTCAACGCGACGCTCGACGTGACCAAGGACTTCAGCTTCTTCGTCTTCGTCGGCAACGTCACCAACACGCGTGCGCCGCTCTATGCGAACACGCTCTACACGACCCAGCCCAACTATCTGGCGTCGTGGCACATCCCGGGTCTGGTGGGTCGCACCTACCGCTCGGGCTTCAACTTCCGCTTCTAAGCGGTCGCAGCGAAGCAAAGGGAGGGCGGTGCCAGCCGGCGCCGCCCTTTTTTGCGTGTGGGGCCCGCTTCCGTGCCGGGCTCCTTGCCCCTACATCGCCTCCATGAACCGAACCCCGGCCGACCGACCGGAACATCCGCGCGCGAGCGAGCGCTTCAACGAGGAGGCCGCGACCACCACCGTCCAGGGGGGCGGGGAGGCGCCCGACCTCGAGAAGGGCGTGGCCGCGATCCGCAACGTGGTGCGCACCCTGCCGGTCCGCCCCGGCGTCTACCGGATGCTCGATGCGCGCGGCGACGTTCTCTATGTCGGCAAGGCACGCGCGCTCAAGAATCGCGTGACCAACTACACGCAGGTCGCGCGGCTCTCGAAACGGCTGCAGCGGATGGTCGCGCAGACCCGCTCGATGACCGTGGTCACCACCCGCACCGAGGCCGAGGCGTTGCTGCTGGAAGCGCAGCTCATCAAGCGCTTCCGCCCGCCCTACAACGTGCTGCTGCGCGACGACAAAAGCTTCCCCTTCATCCTGCTGCGCGAGGACCATGCCTTTCCCCGCGTCCAGAAGCATCGCGGCGCGCGCCGGGCCAAGGGACAATATTTCGGGCCCTTCGCCAGCGCGGGCTCGGTCACCCGGACCCTGAACGCGCTCCAGAAGCTGTTCCTGCTCCGCTCGTGCAGCGACAGCTTCTTCGCCAATCGCTCGCGTCCCTGCCTGCTTTACCAGATCCGCCGCTGCTCGGGGCCGTGCGTGGGCCGGATCGACGAAGCCGCCTATGCTGAACTGGTCGAGGATGCGCAGAACTTCCTCGCGGGCAAGTCGACCGGGGTCCAGGCGCGCCTCTCGAAGCAAATGGCCGAGGCGGCCGAGCGCATGGACTTCGAGCTCGCCGCCATCTTCCGCGACCGGCTGCGGGCGCTGACCTACATCCAGGGTTCGCAGACCGTCCACGCCGAAGGCTTGGGCGATGCCGACATCTTCGCGCTCGCCGCCAAGGGCGGATCGATGTGCATCCAGGCCTTCTTCATCCGAGGCGGCCAGAACTGGGGGCACCGCGCCTTCTTCCCCAGCCACACCGCCGACGTCCCGGAAGAGGAAGTGCTGTCGAGCTTCCTCATCCAGTTCTACGAGGACATGCCGCCGCCAAAGCGCATCCTCGTCGACCGCGAGGTGGCCGAGGCCGAGCTCCTCGCCGAGGCGCTAAGCGAGAAGGCGGGCCGCAAGGTGCTGATCGAGCGGCCCCAGCGCGGCGACCGCAAGAAGCTGGTCGACCAGGCCAGCCGCAATGCGATCGAGGCGCTCGACCGCCGCCATGCCGAGAGCACCACGCAGACGAAGTTGCTGCGCGAGCTCGCCGACGCCTTCGAACTTCCCGAGCCTCCCAAGCGCATCGAGGTCTATGACAACAGCCACATCATGGGCACCGCCGCGACCGGCGCGATGATCGTCGCCGGGCCCGAGGGCTTCCGCAAGAACAGCTATCGCAAGTTCAACATCAAGAAGGCGGCCACCGACGACGATTTCGCGATGATGAAGGAGGTCCTCGAACGGCGCTTCCAGCGGCTCGAGAAGGACGATCCCGACCGCTCCAGCGGCGAATGGCCCGACCTCATCCTGATCGACGGCGGGCGCGGGCAACTCAATGCCGTGCTCGAGATCATGGAGGATGCCGGGGTCAATGACGTGCCGGTGGTCGGCGTCGCCAAGGGCCCCCACCACGGCCGCGAGGGGCGCGAGGTGTTCCACCTGCCCAACGGCCGCGAACTGACCTTCCCGGTCAATGCGCCCTTGCTCTTCTACCTCCAGCGCCTGCGCGACGAGGCGCATCGCTTCGCCATCGGCACCCACCGGGCCAAGCGGGCCAAGAGCCTGACCACCTCGACCCTCGACGAGGTCCCCGGCATCGGCCCGACCCGCAAGCGCGCCTTGCTGATGCACTTCGGCACCGCCCGCGCGGTCAAGGGGGCGGCGCTCGAGGATCTTGAGCGCGCGCCGGGGATCAGCAAGGCCACCGCCCGGCAGGTCTACGATTATTTCCACCCGGGCGGGTAGGGGTGCGCCAGACCACCCCCGCCATCGTGCTGTCGCTTCGCCTCCATGGCGAGACGGGCGCGGTGGCGCGGTTCCTGACACCCGAACTCGGCCTCGTCGCCGCTTACGTCCGCGGCGCGCGCGGGCGGCGGATGCGACCGGTGCTGGTCGCGGGCAATGCGGTCGAGGCGCGCCTGTCGGCGCGGACCGACGCGCAATTGCCCCAAGCCGAGGTCGAGCTCACCCACAGCCGCGCGCCGCTGATGACCGAGCCCTTGCCCGCCGCGGGGATCCTGTGGGCGACCACCGTCACCGCCGAGGTCCTGCCCGAGCGCCAGCCCTACCCATCGCTCTACCAGGGGCTGGACGGCCTGCTCGACGCCATCGCCGCGGCCCCGGCGGCCCGCGGCTGGGGGCCGGCCTTGCTCGCCTACGAGCTTCTGCTCCTTGCCGAGCTCGGCTTCGGGCTCGAGCCCGCGCTGGTCGAACGGGCGGCGGGGGACTGGCTCGCCGGGCTCGACCTCACCGGGCGGCGGGTGCGCCGCGACCTCCTCCAGCGTCCCGGTGAACCGGCGTGGGACGCGCGTGAACGGCTCACCGCCCGCTTGCGCCGCGCCCACGGGCTGGTAGCGTGACTCCATGACCCCCGGCATGCTCGCCACCCTCTTCCCGCACGAGGCGGTGACCGGCGACATGGTGGTCCGCGTCGCGGTCAGCTTCCTGCCCGAGCAATCGGCCCCGTCCAACGGCCGCTGGTTCTGGTCCTACCATATCCGGATCGAGAACCGCGGGACCCGAAGCGTCCAGCTGCTCGCGCGCTCCTGGACCATCACCGACGGGCGCGGCGCGATTCACGAGGTGCGCGGCGAAGGCGTGGTCGGCGAGATGCCGCTGATCGCCCCCTCGGCCAGCTACGATTATGTGTCGGGCTGCCCGCTGCCGACCCCGACCGGACGGATGCAGGGCAGCTACCGGATGGTCGACGAGGACGGCACCGGGTTCGAGATCGCCATTCCCAGTTTCCCCCTGATCGGGCCGGTCTAGGAAAGGTCCGCTCCGGACTGATTGGTAAGCCCGTCCAGAGAGGACGCGTTTACAAGCACCGGCATGAAAGAGCCGGTCACGAACGACGAAGCGGGGCGACTCCTCGCACTCCATCGCTATTGCGCGCTCGACAGCGTCAACGAGCCCAATTTCGACACCATCACGTCGCTCGTCCAGGACCTCCTCGGCGTGCCGATCTGCGCGGTATCGCTGATCGACAGCGACGAGCAGCGCTTCAAGTCGATCCAGGGCCTCGACCTCACGCATACCGCGCGCGAGGTGGCCTTCTGCGACCATACGATCCGCAGTCCCGGCCCGATGGTGGTTCCCGACGCCGAGCAGGACGAGCGCTTCGCCGACAGCCCGCTGGTGACCGGCGAGCCGCATATCCGCGCCTATGCGGGCGCCCCGCTGACGACCCCCGACGGCTACAATGTCGGTGCCCTGTGCGCGATCCACCGCCGCCGCCACGACTTCACCCCCGGGGATGTCGAGCTGCTCCAGCGCTTCGCCAAGGTGGTGGTCGACCAGATGGAGCTGAAGACCCTCGCGCACCAGGACTTCCTGACCGGCGCCCTGTCGCGCCGGGCGTTCACCGACGCCGCGGTCCGCGCGCTCAGCCAGCTTCGCCCGATGAACCGTTCGGCCACCGTCGCGGTGCTCGACGTCGACCATTTCAAGCAGATCAACGACGCGCACGGCCATCCGGTCGGCGACAAGGTGCTTCAGGCGATCGGCAATTGCATCGGGCGCGAGCTGCGCAGCTCGGACCTCTTCGGTCGGCTCGGGGGCGAGGAGTTCGGGATCCTCTTCTATGCCACCACCCGCGCCGAGGCGTGGCGCTGCGCCGAGCGGATCCGCCGCGCGGTAGAGGCGATCGACCTGCCCGACGTGCCCCGCGCCACGGTCAGCATCGGGCTTGCGCATGTCGACAGCGAACACTCGCTCGAGCAGGCGCTGGCCGAAGCCGACACCAACCTCTACCTCGCCAAGCGCGAGGGCCGGAACCGCTCGGTCGATTCGGGAAGCGGGGAGACGAGCGAGGCCGCCTGACCTTGTGGGCCCCTGGCCGCCGCCTATCTCGAAGGCATGAAACTCTTCACCATCGGCTATGAAGCGACCACGCAAGGCGATTTCCTCGCCGCCCTGAAGCGCGCCGGGGTCACTCGCGTGATCGACATTCGCGCGCTTCCGCTGTCACGGCGTCCGGGCTTCTCCAAGACCCCGCTCCGCAACGCGCTCGCGGAGGAGGGGATCGGCTACGTCCACCTGAAGGCGCTCGGCACCCCCGCCGCCGGACGCGAAGCCGCGCGCAAGGGCCGGGTCGCCGAGCTCGAGGAGATCTACGCCGGCCAGCTCGCGCTGCCCGAGGCGATGGTCCAGGCCGAGGAACTGAAGGGCCTTGTCGAGGAGAAGCCCTCGGCGCTGCTCTGCTACGAGCGCGAACCCGCCGGCTGCCACCGAAGCCTGCTCATCCGCGAAGTCCTCCCCGACGCCGATGTCGAGCACCTGTTTTCGTAACTTGAAACGTCGTCCCCGCGAAAGCCGGGACCTCGGGTGATTGACGCGAACCTCCTGAGGTCCCGGCCTTCGCCGGGACGACGAACGATCACACGTCCGCGGGTTCGGCCGCCTTGGTCTCGTTCTCGACCAGCTTCTCGATCTCGGGGATCGGCCGCCCGCTCATCTCCTTGTTGATGGTGCAGACGATGCGCTTCTCGACTTCCTTGTGAAGCGCCTTGCGGAGCACGCCGAGCGCCTTGGGCGGGGCGACGATGCAGAGGTGGTCGAAGTCGCCGCGCAGCGCGCGCAGCCGTAGCTTCTCGGCCGCTTCCTTCACCCAGGCGTCTTCCTCCTGCTGCTTGAAGTCGGTCTCTTCCATGCTCGAGCGGGCGCTTCCGACGCTGCCGTGCGAGGTGCCCGGCGCATCGGTCTTGAGGTCGCCGTCATGCGCGGCGTCGTCGCGCTCCTCATGCGCCTCGGTGCGCAGATCGATCTGGTTCGCGTCGCCCTCGTTGCGGAAGAACAGCATCTTGCGGCCGTCGACCACCAGCACCAGCGCGCGATTGGGAATGGGCATTCTTCACTCCTCCTTGTGACAGGAAGAGAACAAGCGGGGCGGGGGAGGGTTGCGCCCCGCCCGCGCCCTTATTCCTCGCTGACGCCCGGATCGACCGGCTTGTCGAGCTCCTGCTCGCCGGTGTTGGCGCCATCGTCGATCGCGACCTCGCCGTCGTTCAGAGTCTCGACCGCAACCTCGTCTTCCTCGTCGATCTTGGCGACCGAGACGACATGCTCGCTCTTGTCGACGCGGAAGATCATCACGCCCTGCGTGTTGCGCCCGGCGATCCGGATCGAGCCCACGGTGGTGCGGATCATCTTGCCCTGGTCGGTCGCGAGCATGATCTGCTCGCCCTGGCGGACCGGGAAGCTCGCCACCACGCCGCCATTGCGCTCGCTGGTGTCGATGTTGGTGATACCCTGGCCGCCGCGATTGGTGCGGCGATATTCATAGGCGCTGGTGCGCTTGCCAAATCCGTTCTCGGTGACGGTGAGGATGAACTGCTCGTTCTCGGCGATGAAGGCGTAGCGGTCGGGCTCGATCCCTTCCGCCCCGTCATTGTCGCGCCACTTCGGACTGCGCAGATAGGCCTCGCGCTCCTCCTGCGTGGTGCCGGCACGGCGCAGGATCGACATCGAGATGACCTCGTCGTCGCCGAGCAGGCGGACGCCGCGGACACCGGTCGAGGAGCGCGACTGGAACTCGCGGATCGCGGTCGCCATGAAGCGGATCGCCTTGCCGTTGCGGGTCGCGAGCAGGACATCGTCCTCCTCGGTGCAGAGCGCGACCCCGACCAGCCGGTCGGAGACATCCTCTTCCTCGCCTTCGCCTTCCTCGGCGATCCCGAACTTCATCGCGATCTTGCCCGCGGTCGGGATGTTCTTGAACGCGTCCATGCTGTTGCGGCGGACCGCGCCATGGGCGGTGGCGAACATCAGGTGGAGCGCGTTCCACTGCTCCTCGTCCTCGGGCAGCGGGAGGACGGTGGTGATGACCTCGCCCGCCGCGAGCGGCAGGAGGTTGATCATCGGCCGGCCCTTGGCGGTCGGCCCGCCCTCGGGAAGCCGCCAGACCTTCATCCGGTAGACCCGGCCGAGGTTGGAGAAGAACAGCACCGGATTATGGGTCGAGGTCACGAACAGGTTGGTGACCGCATCCTCGTCCTTGGTGCCCATGCCCGAGCGGCCCTTGCCGCCACGCTTCTGCTCGCGGAACACCGACAGCGCGGTGCGCTTGATGTAGCCGGTCATGGTCACGGTCACGACCATGTCCTCGCGTTCGATCAGATCCTCGTCGTCGATCCCGTCGGCGGCGGCGGCGAGCTCGGTCCGGCGCGGGGTGGCGAACTCGGCCTCGACCGCGTCGAGCTCCTCGCGCATCACCTCGTAGAGGCGCGCGCGGTTGCCGAGGATCTCGAGCAATTCGGTGATGGTCGCGGCCAGCCCCTCGAGCTCGTTGCCGATCTCGTCGCGGCCGAGCGCGGTCAGGCGGTGGAGGCGAAGGTCGAGGATAGCCTTCACCTGGACTTCGCTGAGCTGGTAGTCGGCGCCCACTTCCTGCGCCTCGACGGCTTCGACCAGCCGGATGTAGGGACGGATCTCGTCGCCGGGCCACTTGCGCTCGAGCAGCGCCTCGCGCGCCGCGGCAGGGGAGGCCGAGCCGCGGATGATCCGTACGACCTCGTCGAGGTTGGTCACCGCGACCACCAGGCCGAGCAGGATATGGGCCCGATCGCGCGCCTTCATCAGCTCGAACTTCGAGCGGCGGGTGATCACTTCCTCGCGGAAGCTGATGAAGGCCTCGATGAAGTCGCGGAGGGTCAGCGTCTCGGGCCGGCCCGAGCGGATCGCCAGCATGTTGGCCGGGAAGGACCCCTGTGCCGGGGTATGCCGCCACAATTGGTTGAGCACGACCTCGGGGGTCGCGTCGCGCTTCAGGTCGATGACGACGCGCACGCCCTCGCGGTTGGATTCGTCACGGATGTCCGAGACGCCCTCGATCCGCTTTTCCTTCGCCGCTTCGGCGATCTTCTCGACCAGCGCATTCTTGCCCTGCTGGAAGGGGATTTCGGTCAGCACGATCGACTTGCGGTCGCCGCGCCCTTCCTCAATCTTGTACTTCGAGCGCACGACGATCGAGCCGCGCCCGGTGGTATAGGCCGAGCGGATGCCCGCGGTGCCGAGGATGGTGGCGCCGGTCGGGAAGTCCGGGCCCTTCACATGCTCCATCAACTGTTCGGAGGTGATCGCCGGATCGTCCATGTAGGCGCGGCAGGCGCTGATCACTTCGCCGAGGTTGTGCGGCGGGATGTTGGTCGCCATGCCGACCGCGATTCCGCCGCCGCCGTTGACCAGCAGGTTCGGGAAGCGCGCCGGCAGGACCTGCGGCTCGCGCTCGGACGCGTCATAATTCGGCTGGAAGTTGACCGTGTCCTTGTCGAGGTCATCGAGCAGGAAGCCCGCGGCCTTGGCCAGCCGCGCCTCGGTGTAACGCATGGCGGCCGGGGGATCGGGATCCATCGAGCCGAAATTGCCCTGGCCGTCGATCAGCGGCAGCCGCATCGACCAGTCTTGCGTCATGCGCGCCAGCGCGTCGTAGATCGCCGTGTCGCCGTGCGGGTGATATTTACCGATGACGTCACCGACGATGCGGGCCGACTTGCGGTAGGGGCGATTGTAGAAGAAGCCGTTCTCGCTCGCCGAATAGAGGATCCGGCGGTGCACCGGCTTCAGCCCGTCGCGCACGTCGGGCAGCGCGCGGCTGACGATCACGCTCATCGCGTAATCGAGGTAGCTGGTCTTCATCTCCTCGACGATGGAGATGGGCTGAATCGAGTCGCTCGGGGGCGGTGTGTCCGCCGGGGCTTCAGTGGCCAAGAGATGTCCTGAGGTTATTGGTTATGCTTGTGCTACGAGGCCTAGCAGCGCGCGCGCGTACGCGCGAGGGATTATTGCGGTTCCTGCCCCTTGCTCTCCCGCGCGAGCAGGAGCCCGGTCTTTCCTGGACGGGCAAAGGCAATGGCCCCCTGCTTTTGCAGGCGAACTAGCCCTTCACGAACAACGGCTTGCCCGGCGTGCTTCCCTCGGCGTCATAGGCCCAGCGATCGGCATCGAAGCGGGGGAGGGCGGCGAGGTCGTCGATCCGCTCCTCGCACAGCCATCGCGCCATGGTCCCGCGCGCGACCTTGGCGGTGAAGCTCTGGAACTGCAGGCCCTTGGCGGTGCGGACCCGGAAGTCGGGGCTGACCAGCGTCAGGCCTTTCTTGGGCAGGAAGGGCTTCACCACCTCGAAATATTCGTTGGAGGCGAGGTTCACCAGCACACCCGACCCATCCTGCTTGAGGTCGTCCAGCACGGCCTTGCCGACCTTGCGGCCCCAATGCTCGACCAGCCGGCCCCCGCTCGGGCTCCAGCGAGTCCCCATTTCGAGGCGATAGGGGCGGATCGCGTCGAGCGGCCGAAGCACACCGTACAGCCCCGACAGGATCCGCAGGTGGTCCTGCGCGAAGTCGATCGTGTCGACATCGGCGCTCTTCACGTCGAAGCCGCAATAGACGTCGCCCGCGAAGGCCCGGATCGCGGGCCGCTCCTCCGCCTTGCGGAAGGTCTTGAAGCGGCGCTGGTTCAACTCGGCGAGCTTGTCCGAGATGTGCATCAGCCCCGCCAGTTCGTCCGCGCTCAGCCGGGCCGCGGCGCGCGCGATGCTCGCCGCCTCGCGGGCGAAGCGGGGCGGGGTCGGCGACTCCGGGGCGGGCGAGTCAAAATCGAGGGTCTTGGCGGGGGAGAGGAGGATGATCACGCCGCGGCGGCTAGCAAAGCCCTGGCCCTGCCGTCCATACCGTCCGCTAACTGTCTGAAAACAGGCGGTTCAAATGAGGTTCACGATCGGATGGGCTAAGCGCTGGCGAGCATCGTTCGAGCGGTCTAAAGGGCCGGTCAGCATTTCTAACGGAGGAGATCCGAATGTCGTTCAAGGCCAAGGCGCTGATGGCTGCCTTCCTGTTCACCGCTGCCGCGCCGGTCCCGGCGCTGGCCGCCCAGAAGCAGGCCGCCCCGGCGGCGGCGCCCAAGCTCGTTCCGTCGAAGGAAGCCCAGCCCGCGCTGCTCGCGCTGCAGAAGGCGGCGAACGAGAATCGCGTCGCGGACCTCCCGGCGCTGTCGCAGGCCGCGCTTGCGGTCGCCAAGACCCCGACCGACAGATATTTCGCCTACCAGCTCCAGCTGAAGCCCTATCTCACCGCCAATAACGAAGCGGCGACCCTGGCGGCGATCGAGGGCATGATCGCGAGCGGCGTGCCGACCGGCGGCGACCTTGCCAACCTCACCTTCAACGCCTCGCGCCTCGCCTACAACACCGGCGCGCTCGACAAGGCCTCGACCTATATCGGGCAGAGCCTCGCGCAGGACCCCAACAATCCCGACGCGCACATCATCGCGGGCGAGATCTTCAACAAGCAGAAGCGCTATCCCGAGGCGGTCGCCGCGCTGCAAAAGGCGATGGCGGTCGGCCAGGCCACCGGCAAGACCGTCGATCCGAACGTCTCCAAGCGCGCCTTCGCCATCGCCTACAACAACAAGCTGCCGGTAGCGAAGGACCTCGCCATCGCCCAGCTCAAGGCCGCGCCGAGCACCGACAACTGGCGCGCCGCGATCAAGCTGCAGGAGCAGCTCGGCAACTATCAGGCGACCGACAAGCTCGACCTGTTCCGTCTCCAGCGGGTGACCAACAGCCTCGTCGGCGAGGGCGATTACTATCCGTACGTCGACGGGCTCCTGACCAAGGGCCTGCCGGGCGAGGCCAAGGCGGTGCTGACCGAGGCCTTCGCCGCGGGCAAGCTCGACAAGACCAAGCCGCTCTGGAAGGAAATGCTGGCGACCGCGACCCAGCGCGACGCCTCGGACAAGAGCGCACCCAACGGCGACGTCTATCTCGGCCGTGGTGACTTCGCCAAGGCGGCGGCCGCCTATCGCAGCGAAGCCGCCAAGGGCGGGGCCGCGGCGGACATCGCCAACCTGCGGCTCGGCATCGCGCTCGCCCGCAGCGGCGACAAGGCCGGCGCCACCGCCGCGCTCCAGTCGGTCAAGGGCCAGCGCGCGGGCATCGCCAGCATGTGGCTGCTCTATCTCCAGACGGCCGCCTGAGCCGCATCCACTCGGACCCTACGGAAGGGGCGTCGGTCGCAAGGCCGGCGCCCCTTTCGCGTGGTGGTTAACCGATCGGTAGGAGCTCGCCGTTACATCGCAATCGGACGTAACAAGCTTTGCCGAGGAAGTTCATGGCGACTGCCGGGTTGGAACAAGTCACCGAGGATGCGATCCGCACCGTCGCCCGCAGCTGCGGGTCGCTGTCGATCGAATGCTCCGACGTCGCCGGCTATGTCGCGGACGTCTCGCAGCGCATCGGCGGGCACCTGAAGGCGCTCGACGGGCTCGAGGAAGTCACCACCCGCCTCCTCGCCGACCAGGCGCGGGTCAGCGATTCGACCGACGAGGCGCGGCTCCTGTCCGAGCAGGCGAAGGCCAAGCTCGACGCGGGCCGCGAGGCGATCGAGCAGACCATCGCCGGCTTCAAGGGCCTGACCGAACTGGTCGTCCAGCTGGGCGAGCGGATGGCCGGCTTCGCCGCGGCGATGAACCAGGTGCAGAGCGTCTCCTCGACCATCGAGGCGATCGCCCGCAAGACCAACATGCTTGCGTTAAACGCCACCATCGAGGCCGCCCGCGCGGGCGACGCCGGGCGCAGCTTTGCCGTGGTCGCGGCCGAGGTGAAGAAGCTCGCCCACGACACCCGCTCGGCGACCAGCCAGATCGGCCTCACCATCAGCGAGCTGACCCGCGAGGCGGGCGCCGTCACCACCGAGATCAAGACGGGCGTCGAGCGCAGCCGCGCCGCCCAGCGCGGCTTCGGCCAGATCAGCGAGACCGTCCGCGAGGTGAGCGAGATCGTCGGCATGGTCGACCGCCAGACCGAGGGCATCGCCCATTCGACCAGCCTCATCCAGTCGAGCGTCGACCGGGTGAAGGCCAGCCTCACCGATTTCGCCGAGGACGCGCGCGAGAATGGCGGGGCCCTCGGGGTCGCCCAGCAGCGCCTCGCCAAGCTCGAGATGCTCTCGGCGACCATGCTCGACACGCTCGCCAACAGCGGTGCCGAGATCGACGACACGCCGATGATCATCCTCGCCCAGGACGCCATGCGCGCCATCGCCGAGGCGACCGAGCGCGGGATCACCAAGGGCGAGATCTCGATGGATGACGTCTTCGACCGGACCTACGTGCCGATCCCCGGCCGCAACCCGGTACAGTACGACAATCGCTTCTGCGACTATGCCGACGAGCACATCCGTCCGATCCTCGACCGCTTCAAGATGAAGGACGCGCGGATCCTGGGCTCGGCGATCACCAACGTCGACGGCTTCCTGCCGACCCATTTGTCCGAGCGCTGCCAGGCCCCGGGGCCCGATCCTGTCTGGAACGACGCCCACTGCCGCAACCGCCGTATCTTCATGGACGAACAGACCCGCGCCGCGATCGACAGCGACAAGGCCGCGATGCTGATGACCTACCGGATGGAGCTCGGCGACAAGACCTACCCGGTCAAGAACGTCTTCGTGCCGCTCTTCATCAACGGCCGCCGCTGGGGCAATTTCGAACTGGCCTACCGCGAGGAGTAGGGGCCCACTTGGCGAGACGGGAGACTACCCCTTTCTTCGCGCCATGAACGCCAGCCGTTCGAACAGCATCACGTCCTGCTCGTTCTTGAGCAGCGCCCCGTGTAGGGGCGGGATCGCCTTGGTGGGATCGCGGTTCTGGAGGACTTCGAGCGGCATGTCCTCGTGGAGGATGAGCTTGAGCCAATCCAGAAGTTCGCTGGTCGAGGGCTTCTTCTTGATCCCGGGCACCTCGCGCACCTCGTAGAAGAGGTCGAGCGCGCGGCCGACGAGGATCTTCTGGATGCCGGGGAAATGGACCTCGACGATCCGCTCCATCGTCTCGCGGTCGGGGAAGCTGATGTAGTGGAAGAAGCAGCGGCGCAGGAAGGCGTCGGGCAGTTCCTTCTCGTTGTTCGAGGTGATCACCACCACCGGGCGTTCGGCCGCCTTCACCGTCTCGCCGGTCTCGTAGACATGGAATTCCATCCGATCGAGCTCCTGAAGGAGGTCGTTTGGGAATTCGATGTCGGCCTTGTCGATCTCGTCGATCAGCAGGACGGGGAGCTTCGGGGACGTGAACGCCTCCCACAGCTTGCCCTTGCGGATGTAGTTCGAAATGTCGTGTACCCGCGGATCGCCGAGCTGGCCATCGCGCAGCCTGGCCACCGCATCATATTCGTAGAGGCCCTGGATCGCCCGCGTGGTCGACTTGACGTGCCACTCGATCAGCGGCGCGCCGAGCGCCCGGGCGATCTCGTGGGCGAGCACGGTTTTGCCCGTGCCGGGCTCGCCCTTGACGAGCAGGGGCCGCCGCAGCGTGACCGCGGCATTGACCGCGACCTTGAGGTCGTCGGTCGCGACATAATCATGGGTGCCTTCGAAGCGCATGGCCCGCGCGTAGCAGGCCGCGCGGGCGCTTAGTAGTCCTCCCGCGCCTCGCTGCGGGCTTCGAGCAGGTCGAACATCGCGCGGTGCTGGAGAAGCAGCTGCTCGGCGCCGAAGCGGATGGCGCGTTCGGCGGCCATGCTGTCGGCGGCCATAACGAGGACGTCGGCGATCGAGCCTTCGCCCGGAAGCGCGCAGGGCGGAACCTCGACCGCGACGCGGTGCGCGGCCTTGTCGAGCATCGGGCGCAGGCCCATCCAGTCGGCGACCAGCGCGGTCGCGGCGCCGAGCGCGCAACCCTGCCGCTCGGAGCGCGCGAGGGTCTCGAGCGCGTGGCGCTGGGCGAGCAGCGCAGCCTCGGTCTCGGCCGCGCCCGGCGTGCTCGGGATCGGGCCGGCGGCGGCGGTCAGTCGGACGAGATAGAGCCGCTCACGCTCGAAGGCGTTGGCGGCTTCCTCGAGCCAGGCGCGGACCGGCGCCGGGGGCGCCGAGTGAAGCGCCAGCTCGATCACGCTCGGCTGGCGGCCATAGACGGCGCAGAGCAGGTGCACGAAATCGTCGAGGTCGCGCGCCCGATAGGGGGCGAGCGGACCGCACAGGTCTTCGGCATGGGCGTGGCGGTGGCTGCCCGCCGCATCCAGGCGCGCGGCATGCGCCTCGGCCACCGCCGAGCCGGTCTTCCGTGCTGCTCCGGATTGCACCATGTCGTTTCCCTTCGTGTCCACTTCAATCAGGTGGGCTCGTCACTTAGGGCGCAAGCTATACCAAGCCGCGTAAAGACAAGGTTAGCGCGGCCTTAAGCATCTGGCGGAACAGCAGAATTTGCGCCCCGTTCATCGGCACGACAGCTTGCGCAACCTAGCAAACCCGTTACCAAGTGCCTGAACAAGCGGGCTTTTGCAGACGGCTCGGATCAGTTTTCGAGGGAATGGGGCGATGCGGAACTTAGCTCTCACGGCGCTCGCCGTCCTGTCGCTGGGGCTCGGCGCCTGCGTCCAGACCCGGCAGGTCGCCGACCTCCAGTTCACGCCGCCGCAGGGCAATTACAAATTGCTGGTGATGCGGCCGGACGTGACGGTCGGCTCGGTCAAGGCGGGCGGGCTGACCGAACCGCGGGCCGACTGGACCGAGGCCGCGCGCGCCAACATCGTCGCCGCCTTGGCCGCGCAGCAGGCCGGGCGGGGCGGGGAGACCCGCATCCTCGCCAAGCGCGACAGCTTCCCCGGGGTCTCGGCCGACACCATCGCCGACCTCGAGCGGCTCCACAATGCGGTCGGCAACTCGATCGCGTTGCACAAGTTCTTCGGCGCCGAGCTGCCGACCAAGCGGGGCAAGGGCCTCGATTATACGCTCGGCGCCGACGCGGTCCGGCTCGGCCAGGCGACCGGCTATGATTATGCCCTCTTCCTCCACGCCGAGGACAGCTTCGCCGACAATGGCCGGGTCGCGATGCAGGTGCTTGGGATCGCCGGCTGCCTGGTCGGCTTCTGCGCGCCCAACATCGGCGGCGGCGGGCAGGTCGCTTATGCCAGCCTCGTCGACCTGCGCACCGGCGAGGTCGTCTGGTTCAACGTCCTCCAGGCCTCCAGCCAGGTGGCGGGCATCAAGATGGGCGACATCCGCACGCCCCAGGGCGCCGCGCAGATGGTCGACCGCCTGCTCGGCCGGATGAAGCCGGGCCGCGACGTCCGCCGCGCCCAGGCCCAGGCCGGAGCCGCCAAGTGAGCGCCGAGGTCAGCCGCCGCGCGATGCTTGCCGGAGCGGGCGCGACCCTCCTCGCCGGGCCCGCCGCCGCCCGCATCCCGCCCGGGTCGCTCAAGCCTCTGATCGGTCCCGGCTACAAGGCCGTCGACACGGACGAAAAGGGCCTGTGGCAGCAGATGGAGCGGGTCGAGGAGGAAGTCGCGGGTTCGAACATCCTCGTCCGCGATCCCGGCCTCAACGCCTATCTGCAAGGACTGATCGGCAAGGTCGGCGGGCCGGCGGCCAGGGACATGCGCATCTATCTCGCGCGCGTGCCCGAGTTCAACGCGATGATGTTCCCGACGGGCTTCACCGTGGTCTTCACCGGCCTCCTCCTCAGGATGCGCGACGAGGCGCAGCTTGCCGGGGTGATCGCCCACGAGAGCAGCCACTTCCTCCTCAAGCACCAGCTTCGCTCGTGGCGCGACATGAAGCGCAAGAGCAACATCTTCTCGGTGCTGGCGATGGGCGCGGGGCTCGCGGGCGGCGCGACCGGCACCTATACCGGCGATCTCGTCCGGCTGGCCGAGCTTGGCACGTTGCTCACCCTGTTCCGCTATTCGCGCCAGCTCGAGGCCGAGGCCGATGCGCTGGGCGTCAAGCTGATCGCCGAGGCGGGCTATGCGCCGTTGTCGATGTCGGAGACCTGGGACCAGCTCATCACCGAGCTCGAATGGTCGGCGCGCGAACGCCGCAAGCGGGTCGATCGCGGCTACAGCCTGTTCGCGACCCACCCGGCCCCGCGCGAGCGGCTTGCCGACCTCAGGGTCAGCGCCGCCGAACTGACCGTCGCGGGCCGCAGCTACGACCGCGGGCGCGAGCGCTACCTGCGCGCCATCGCTCCCATTCGCGCCATGCTGTTCGACGACCAGGTCAAGCTCAACGACCCCGGCGCCAGCAACTATATCGTCGAGACGCTCGCCAAGGACGGCTGGAACGGCCAGCTCCTCTTCACCCGCGCCGAGGTCAACCGGTTGCGCAACGCCGACAAATATCATGCCGCCTCGGCCGCCGATTATGCCGCCGCGGTCCGCTATCCCGATGCGCCGCCCGATGCCTGGCGCTGGCACGGCGTCATGCTGATGAAGGAAGGCCGCAGGGACGAGGGCCGGAAGGCGCTGCAGCGCTATCTCGCATTGGCCCCCAACGCCCCCGACGCGCCCTTCGTCCGCCAGTTGATCCAGAGCTAGGATAAGCCGCCGATGACCCGCATGCCTGTTCTTGCCGCCGCGGTCCTTGCCCTGTCGGCCTGCGCCTCGACCGGGGGCGGGGGCGGCTTCGGCAGTCCCTATGGGCTGGTTCGCGCCGGGCAGACCATCAACACCGGCTCGGGGGCGATGAGCGTCACCGCGCCGCGCGAATGGAACCGCACCCAGCGCAGCGTCCTGTCCGACGTCCGCTGGGTCGAGGACTGGACGCTGAACGGCCCCTATCTCGACACGATGAGCTTCGTCGCCGGGCTGCCCAACGACAAACGGCTGATCCGGCAGGAATATAAGGCCGACCGGCAGGTCCCGAAATTCCGTTCCGACATGACCGCGCCCGAGATCGCCGCCTTGCTCGAGACGCTCTACCGGGTCGAGGGCGGCGCGGTCGACTTTAGGACGCTCGGCCTCGCGCCGCGGACCTTCATGGGGGCTGCCGGCTTCCAGCTCGACTATGAGCATCTCGACGGCGACGAGGTCTGGCGGAAGGGCCGCGCGGTCGGCGCGGTGATCGAGGGCAAGCTCTACCTCGTCAACGTCGACGCCGCCCGCTCGCATTATTTCGCGCAGGTGCTGCCCGACTTCGAGGCGATGGTCGCAAGCGCCCGCCGCCGCAAATAGTCGCCGGCCGGCTCAGCCGATCGGGGAGATCGGGGTCGGATTGGGGTCGTTGCCCGGGCTCGGCGGCGATGGGACGTCAACCGGCGCCTCGGCGGGCGGGGTCTCGGGCGGGGCTTCGCTCGGCTGGCCGGGCTGGCTGGGCTCGAAACCGGGGGCGTCGTCGGGGAAGGGGGGAAGCTGTTGCATGGGGGCGTGAACGAACGGAAGGCCCCGCCGGGTCCACCGCGCTTGCCCCCCGGGGTGAGGCTGCTATAGGGCCGCCCCTGAACGCTCGCGCGGGCGTGGCGGAATTGGTAGACGCGCTGGATTTAGGTTCCAGTATCGCAAGATGTGGGGGTTCGAGTCCCTTCGCCCGCACCAGTTTCCGCCGCCGCCCCAAGCGAGCCGATCCGCATCACCTTTCAACGTTTTATCGGGAATTTTCGCCATCATGAAGAGCGTCGAGATC
The DNA here is from genome assembly GCF_000711715.1 of Sphingomonas astaxanthinifaciens DSM 22298. Taxonomy (NCBI): domain Bacteria; kingdom Pseudomonadati; phylum Pseudomonadota; class Alphaproteobacteria; order Sphingomonadales; family Sphingomonadaceae; genus Sphingomonas; species Sphingomonas astaxanthinifaciens. The sequence continues at coordinate 362,864 of NZ_JONN01000002.1, forward strand.
GAGAATGAGGGCCTGAAGCGGGCCTACACGCTGACCTTCACGGCAGCCGAGATCGACGACAAGATCGCGGGCGAGGTCAAGCGCATCGCCCCGCAGATCCGCATGCCCGGCTTCCGCCCCGGCAAGGTCCCCGCCAACCTCATCCGCAAGATGCATGGCGAGGCGCTGCACCAGGACGCGCTGTCGACCACCATCCAGGACGGCGTCCAGAAGCTGCTGGCCGACAACAAGCTGCGTCCGGCGATGCAGCCCGCGATCGAATTGAAGGACGGCTATGAGCCCGGCAAGGACGCCGAGGTCACGGTCCGCTTCGAGACGCTGCCCGACGTTCCGACCCCGCAGATCGACGGCCTGAAGCTCGAGCGCCTGACCGCCGAGGTCGACGAGGCCGCGGTCGACGCGCAGGTCCAGCAGTTCGCCAGCCAGTCCAAGCGCTTCGAGGACGCCAAGAAGGGCAAGAAGGCCGAGACCGGCGACCAGGTGGTGATCGACTTCGTCGGCAAGACCGCCGACGGTGTCGCCTTCGAGGGCGGTACCGGCACCGACATGGCGGTCGAGATCGGCTCGGGCACGCTCATCCCCGGCTTCGAGGACCAGCTGATCGGCGCCAAGGTCGGTGACGAGCGCACCTTGAACGTCACCTTCCCCGACGATTATCCGGCCGAGAACCTCAAGGGCCAGCCGGCGACCTTCGACGTCAAGGTCACCGCGGTGAAGGTCGCGGGCGAGACCAAGATCGACGACGACTTCGCCAAGAACCTCGGCCTCCAGAGCCTCGACCAGCTGAAGGGCCTGCTCCGCGACCAGCAGAGCCAGGAACTGAACGGCCTCACCCGCACCCACATGAAGCGCCGCCTGCTCGACCAGCTGGCCGCCGCCCATTCGTTCGACGTCCCGCCCTCGATGGTCGATGCCGAGTTCGCCAACATCATGGCCCAGCTCGAGCATGAAGCCAGCCACGAGGCCGATCCCGAAGCCGCCAAGGCCGAGATCGAGAAGGACAAGGACGATTATCGCAAGATCGCCGAGCGTCGCGTCCGTCTCGGCCTGCTCCTCTCCGAAATTGGTGCCGCCAACGGCATCGAGGTGACCCAGCAGGAGATGAACCGGCTGATCGCGCAGGCCGCGCAGCAGTATCAGCCCAAGGACCGCGAGCGGTTCATCCAGTACATCCAGCAGGAGCCGATGGCCGCCGCCCAGCTGCGCGCGCCGCTCTACGAGGACAAGGTCGTCGACTTCCTCTTCACCAAGGCCGACATCACCGATCGCGCCGCGACCCGCGCCGAGATCGAAGCCGATCTCGAGGCCGAGGAAGGCCATGTCCATGGTCCGGGCTGCGGCCACGACCATGCCCATGAGGCCAAGCCCGCGAAGAAGGCCGCCGCCAAGGGCAAGAAGGCCGCTGCGGCCGAGGAGGCTCCGGCCACCGAAGCCAAGGCCGAGCCCAAGAAGAAGCCGGCCAAGCCCGCCAAGGGCGCGGTCGAGGCCGAAGCCGACAAGCCGGTCCCGGCCGAGCCGGTGAAGGACGCCGCCCCGGCCAAGGCGCCCGCCAAGAAAGCCAAGAAGGCTTCGGCTTAAGCGCTACTCGTCACCCCGGGCTTGACCCGGGGTCCCGCTTCTCGTTCTTCTGTTCGAAGGAAGAAGCGGGATCCCGGCTCGGGGGCCGGGATGACGCACAGGGGAACAAGGGATGACGGCGAACCAGCCACGCATCGCCGTGCTGCTGCCCTGCTACAATGAGGAAGCCGCCATCGCGCAGACGGTGGCGGGCTTTCGCGCGGCGCTGCCGACCGCGACCGTCTACGTCTACGACAACAATAGCCGGGACCGCACCGCCGAGGTGGCGCGCGCTGCCGGCGCGGTGGTGCGGACCGAGCGCCAGCAGGGCAAGGGCCATGTCGTCCGGCGGATGTTCGCCGACGTCGAGGCGGACGTCTATGTGATGGCCGACGGCGACCTCACCTATGACCCTGGCGCCGCGCCGGCGATGGTCGACATGGTGCTCGCCGAGCAGCTCGACATGGTCGTCGGTACGCGCCAGCACGAGGCCAAGGAGGCCTATCGCGGCGGCCATGTCTGGGGCAACCGCCTGTTCACGGGCCTCCTGTCGAGCCTGTTCGGGCGCAGTTTCACTGATGTCTTCAGTGGTTACCGGGTGTTCTCGCGGCGGTTCGTGAAGAGTTTCCCGGTCCTGTCGGCGGGCTTCGAGATCGAGACCGAGATGAGCGTCCACGCGCTCGAACTGCGGATGCCGGTCGGCGAGGTCGCCACCGCTTATGGCGCGCGGCCCGAGGGCTCGGCCTCCAAGCTCTCGACCTATCGCGACGGCTGGCGGATCCTCAAGGCCATGCTCAACCTCTACCGGATCGAGCGGCCGACCCTCTATTTCGGGATCCTCGCGGCGCTCATGCTGGTGCTCGCGGTGCTGCTGTCGGTGCCGCTGGTGCTGACCTATCTCGACACCGGGCTGGTCCCCCGGGTGCCGACCGCAATCCTCGTCACCGGCATGGTCATCGTCGCCATGCTCTTCTTCTTCACCGGCCTCATCCTCGACACCGTCACCCACGGCCGCCGCGAGATCCGCCGGCTGGCCTATCTCGCGCAGCCCGCGCCGGGGCTCGACGCCTGATGGCCGGGCCGCCCGTCCGGCGGCTCGTGGTCAAGCTCGGCTCGGCGCTGGTGACGGGCGGGGAGGGGTTTCCCGAGCGCCTCGCCGCCGATGTCGCCGCGCTGCGCGCGCAAGGGACCGAGGTGATCCTCGTCAGTTCGGGGGCGGTGGCGCTCGGCCGCGATCTCCTCGGGCTGCCGAAGTCGCCCCGGCTCGACCAGAAACAGGCCGCCGCCGCCGCCGGCCAGCCGCTCCTGATGCAGGCGTGGGGCCAAGCCTTCGCGCCCGTCGGCCTCGTCACCGCGCAGCTCCTGCTCACCGCCAACGACACGGAGGACCGCCGCGCCTACCTCAACGCTCGCGGCACGCTCGCAGCGCTGCTGGCCGCGGGCGCTGTGCCGATCATCAACGAGAATGACAGCACCGCCACTGCCGAGCTCCGGGTCGGCGACAATGACCGGCTCTCGGCGCGCGTCGCGCAGCTTGCCGGGGCCGACACGCTCGTCCTCTTGAGCGACATCGACGGCCTCTACACCGCCGACCCGCGCCGCGACCCCGCCGCCGAGCATCTGCCGCATGTCGCCGAGCTCACCCCCGATATCCTCGCGCTGGCCGGCGACACGGACGCCGCCGGTCCCGGCACCGGGGGCATGCGGACCAAGCTCGAGGCCGCGCAGATCGCCGCCGCGGCGGGCTGCGTGACATTGATCGGAAGCGGGGCGGGGGAGCGCCCGCTCGCTCGCCTGATCGCCGGCGACGCGCGCCACACGGCCATTGCCGCCCACGGCAGCCCGGCGAGCGCCTACAAGGCGTGGATCGCGGGAACGCTCAAGCCCGTGGGAAGCCTCCGGATCGACGCCGGCGCCGCTGCCGCGCTGGCCCGCGGCAGCAGCCTGCTTCCCGCCGGGGTGACGGCGGTCGAGGGCCGCTTCGGGCGCGGCGACTGCCTCGTCGTGCTATCACCAGACGGCCGCGAACTTGCTCGCGGCCTTGCCCGCTACGACGCCGACGAGGCGGTGCGGCTGGTGGGCAAGCGGGGCAGCGCCATTGCCGAGATCCTCGGCTATTCGCGCGGGGATGCACTGATCCACCGCGATGATATGGTGCTCCGATGAGCCTCGAAGAGCAGATGATCGCGCTCGGCCGTGACGCCCGCGCCGGTGCCGAGGCGCTCCGCCGGGCGGACGCGGCGCAGCGCAGCGCCGCGATCCGCGCCATGGCGGTCCGGCTGCGCGAACACGCGCCGCAGGTCCTCGCTGCCAATGCCGCCGACCTCGCCGCCGCGACCCGCCACCATGACCGGCTGATGCTCGACTCCGCCCGGTTCGAGGCCATTGCGACGGCGCTCGAGGACGTGGCCGCCTTGCCCGATCCGGTCGGGGCCGAACTGGCGCGGTGGAAGCGTCCCAACGGCCTCGACATTGCCCGCGTCCGGACCCCGATCGGGGTCATCGGCATGATCTACGAGGCGCGGCCCAACGTCACCGCCGACGCCGCCGCCATCTGCGTCCGCTCAGGCAATGCGGTGATCCTCCGACCCGGCTCGGACTGCTTCGCCACCAGCCAGGCGATCCACGGGGCGCTGGCGCAGGGACTGGAGGACGCCGGCCTGCCCGCTTCGGCGGTCCAGATCGTGCCGACGACCGACCGGGCGGCGGTGGGCGCGCTGCTGGAGGGCCTTGGGGGAAATCTCGACCTCGTCATCCCGCGTGGGGGGAAAAGCCTCGTCGAGCGGGTTCAGGCCGAGGCGCGGGTGCCCGTGCTGGGTCATCTCGAAGGCGTCTGCCACACTTACGTCCACGAAGCGGCGGATGCGGCCAAGGCGGCGGCGATCGTCGCCAACGCCAAGCTCCGCCGCGTCTCGGTCTGCGGCGCGACCGAGACCCTGCTGATCGACCGCGCGGCATTGCCGATGCTCCCGGCCATCGCCGAGGCGCTTCGCGGCTGCGAGCTTCGCGGCGACGCCGAGGCCGCCGCCATCGTCCCCATGCTCCCCGCGCACGAGGCCGACTGGGGGACCGAATATCTCGCACCCGTCCTCAGCATCCGCACCGTCAGCGACTGGCGGCAAGCGGCCGCCCACATCGCCCGCTACGGCACCGGCCACACCGAGGCGATCATCACCGAGGACGCCGACGTCGCCGAGTCCTTCCTCGGCCAGGTCGACAGTGCGATCGTGCTGTGGAACGCCTCGACCCAGTTCGCCGACGGGGGCGAATTCGGTTTCGGAGCCGAGATCGGGATCGCCACGGGCAAGCTCCACGCCCGCGGGCCGGTCGGGCCCGACCAGCTCACCAGCTTCAAATATGTCGTCCGGGGAAGCGGCCAGACCCGGTCCTGACTGTAACGGCAAAGCAACAATCGCTCACGTCGCAAATACCACAGCAAGAAATCGCTGTTCCAAACCCAAATATGAGCGCACCTTTTCGGTCGCGGAAAACCGCGATTAAACAGGGGGTGTTCAATGAGTCGACAATCGATGCGCTGGCACAACAGCTGTGCCGCTTTCGTCCTCGCCAGCGCGCTGGCCGCGCCGGCCTTCGCCCAGACCGCCGAACCGGGAAGCTCGGCGGTTCCGGAAGCGGCGGCACCGGGCGAGGAAATCGTCGTCACCGGATCGCGCATCCGCCGCGATCCGCTCGCGCAGGAAGCGCCGGTCGTGGTCCTCGACCAGGATTCGCTCGCCAAGACCGGTCTCGCCGCGGTCGCCGACGTCCTCCAGCGGCTGCCCAGCGCCAGCGGCGGGCTCAACACCAAGGTCAATGCCAGCGGCAATCTCGGCAACCCGCCCGACGGCGGCGGTGTCGGCGCCGGCTCGGCGACCATCGACCTCAGGTATCTCGGCGCCAACCGCACCCTCGTGCTGGTCGACGGCCTGCGCTTCGTCAACGGCACCAGCGCCAGCGGTATCCCGGGCTCGGTCGACCTCAATTCCATCCCGACCAACATGATCGAGCGGATCGAAGTGCTGCAGGCCGGCGCCTCGCCGCTCTACGGCTCGGACGCGATCGCGGGCGTGGTCAACGTCATCACCGTCCAGCGCCAGAAGGGGCTGCGCGCCTCGGCGCAATATGGCGAATATCGCCAGGGCGACGGCGAGACCCAGGACTATCAGGCGAGCTACGGCTTCCAGTTCCCCGCGACCAGCATCGTGGTCGGCGGCTTCTACAGCAAGCAGAAGCCGGTCTTCTCGCGCGACCGCGACATTTCGCAATTCCCCAATCCGGGGCAGACCACCTGCGCCATTCCGGGCAGCGGGTGCTCGAGCGCGGCGGTCAACGGGCGCTTCCTGACCTTCAACGGAAGCCAGACTATCTCCAACCCGCCCGACAGCACGCCGACGCTTGGTGAGCTGCGCGCCTTCACCAACGCCGACCGCTTCAACTTCGCGCAATATCAGTACATCCTGACCCCGAACGAGCGTTACGGCGGCTGGTTCAGCACCAAGACCGAGCTCAACGACACGATCAACCTGCGCCTGCGCGGCAGCTACAACCGCCGCAATTCGAACAATCGCGCGGCGTTCGAGCCCCTGTTCATCGGTCCCGACGCGGGCAATGGCGCGGGCAGCCTGTTCGACACGCTCTCGATCGACGTCACCAATCCGTTCAACCCGTTCGGCGTGACGCTGCAGTCGGGCCTCAATCCCGACGGGACCTCGAACGGCCTGACGCCCAACTACAGCTTCGTCGCCCGTCGCCTGGTCGAGGCCGGTCAGCGCGACTTCACGCAGAAGGTGAACACCTATTCGGGCGCGGCGACGCTGGACGGCAAGTTCAACGTCGGCGGCCACGACTGGTATTGGGACGTGAACGCGCTGTTCGGGATCAACGAGGCGAACCAGCGCTTCACCGGCAACGTCCGCGCCGACCGCGTCGCCGTGGCGCTGGGCCCGGTCGCGGCCTGCAACGCGACGCCGGGCTGCGTGCCGCTGAACCTGTTCGGCGGGGCGGGCTCGATCACCCCGGCGATGCTCGACTACATCGCCTTCACCGAGCACGACAGCAGCAACCAGAAGCTGTGGGACTATACCGCCAACCTCAGCGGCGACATCACCGACCTGCCGGCGGGCCCGCTCGCCTTCGCGGTCGGTGTCGAGCATCGCTACCAGAGCGCGCGCTTCACGCCCGACCCGATCGTCTCGGCGGGCCTTGGCGCCGACATTCCGGCCCAGCCGGCGGCGGGCAAGTATAATGTCGACGAAATCTACGGCGAAGTGAGGGTCCCGATCCTCAAGGAACAGCCGATGGCCTATTCGCTCGAGGCCAACGCGGCGATCCGCCACTCGAACTATTCGACCAGCGGAAGCAAGACCACCTACACGGTCAGCGGGCTCTACAAGCCGGTTCACGACATCCTCATCCGGGGTGCCTATTCGACCGGCTTCCGCGCGCCGACGCTGGGCGAGCTCTATGGTGGACGGTCGCGCTACGACCTTCCGGTGGCCGATCCCTGCTCGAACCAGACCGGCAATCCGTGGCAGACCAGCCCGACCGCGCAGGCCAACTGCATCGCCGACGGGGTTCCCGCCGACGGCAGCTATGCCGAGGATCCGGGCCAGCTGCCGGTGATCACGCAGGGCAATCGCAACCTCAAGCCCGAGACGTCGAAGAGCATCAACCTCGGCGCGGTCTATGCCCATCGCTTCGGCGGGCACAGCATCAGCATCGAGGGCGACTGGCACGACATCAAGGTCAAGAACGCGATCGCCGCGCTCGATCCCAGCCTGACGCTCAACAATTGCGCGCTATCCGCGGTCAACTGCGATCTCGTCGTGCGCACCGCCAACGGCTTCGTCAACGAGATCGACGGCACGCTGCAGAACCTGGCGAGCATCAAGACCCGCTCGTTCGACCTCACCGCCAGCTACCGCTCACCCGAGAGCGGGTGGGGCCGGATCGGGCTCACCAGCAACGCCTCGTGGCTGCTGAAATACAAGGTGACCCAGAACAACGGCAGCCTCGGCAACCTCACGATCAACCGCCGCGGCACCGAGCGGGGCAGCCCCGACCAGGCCTACCCCAAGTTCAAGTGGAACGGCACGGCCGACTGGAGCCTCGGCGGGTTGGGCGCCTCGGTCACCGGGCGCTACATCCACAGCGTGGTCGAGAGCAGCCTGACGCCCTTGTTCAACACCACCGCGACCTCGAACAAGCTCGGCAGCCGCTTCTACGTCGACGCACAGGTCAATTGGACCCCGCCGATCATGGACAAGCGTCTGATGCTGACGGTGGGCGGGAACAACCTGACGGACAAGGATCCGCCGGCCTGCTTCACCTGCAGCATCAACAATTACGATCCGACCACCTACGACGTGCCCGGCCAGTTCTTCTACGGCCGCATCGCCTACAAGTGGTAAGCGGCCCGCAGGGCTGAACGGGGCAGGGGCGGCCGGCGGATGCGTCGGTCGCCCCTTCCTGTTGCGGGCGGCTTGAACTTGTCCGGCAACCGCCCGATGTAGTCCGGGAACGCAACGACAGGACAAGTCTTACCCCATGGATCATGCAGATATCGTCAGCGGTCTGGTTCCGATCGTCATCGAGCAGTCGAACCGCGGCGAACGCAGTTTCGACATCTATTCGCGCCTGCTGCGCGAGCGGATCGTCTTCATCACCGGCCCGATCGAGGATCACATGTCCTCGCTGATCGTCGCCCAGCTGCTCTTCCTCGAGTCCGAGAACCCGAAGAAGGACATCTTCATGTACATCAACTCGCCGGGCGGCGTGGTCACCAGCGGCCTCGCGATCCACGACACCATGCAGTACATCCGGCCGCGCGTCGGCACTGTCTGCATCGGCCAGGCCGCCTCGATGGGCAGCTTCCTCCTCGCCGCGGGTGAGCCGGGGATGCGCGTCGCGCTGACCAACAGCCGGATCATGGTCCACCAGCCCTCGGGCGGCGCCCAGGGCATGGCCTCGGACATCGAGATCCAGGCGCGCGAGATCCTGCGCATGCGCACCCGCCTCAACTCGCTCTACGCGAAATATACGGGCAAGGACCTCGAGACGATCGAGAAGGCGATGGATCGCGACAGCTTCCTCGAGGCGGACGAGGCCAAGGCCTTCGGCCTGATCGACGCCGTCTTCGACAAGCGTCCCGACGCGGCCGACCTCGAGCGGCTGGGCATGGGCTCGGGCGACGGCCAGCCGTCGTAAGCTGATGAGCCCCGGCGAAAGCCGGGGCCCACCAATCTGACCTTATTCGTCGTCCCCGCGCAGGCGGGGACCTCGGCCGCCTAGCGCGATGCCTGAGGTCTCCGCTTTCGCGGGGACGACGTGTTTGTGGGACCTAGAAAGCGCTGATGCCGGTGATCGCGCGCCCGAGGATCAGCGCGTGGACGTCGTGCGTGCCCTCGTAGGTGTTGACCGTCTCGAGGTTCAGCAGGTGGCGGATCACCTGATATTCGGCGCTGATGCCGTTGCCGCCGTGCATGTCGCGGGCGACCCGGGCGATGTCGAGCGCCTTGCCGACATTGTTGCGCTTGATGAGGCTGATCGTCTCGGGGATGAGCTCGCCCGCTTCCAGACGCCGGCCGACGCGCAGCGCCGCCTGCAGGCCCAAGGCGATCTCGGTGACCATGTTGGCGAGCTTCAGCTGGACCAGCTGGTTCGACGCCAGCGGCCGTTCGAACTGGTGACGGTCGAGCGTGTAGCGACGCGCCGCCTCGTAGCAGAATTCCGCCGCGCCCATCGCGCCCCAGCCGATGCCGTAGCGGGCGCGGTTGAGACAGCCGAACGGACCCTTGAGGCCTTCGACGTTGGGCAGCAGCGCGTCCTCGCCGACCTCGACCCCGTCCATCACGACTTCGCCGGTGATCGAGGCGCGCATCGACAGCTTCTGCCTGATCTTGGGCGCGGTGAGACCGGGCATCCCCTTCTCGAGGATGAAGCCGCGGATCTTGCCGCCATGGGCGTCGGACTTGGCCCAGATCACGAACACGTCGGCGATCGGCGAATTGGTGATCCACATCTTGGCGCCGGTCAGCTTGTAGCCGGTCGCGGTCTTCTCGGCGCGGGTGCGCATCCCGCCCGGATCGGAGCCGGCGTCGGGCTCGGTCAGGCCGAAGCAACCGACCAGCTCGCCCCTGGCGAGGCCCGGGAGATACTTCATGCGCTGCTCTTCCGAGCCGTAGGCGAAGATCGGATACATGACGAGTGAGCTCTGCACGCTCATCGCCGAGCGATAGCCGCTGTCGACCCGGTCCATCGCGCGGGCGATGAGGCCATAGGCGACATAGCCGAGGCCGGCGCCGCCATATTGGGTCGGGATGGTCGGGCCGAGGAGGCCGAGCTCACCCATCTCGCGCAGGATTTCGCGGTCGAACTCCTCGTTGAGGAACGCCTCTGTCACCCGCGGCTGGAGCTTCTCCTGGCCGAAGGCTTCGGCGGTGTCGCGGACCAGCCGTTCCTCTTCGGTCAGTTGCTCCTCGAGGCCGAGGGGATCGGCCCAGTCGAAGGGCAGCAGGCGGGGCTCGTGGGCGAGGGCGGGATCGGGCGTCTTCAGCATGGAACGCCCTTTATCGCCCCTCAACTTTTCGCGCCACCCCCGCCGAAGCTCTGCTTCAAGGTCAGCCCGAACGAGACGTGGCGATTGCGGATCCGCCGCTCGCGGAAAGCGGGATTTTCCACCGAGCGATTGGGAAGGAAGAACAACCGCTCGCGCCCCCCCGCGGTGTCGAAGGCATTGTCGATGTCGAGCGTGAGCGAAGTCCGCGCCGAGGGCCGCCATTCGACGAAAGCCGTGCCATAGGGCTTGTCGTTGAAATTGCGGTCGGTCTCGTCGGCGCGATAGAAATAGAAGCTGTCGCGGTCGTTGACGCTCACCCCATAGGACCAGGGCCCGACATCGCGGCGCAGCTCCATGCCGACCTCCCACTCAGGCCAATAATCGCTCCACCGCCGGACCCGGCCCGAAATGGGGTCGTGGACCCGGGTCTTCTGGACCTGGCCGTTCAGTTTCACCCGCACGCCCTTGAGGCCGAGCTTGTCGAGCGGGGTGTCGAGCTGCGCCGAGATGCCGCGGCGCGTGCCGGTGCCGAGGTTGCCGGGGACCGAGAAGCCATCGGGCGTCAGGATCTGGTCCTGCAGCGCCGACACCCGATCATAGGCCGCCTCGATCCTCAGCTGGCCGTCGCCGAGAACACTCTTCTCGAGCAGTGCCCGAAATTCCCAGGTCCGCTGCGGGCGAAGGTCGGCATTGCCGGCATTGACCCGGTCGGTGCTGAGTTCGGCGACGCTGATGAAATCGTAGAAATTCAGCTGCGCCACCGTCCGCCGTGCCGACAGCCGCGCGTGCCAGCCGCCCTTGGGCTGCCAGTCGAGGTTGAGCGTGGGTTTCCAGAACCGCAGCGTCCGCGACGCCTCGGTGTCGCCGGTGACGGTGAGGTGCGAGAATTCATAGGCGATCCCGCCGTCGATCCGGACGGTCGGCGAGAGATTGTGCCCGGCGTTGAAGGTCAGCTGGCCGCGCTTCTCCTTGACCACCGCATTGGCGATCGGAAGCGCGACGGGGACGCGGGTCCCGTCCTCCTCGATCACCGACAGGCGGGTCTGGTTGTCGAGCTTGTTGAGCGCGGCCTCGGCGCCCACCTCGACCGTGAAGCCGGCGAGGTCGGCGCGGCTCCAGTTCAGCTTGCCGATGGTCTCGTCGAGCTTCGCCTTCTGGCGCTGCTCGAACCCGCCGATGACCGCGGGATCGTCGGAAAGCAGGCCGTCGCGGCCGAGGTAGGCGTCGAAATTGTCCTTCTTCCGCCGCGTGGCCAGCGCCACCAGCTTGATCGCGCCCCCGGCGAGCGGACGGGTGATGTCGCCGCCGATCTCGAACACCGGCAATTTGTAATGCTGGACCAGGCTGTCGTCGTGGAGCGGCTCGCCGACCGTGTCGACGCGGTTGCGCTGGGTCAGGTCGAAGCGGCTCGGCTGCCAGCGGATGTTGGCGCGAATCGCCTTGTCGGGCGCCCGCTCGAGCGCCCAATTGGCACTGATGAAGGGATTCTTGTCGAAATAGCTGTTGATCTTGCGGCGGGTCTCGATCCGTTCGCCCGAGGGGAGGGCGTCGACATAGTCATGGCCTTCCTCGACCTGGCGCGAGCGCCCGGTGCCGCCCGACAGGCTGATGGTCGAGGCGCCCCGCTTCCACTGGACCGAGCCCTTGGCGTCGGTGTTGACGTATCCCGTGTAGAGGCGGTTGGCCGACAAAGTGACATTGCCCTCGGTCCCGCCGGTCGCCGACAGGACGAGGTTCAGGACCTGGCTCTTGCCGGCATAGTCCGAGCCGTAGAGGTCGCCCGGAGCGACCTCGACCCGGATGACGCTGCTCGCCGGGATTCGCGACAGGACGGTCGCCAGGCCCTCGGCCTTGCTGCTCGGCCGGGCGCCGTTGATGACGACATTGCCCGCCGCCCCGGCAAAGCCGCGGACATCGCTATTGCCCTGGTCGAAGTTGAAGCCGGGGACGCGCTGGACGATGTCGAGCGCGGTCCGCGGAGCATATTGGGCGAAGAATTTCGCGTCATAGGGCGTGACCCGGTCCTGGACCGATCCACCCCCCGCGCTTGCCGCCGTCGACGTCATCATTGCCGCCGCAATCGCCGTCGCCCGCACCCAGTTCGTCACATTCATTCCCCTTGTCTGTGCGAGCAGACTAAGACGGCGCGACAAATGTGGCGCGGCTGGTTCGACCGGTCGACGAACGGTTCGGCGAGGCGACGAACGGCAGGGCGGACGGAGGCGGATGCTGGCGGATGGGGTGGGATTCGAACCCACGGTACGGTTCCCCGCACGGCGGTTTTCAAGACCGCTGCCTTAAACCACTCGGCCACCCATCCGGACACGGGACGCCCCGTGTCGGCGTCCGTTCAGCTTTGCCCGCCTAGACCTGAGGCATGGCTTGACGCAAGGCGGCTGAACGGGCTCGTGCCTGGCGCGTTGGTGAGTGATGAGCGGGAGGAAGTTTCAGCACGTGGCGTTTCGGTGGAGTGCTTCCCTTCTGTGCCTGTCGGCGATCGCGCTGACCCCGGCGAGCGCGCGGCTCGAGCCCGATCCGCTTGCGCCCTTGCCCGACCGCCCCGCCGAGCCGCCCCGGACCGCGCCCGCGCCCGCGCCGGTCCAGGTTCGAACGCTTCCGCCCGAGCCGATCCGGATCATCACCCCCGCCGCCTCCACATACGGGGCGGTCAGCGGCTTTGCGGGCTACAAGCAGCGATTGGCGAGCCTCGCCCGGACCGCCGGCGTGCGCGAGGCGACGATCGCCGCGACCGTCCCTTACGTCACCCAGAATGCCCGCGTGGTCGCACTCGACCGCCAGCAACCGGGCGGTCCGCCGAATTCGAGCTACATCCCGCCCTTCGCGCCCTACAAGGCCGAGCACGTCACGCCCGACCTCATCAACCGCGGCGCCGCGCGCTTCCGCAACAACCGCGCGCAGCTCGCCTGGCTCGAGCAGCGCTTCGGGGTCGAGCCGCAGGTGGTGATGGCGATCTTCGGCCACGAGACCAGCTATGGCCGGGTGACGGGGAATTTCGACTTGCTCGATGTGCTTGCGACGCTGGCCTATGAAGGCCGCCGCCGGTCCTTCTTCGAGGAAGAGTTCGTGGCCGCCCTCCAGCTGATCGACCGCGGCACCCCGCGCAGCCGCCTCAAGGGCAGCTGGGCGGGCGCCACCGGCTATCCGCAGTTCATGCCGTCGAACGTGCTCCGCCTCGCCACCGACGGCGACGGCGACGGCCAGGCCAATATCTGGGGCAGCGAGATGGACGGGCTGGCCAGCATCGCCGCCTATCTGCGCGACGCCGGCTGGAAGCGCGGAGTCCATTGGGGGATCCCGGTCAATGTGCCTGCGAGCCTCAACCGCGCGGCGCTCCGCACCACGCTCAATCCGCCGCGCTGTCCCCAGGTCTTCCGCCGTCACAGCCGCTGGCTGACCATGCGCGAGTGGCGCGCGCTCGGCGTGCAGCCGCAGCGCACCGCGCTTGCCGACAGCGAGATGGCGACTCTGATCGAGCCCGACGGGCAGGGGGCGACCGCCTATCTTCTCTCGGTCAACTACCGCGCGATCCTCGATTACAATTGCTCGAACTTCTACGCGCTCTCGGTGGGGTTGCTGGCCGATCGCATTGCCGCCGGAGGCTAGGTTCGACCGTGCCGTCGCCCCGGACCTGATCCGGGGTCCGCCTTCACTTCGTCGCAACCGCCGAGAAAAGGCGGATCCCGGGTCGAGCCCGGGATGACGGGAGGGCAAGGCAGCGCTACCACCGGCCCATGAATCGCCTTCGCACCCTCGTCGCCGCCACCGCGCTTGCCACCACCATCGCTGCGCCCGCCGCCGCGCCGCCGTTCGAGACGCCCGCGCGGGTCGCCTATCTGCTCGACCTGTCCTCGGGCGCCGAGCTCCTCAACAAGGGCGCCGACACCCCCATGCCGCCGGCGAGCATGGCCAAGATGATGACCACCGAGGTCGCCTTCGAGCTGATCGAGAGCGGCAAGCTCTCGCTGTCCAAGACCTGCACCGTCCAGCCGGCCACCTGGCAGAAATGGCATGGCCCGGCGGCCGGCTCGACCATGTTCCTCAGCCCCAACGAGCAGGTCAGCCTCGAGAACCTCCTCCACGGCATCGTCACGCTCTCGGGCAACGACGCGTCGGTCGTGGTCGCCGAGTGCATCGGCGGGACCGAGCAGGCCTTCGCCACCCAGATGAACGCGCTGGCGAAGAAGCTCGGCATGACCGGCAGCCGCTTCTGCAATTCGAACGGCTGGCCCGACGAGGGCTGCACCTTCGTCACCGCGCGCGACCTCGCCAAGCTCGCCCGCGCCTCGATTGAGCGCCACCCCAAGCTCTACAAGCAATTCTACGGCCAGCCCTCGTTCACCTGGGGCAAGACCCTCGGCTCGGGCCAGGACATCACGCAGGCCAATCGCAATCCCATCCTCGGCAAGATCCAGGGCGCCGACGGCCTCAAGACCGGCCATACCGAGGAGGCGGGCTATGGCTTCACCGGCTCGGCCGAGCAGAACGGCCGCCGCCTGATCATGGTCGTCGCGGGGCTGCCGACCTACAACAGCCGGATCGAGGAATCGGTCAAGCTGATGAACTGGGGCTTCAACGCCTGGCAGTCGAAGCCGCTCTACGCCGCCAATGCCGCGGTCGGCTCGGCCGAAGTCCAGCTGGGCGATGCCGCCACCGTGCCGCTTGTCGCCGAGCGGCCGATCGCGGTCACTTATCCCGCCGGCGCGGTCGGCGGTGAGCCCAAGCTCAAGATCGCCTACCAGGGTCCGCTGAAGGCCCCGATCGCCAAGGGCCAGCAGGTCGCCGAACTGGTCGTCACCACCCCCGACGGCACCGCCCAGCGCATGCCGCTGGTCGCCGGCGAGGCGGTCGGCGAGGCCGGCTTCTTCGGGCGCCTGTGGCTCGGCCTCAAGCAACTCGTGGGGATGGCCTGAGCCCTTGGCCCGCGGCCGCTTCATCACGCTCGAAGGCGGGGAGGGGGTCGGCAAGTCCACCCAGCTCGCCGCCCTCGCCGAGGCGCTGCGCGCGCGCGGCCTGACCGTCGTCACCACCCGCGAGCCCGGCGGAAGCGAGGGCGCCGAGGCGATCCGCCGCCTGCTCCTCGAGGGCGGCGAGGAGCGCTGGAGCGCGCCAGCCGAGGCGCTGCTGTTCGCCGCCGCGCGCACCGATCATGTCGACAAGATCGTCCGTCCGGCGATCCTTGGCGGGCAGTGGGTCCTCTCCGACCGCTTCGTCGATTCGAGCCTCGCCTATCAGGGCGGCGCCGGCGGCCTCGGGATCGAGGCGGTCCGCGCGGTCAATGCCTTCGGCATCGAGGGGTGGTTTCCCGACCGCACCCTGCTCCTGCTCCACCCTGAAGGCGCCGAACGCGCCCGCGCCCGCGACGGCGCGGCGAGCGACCGGATCGGCGGCCGACCGGCCTCCTACCACCAGGCGGTCGAGGAGAGCTTCCGCGCCATCGCCGCCGCCGAGCCCGAGCGGGTGCGCCTGATCGACGCCTCGGGGACCCCGGAGGAGGTCACCGCGCGCCTGCTCGCCGCGCTGGGCGACCTGCTGTGACGCTGCTTGGCCAGGATCGCGCGGTCGCCGCCTTTCGCGCGGCCTGGGACAGCCGCCAGCTCCACCACGCCTGGCTGCTCGCCGGGCCCAAGGGGGTGGGGAAGGGGACCTTCGCCCGCGCCGCCGCGCTGCGCGTGCTCGCCGAGGCCGCCGGCCCGCCGGTCGACCTCCCGGGCCTCGACGTGCCGCACGATCACCGCATCGCCCGGCTGGTCGAGGCCGGCAGCCACCCCGACTTCCGCCTGATCAAGCGCGAGGTCCATGAGACCGGCACCAACAAGGGCGAGCTTCGCCGCGGCATCGTCATCGACCAGGTCCGCAAGCTGCAGGAGCTGTTCCGTGCCGCGCCGGCCCTGAGCCCGTGGCGCGTCGCGATCATCGACTGCATGGACGAGCTCGAGCCGCAGGCGCAGCAGTCGCTCCTGAAGCTCCTCGAGGAGCCGCCGGCCAATTGCCTGCTGCTGCTGGTCAGCCACGTTCCTGGGCGGTTGCTCCCGACCATCCGCTCGCGCTGCCGGCGGCTCGATTTCGGCGCGCTCGACGATGCGACGCTGGACACCATCCTAGCCGAGCGCCAGCCGAGCCTCACCCCCGAGGCGCGCGCCCGGCTGATCGCGCTCGCCGCCGGCTCGGCCGACCGCGCGCTCGCCTTTGCCGAGCTCGACCTCGTGCCGCTCGCCGAGGAAGCGCTTGCGATCCTGCGCCGCGGCGACCCCGACAATAGCCGTCGTTCGCGCCTCGCCTCGGCCCTGGCCCTGAAGGCCGCCCGGCCGCGCTACGCCGCCTTCCTCGACATCGTGCCCCCGCTGCTCGCCGCCGAGGCGCGCGCCGCCGAGGGCCTCCGCCGCCAGCGGGCGCTCGCCGCCTACGACCAGGCCCGCGAGACCGCCTCGATCGCGCCCCGCCTGTCGCTCGACCCGGCGGCCACCGTCTTTGCCTTGGGGACCATCATGGCGAGCGTCGGGGAGGGGTGACGAAGGGCGCGCTTTGCCTCTAAGGCGAAGCCGACATGTCCGAGCCTTTCTATCTCACCACCGCCATCGCCTATCCCAACGGCTGTCCGCACATCGGCCACGCCTATGAGGCGATCGCCGCCGACGTCATCGCCCGCTTCCAGCGCGCGCAAGGGCGCGACGTTCGGCTCGTCACCGGCACCGACGAGCATGGCCTGAAGATGGTCCAGACCGCCCGCGGGCAGGGCCGCGACACGCTCGAGTTCGCCGACGAAATGTCGGGCCATTTCCGCGACATGTGCGACGGCCTTGCGATCAGCTACGATGCCTTCGTGCGGACCACCGAGCCGCGCCACCACGAAGCGAGCATCGCCTTGTGGAAGGCGATGGAGGCCAATGGCGACCTCTATCTCGACCGCTACGAGGGCTGGTATTCGGTCCGCGACGAGGCCTTTTACGACGAGAAGGAAATCACCACCGGCGACAATGGCGAGAAGCTCTCGCCGCAGGGGACACCGGTCGAGTGGACCGTCGAGGAAAGCTGGTTCTTCCGCCTCTCGCGCTATGCCGAGCCGCTGCTGAAGCTCTATGCCGACAACCCCGATTTCATCCGCCCCGAGAGCCGCCGCAACGAAGTGGTCCGCTTCGTCGAGGGCGGCCTCAAGGATTTGAGCGTCAGCCGCACCAGCTTCGACTGGGGCGTCCCCGTGCCCGGCTCGCCCGGCCACGTCATGTATGTCTGGGTCGACGCGCTCACCACCTACATGACCGGGGTCGGCTTCCCCGACGACCGCGACAACTACGACCGCTTCTGGCCCGCCGACCTCCACCTCATCGGCAAGGACATCGTCCGCTTCCACGCGGTCTACTGGCCGGCCTTCCTGATGAGCGCCAAGCTGCCTTTGCCCAAGGCGGTGTTCGGCCACGGTTTCCTCCTCGCGCGCGGCGAGAAGATGTCGAAGAGCCTCGGCAACGTGGTCGATCCGATGGAGCTGGCGCGCATCTATGGCGTCGATTCCCTGCGCTATTTCCTGATCCGCGAAGTCAGCTTCGGCCAGGACGGCAGCTATTCGGACGAGGCGATCGTCACCCGCTGCAATGCCGAGCTGGCGAACAGCTTCGGCAACCTTGCGCAGCGCACATTCTCGATGATCGTCAAGAACTTGGACGGCGTTCTTCCGCCCGCCGGTGAGGATCCCGCCGACGCCGAACTGCTGGCCAAGGTGGCCGAAGCCGAGGCCGCGGTGACCGCGCGCTTCACCGACTATGACTTCTCCGCCGGGCTCGAGGCGTGGATGGCCGCGGTCTTTGCCGCCAATGCCTATGTCGATGCCATGGCGCCCTGGGCGCTGCGCAAGACCGATCCGGCCCGCATGGCCGCTGTCCTCGGCACGCTTGCCGCTGCGGTCGAGCGGCTGGGCGCCTGCGTCGAACCGGTCGTTCCCGGTTCGATCGCGAAACTGCGCGCCTATCTCGAGGAGGGGAGGGCCGCGGACCGTCTCGCGCAACCGACCCCCATCTTCCCGCGTCTCGACCTCGTGACCACCGACGAGCCCGCCTGATGCTGATCGACAGCCACTGCCACCTCAACTACCCCGGCCTGGTCGAGGACGAGGCGGGCGTGCTCGAGCGGGCGCGGGCGCGCGGAATCGGCGGTTTTCTCAATATCTCGACCCGCCAGCGCGAATGGGCCGAGGTGGTCGCGGCCACCGAACGCCACCCCGACGTCTGGGCGAGCATCGGCGTCCACCCGCACGAGGCCGACGCCCATCCCGATCTCGGCACGGCCGCGCTGGTCGAGGCCGCAGCGCACCCCAGGGTCGTCGCCATCGGCGAATGCGGGCTCGACTATTTCTACGACAAGTCCGACCGCGACAGCCAGAAGGCACGCTTCCGCGCCCAGATCGCCGCCGCGCGCGAGGCTGGCTTGCCCCTCATCATCCACACCCGCGACGCCGAGGAGGACACGGCGCAGATCCTGTCCGAGGAAGCGACCAAGGGCGGGGTGAGGGGGGTGCTCCACTGCTTCACCGGCACCCAGTGGCTGGCGGACAGGGGACTCGAGATCGGCTTCTTCATCTCGCTCTCCGGCATCGTCACCTTCAAGAATGCCAAAGCCTTGCAGGAAGTGGCAAAGACCATTCCCGAGGACCGGCTGCTGGTCGAGACGGATTCGCCCTTCCTCGCGCCGGTGCCCCACCGCGGCAGACCGTGCGAGCCGGCCTATGTCGCCGACACCGCCGCCTTCGTCGCCGACCTGCGCGGGGTGAGCCCCGAGGCGCTGGCCGAGACCACCACCGCCAACTTCTTCCACCTGTTCGACAAGGCCGCGGCGAGAGCGTGAAGTTCCGCATCCTCGGCTCCGGCACCAGTTCGGGCGTGCCCCGGATCGGCAACGACTGGGGGACGGTCGACCCCGCCGAGCCAAAGAACCGTCGCCTGCGCGCCGCGGCGCTGGCCACGATCGGCGACACCCGCCTGCTGATCGACGCCGGCCCCGACCTTCGCGCGCAGCTCCTTGCCGCCGAGGTCGCGACGATCGACCGGGTCATCATCACCCACGATCATGCCGACCACATCCACGGCCTCGACGACCTGCGCCAGCTCGCGCACAACCAGCATGAGCCCGTTTCGCTCTTCGCGCGGGCCGAGGTGCTCGGCCGCATCCGCGAGCGCTTCCGCTATCTGTTCGAGGGCAATGCCCTCTATCCCGCGGTGGTCCACGGCGAGGCGGTCGCCGACGAGTGGGCGATGGACGGCGTCCGAATCCGCGTCACCGACCAGCCCCACGGCCGGATCACCAGCCTCGGCCTCCGCTTCGACGAGGGCGAGCGGAGCCTCGTCTACGCCATCGACTTCGTGGAAATGACCGACGCCATGACGTCACTCTACGAAGGCGCCGATGTCTGGGTCGCCGACTGCCTGCGCCGCCGTCCGCATCCGACCCACGCGCATCTCGACGCGGTGCTCGGCTGGGCCCGCGAGCTGCGCGTCGGCCAGCTTTACCTCAGCCATCTCGACAACAGCATGGACCACGCCCAACTTGTGGCCGAACTACCCGACTGGGCCGCGCCGGCCTGGGACGGACTGGAGATCGAGATCTGATACCGGCATGAACGACCAGGCTCCCAACGCGCTTTACCTGCTGCTGCTCCTGGTCCTGATCGCCTCGAGCCTGTTCGGCCGTGGCCTGACGGCGTCGAAGACAATTCGGATGGCGCTCGCCTGGATCGCCATCTTCGCCGGCATCTTCGCGCTCTTCTCGTTCCGGGGCGAATTCGGAGCGCTGGGCGCACGCCTCAAGAGCGAGGCGATGGGGGAGGCGGCCCCGGTGGTCAGCGGCACGACGATCCGCATCCCCAAGCGCGACGACGGCCATTTCTGGGTCGACGGCAAGGTCAATGGCCGCACCGTCCGCTTCCTCGTCGACAGCGGCGCCACCACCACCACCATTCCCGCCGAGCTCGGCAAGGCCGCGGGTCTCGAAGCCGGCATGCGCGGCGATTTCGTCAGCACCGCCAATGGCGAGCTCTTCATGCCGCGCGTCACCGCCGGCCTGGTCGAGATCGGGTCGATCCGCCGCACCGACCTCAGCGTCAACCTCCACCCCAATGACGATACCGCCGTGCTCGGCATGAACTTCCTGTCGAGCCTGTCGAGCTGGGGCGTGCAGGGCGACCAGCTGGTGCTGACCCCTTGAGATGATGACCAACGACCTCCAGCTCGGCGGGCTCTACCTGCTGATGGCGGTGATGCTGGTGGCGGGCGCGCTCATCGGGCGGCGCTCGCCCGTCGCCAAGGGCATCACCTCGGTGCTCGCCTTCGTCGTCATCTTCGGCGCGGGCTTCATCGTCTTCAGCTTTCGCGATGATCTGAGCTATGTCGCGCAGCGGCTTGAAGCCGAAGCGACCGGACGGCCGGTCCGCACCGCGGCCAGCAGCATCCGCGTGCCGATCGCGATCGACGGCCATTTCTGGGTTCAGGCCGAGGTCAACGGCATCCCGGTCGACTTTCTCGTCGACAGCGGCGCGACCATGACGACCATCGGTCGCAAGACCGCGGCGCTGGCGGGCGTGCCCGTCGGTGAGAAGCGCGACCAGCTCGTCCGCACCGGCAACGGGCTCATCCGCGTCGGTCGCGGCAGTGCGGAGACCGTGTCACTGGGCGGGATCGAGCGCCGCGACGTCGCCATGTTCGTCACCGACGAGGACGAGCTCAACGTGCTCGGCATGAACTATCTGACCAGCCTCAAGCGCTGGAGCGTCGAAGGGCGGTGGCTGGTGCTGGAGGGCTGATCAACCCGCCAATACCATCCGTACTTTACATAATATATATTATCAGACTTGCAGACGAGGACGAATGAGCCAGCTTTCCGAGGCCCCCGCCGCCATTTCGCACCGCCAGCCCGATGCCTCGGCCGCGCTCGAGCGGTTGATGAATGTGATGGCGCGGCTGCGTGATCCGGCGACGGGCTGCGAATGGGACACGGTGCAGACCTTCGCGACGATCGCGCCCTACACGATCGAGGAAGCCTATGAAGTCGCCGACGCCATTGCCCGCAACGACATGGCCGATCTCAAGGACGAACTCGGCGACCTCGCGCTCCAGATCGTCTTCCACGCGCAGATGGCGGCCGAGGCCGGCCAGTTCACCTTAGACCAGGTCCTCGACGGCATCAGCGACAAGATGGAGCGCCGCCACCCGCACATCTTCGGCGACGACGCCACCGGCGGCCACCATCGCTGGGAAGAGATCAAGGCCGAGGAACGCGCGGCGAAGAAGGACGCCGACCCGAGCGTCCTCGCCGGCGTCGCGCTGGGTCTCCCCGCGCTCGAACGCGCGCTCAAACTCCAGAAGCGCGCCGCGCGCACCGGCTTCGACTGGCCCGATGCCTCGGGCGCGAAAGCCAAGATCCTCGAAGAGCTCGACGAGGTCGACAGCGCCACCGACGACGCGCATCGCGAGGAAGAGATCGGCGACCTCCTCTTCGCCGTCACCAACCTCGCACGCTTTCTCAAGATCAACCCCGAAGAGGCGCTGCGCAAAGCGAATGCCAAGTTCGAAAAGCGCTTCCGCATCATCGAACAGGCGCCCGGTTTCGAGGGTCTCAGCCTCGACGAGAAGGAGGCGCTGTGGACCGCGGCGAAGCGGGCGCCGGCGGCCTGACCGGCCTCACCCCAGCAGGAAATAGAGCGCGGCGGCGCTGAGCGCGACCAGCGCCAACCCGACCATCCGCTGCACGGGATCGGGATTTACCAGCGGCAGGGGGTCGCTGCTGCGCTGACCGCGCGCGGCCAACCGGGCCTGCTCGATCCGGTCGAGCGACGCGCGATGCTCGCCAAACACCGCGTCGATCGCCGCGACGTCGCTCATCCCCAGCTGGACCTCCGGCCGCTCCGGCAAGCGCAGCGCCGCGACATACCACCGGTTGCCGCCGCGCCGCTCGCGCTCGGCGACTTCGGCGTCGCTGCGCGGAAGCCAGCCATCGAGGTGGCGGAAGATGTCGGCGAGGTCGCGCTCGGTCTCATCGTCATAGCTCGGCAGGTCGGGATTGCGCCCATCGAAGGCCGCGCAAAGGTCGCGCGGGATGGCGAAAGGGGCCCCTTCCCGGCCTTCGAGCGCGCTGGTGGCCGCGAACGCCTCGAGTGCCACTTCCTCGCGCCCATAATGGAGGGTGCCGCGCGCAAAACCGCCGGCGTCGGACCGCGAGAGGATCGCGCCAAGCAGCGAATCCGGACCGGGACGCTCACCCTGCGCAAGGAAATGCGCGGGGCCGCTCTTCCAGAACAGCCAGCTTGCCAGCGCGCGGTCGCACGAGGGGTGCGCGACCATCTCCATGAAGATGCCCTCGCCGTCGTCCCGGTTGGCGACGCGGGCATAGTAGAGCCAGGCCGCCTGCGGCTGCTCGCGGAGCCACGCCCAGAAATCGGCCGCAGCGTTGCGGTCCTCGGGATTGCCGTCGTGATAGGTGCGCGGGATGGGCATCGGTCGTGCCGATCATCCTGAACCCAAGGACTTAAGCAAGTCCTTCTAAACCATGCTGTCAGCCCGCCAGCGCCGGCTCGGGCTGCTTTGCCGCTTCCATCAGCAGTTCGTAGGACCGCAGGCGCGCCTGATGGTCGTGGATCTGCGACGTCACCATCAGCTCGTCGGGCCTGGCGCGCTCGACGAATTCGGCGAGCTGCGCCCGGGCCGTGGCGACGCTGCCGATCGCCGAGCAGCTCAGCACCTGGCGAAGCATCGCCCGCGCCTCGATCGGCAGGGTCTCGGCGAACCCAGCGCGCGGCGGCGGGAGCTTGCCCGGCTGGCCGGTGCGGAGGTTCACGAAGGCCTGCTGGACCGAGGTCGCGAGCAGCTCGGCCTCCGCGTCGGTGTCGGCGACGATCGCGTTGAAGCCGAGCATCACATAAGGTTCGGCGAGCTGCGCCGAGGGCTGGAACTGGCGCCGGTAGATGGCGACCGCCTCCATCATCTGCGCCGGCGCGAAATGCGAGGCGAAGGCGTAAGGCAGCCCCAGCATCGCCGCCAGCTGCGCGCCGAAGGTGCTCGACCCGAGGATCCACAAGGGAATGTCCAGCCCCTCCCCCGGGATCGCGCGCACGCGGCCATTGGTGCCCGCGAAATAGCCCTGCAGCTCGACTACATCGTTGGGGAAGCGATCGGCGCTCGACGCCATGTCGCGGCGCATCGCATAGGCGGCGGCCTGGTCGGTCCCCGGCGCGCGGCCGAGCCCGAGGTCGACGCGGCCAGGATAGAGCGATTCCAGCGTCCCGAACTGCTCGGCGATGACCAAGGGCGCATGGTTGGGCAGCATGACGCCCCCCGCCCCGATCCGGATGGTCGAGGTCTGCGACCCCACATAGGCCAGCGCCACCGCCGTCGCCGCGCTCGCGATCCCCGGCATCGAATGATGCTCGGCCATCCAGTAGCGCGTGTAGCCGAGCCCCTCGGCATGGCGCGCAAGATCGGCCGAATTGCGCAAGGACGCGCCGGGGTCGCTCCCCTCGGGGACGGGGGAGAGGTCGAGAACGGAGAGAGGAAGCATGGGTCTGAAGTGGGTGCCCGCTCACCGTCTCACAAGGGATCGGACGATGTTGGTTCGCCCCGCCGTATCGCGAATGTCCGCTATGGGTGGGAAGCAGACATTGCGCTGACGGTCCTGCGTTGGCTCACGCCTGAGCTTTCACCTTGGAAGTGACAAGGCGCATCCATTTCTCGACCTCAGCATCGTTGTCAGAAAGCAAGTTCAGCGGCACCTGCATCACTCCTCCCGACCTACGGGTTAGTCGAATGATCTCCATAGAACGCTTGCCTTGCACAGGGCCCGCTTGTGGAGCGACACTCAATCGATTGACGGACACAAGATCTTCAAATCGCACTCGCTTCCTCCAGAGCGGCGAATTGAAGACTACCTCTTCCCCAGTGGCAATCACGGCGGCGGCCTTCGTACGCTTAAGCCACGACAGTCGAAGGCATCCCCAGAGGAACAAGGCGGACAAGACGGCCAACCCTGTGCCAAACACTCTCGCCTGAAGATCACCTTTTCCAAAGAAGAGAATAATGCCGACGAGAGCTGTTAACGCCGCTGCGATCACGAAGATTTTCATGATGCTGGTGATGGTTGTTTCGGAGAAGCTGAGATGCATTGTGCAAACGCCTGACGCTTAGACTTCGTTTGGCATACGTCGCTGGCGTCAGCGAACCGTTAAAGCGCCTTGAGGGGCCGCAATGGGCCGATCTCAGACGCTCGACTGGAATGTCGTAAAT
>NZ_JONN01000003.1 GCF_000711715.1 Sphingomonas astaxanthinifaciens DSM 22298
TCCTCGCCGAGCGCCGCCGCCAGCAGGCGAAAGGTCCGCACCCGCAGGCGAAACTCGAAATCGGCCAGCCGCGCCGATTCCGTCTCGCCCTTCTTTAGCAGCGCGCCTCTGAGGTCCCAGACCATGGAATCAAGATGGGGATCGGACGAACGTCCGCAATGGGTGGGAAGCGGTCCCTGAGCTACCAGGTTTCGATCGCGCTTGGCTTCAATCCGGTCAGTCCCCTGTCGCGCACGGCGTCCACGAACCTGTCGGAAACGAAGGTCGCTCCGCCGGCAGAGCGGCTATCCACCCAAAGATGTGCATGTCCGATCTGATCGGCACTCAGAACAATCTTGGGAGCCATTTCGGGGCTCTTGTCCGCGGGGATCGGCTGACCGCGACGGATCAGATCCTGTAACGGTACCCAGTACATACCGCGGTTCAGGGCCATGGTCGGATTGTCCGGATGCATCGAGTCCAGGCGGTTGCCGACGAAGAGGAAGTAGCGTCGTTCGAGGTGCTGGCCGGATGCGTTCTCGTACGAGACCTCGACAAACTGGTGGATGCCGGGCTCGAGCTCCTCGATGAGCGCCTTGGCCTTCGCCGACACGTTCAAGACCAGGCCGTTGTCGAAGTCTGGAATGGCGTGACCTTCCCGACCCAGCCACCGCATCCTGGTCGGGAGGTGTTCGGTCCTGACGGGACGACCGGCGCTGAGGGGTCTCCCTCTTGGCGGGTAGCCACCATCGGGCGTTTCATCTTCCAGGCTGACTTGGTCGATCGCGCCGTCGATGGCTTCCACGGAGACGTAATGACCGTTCACAGGGCTCACATTCAGGCCGTACGGCATCAAGGTCCCCCATCACGCGGCTCTGACAATGAATGAGATCGAACCTACCGGCTTTTCTCTTGCAGCCAAGGCTGAGATGCCCTTGGACGCCGAATAGCCAAGCGCGTGGGGATTGGCCGCGACTTCCGCCAGCTTGGCGATGACGTGCGGGGCGGCGCGCTGTCGGGATTGCCCATGCCGAGGTCGAGCACGTCGCGCCCCTCCGCCCGCATCGCCGCGCGCATCCCGTTCACTTCGGCGAAGACGTAGGGCGGCAGCCGCTCGATGCGGTAGAAGTCGGTGCGCATGGGCCCGTTGTGACGCCCCTGCTGCACTGCGGCAAGGGTCAGAGCAGACGAGTGGGCGAGGGGTCGCCACGCTCCGCCACCAATTGCCGCCGCGCCTCCGCGCGACACTCGGCGTAGCGCTCCTGAAGTTGCTTCCCGTGCCGCTCCGCGAGGGCCGCCAGCACCCCCGCATCGTCGC